>NZ_JBNRIJ010000005.1:83519-88684 GCF_053557675.1 Pseudomonas sp. XP1 | reverse complement strand
CCGGCGATGGGCTGCAAAGCAGCCCCAATATCTCAGTCTCACTCCTCAAACCGGATCGGGCACAACTCCACCCCATCCAGCTTCTGCAATTCCTCGATCACCTGCGGCCTGGCTCGGTGCAGGGTCAAGCTCCCCCCCGCCCGCCGCAACCGCCGCGCCTCGCGGTGCAACATATCCACACCCGAGTAATCGATGAAGTTCACCTGCCGCGCATCGATCACCACATGCGGCCCCTGGCAGCGCTGCAAGCGCACCTGCAGGTAGTGCGCCGCACCAAAGAAGATCGATCCACCCACCCGTAGCACATCCGCCTCCCCTTCACGGCTCTGCTGCACCCGTGGCCGTGAGGTGCGTTTCAGATAGAAGAACAGAGACGCCAGCACCCCGGCATAGATCGCCGTCTGCAATTCCAGCAACAAGGTCGCCGCCGCCGTCAGTGCCATTACCAGAAACTCCGAGCGGCTCACCCGGAACAGCGCGCGAATCCCCCGGTGGTCCACCAATCCCCAGCAGATCAATAGGATGCTGCCGGCCATGGCCGGAATCGGCAGGTGCGCGATCAGCCCGGCTCCGGCAACGGCGAACACCGCCACCCACAGCGCCGAGAATACCCCGGCCATGGGCGAGCGTGCGCCGGCGTCGTAGCTCAGCCCGGAGCGGGTGAAGGAGCCGGAAGACAGGTACCCGGAGAAAAACGCACCGACGATGTTCGACAGGCCCTGTGCGCGTATTTCCTGGTCTGCGTCGATCAACTGCTCCGAACGTGCTGACAACGAGCGGGCGATCGACAGGCTGGTGACCAGCCCGAGCATGCCCACCGCCACGGCGCTGGGCAGCAGGCGCAGGATCAGTTCCACATCCAGCAAGGGCAGCGGGCTGAAGGGAGGCAGCTGGCCGGTGAATGCGGGCACACGCGGCACATGGCTAAAGAACCCAGGCAGCAGCCAGGCCAGCAGGCTCACCAAAATCAGGCTTATCAACAGGCTGGGCCAGCGTGGGCGCCAGAGCTTGAAGCTTACGCCGATCACCACTGTGGCTAGGCCCAGAATCAAGGAAGGCAGGTCGACCTCGCCAGCATGGCTGGCCAGGTCCTGCACGGTCTTCAACGCCGTGGCTTGGCTTGGCAGGTCCATGCCCAGCAGGTTGGGCAACTGGCCCAGGGCAATGACGACAGCGGCGCCCAGGGTGAAGCCGAGCACCACGGAATGGGAGACGAAATTGACCAGTGCGCCGAAGCGCAAAAGCCCCAGCAGCAACTGGAAGATGCCGCCGAGGAAGGTCAGCAGCAGCACCAAGGTGACATAGTCGGCGCTGCCGGCCACGGCCAGCGGGCTGATGCTGGCGTAGAGCACGATGGAAATGGCAGCGGTCGGGCCGCAAATCAGGTGCCAGGACGAGCCCCACAGGCAGGCGATCAGTACTGGCACAATGGCGGCGTACAGGCCGTATTCGGCAGGCAGGCCGGCGATCAGGGCGTAGGCGATGGATTGCGGCAGAGCGAGGATTGCACCGCTCAGGCCTACCAGCAGGTCCTGGCGCAGGCTGCGGCCCGATTGGCGGGGGAGCCATGAGAGGAAGGGCAGCAGGTGAGTGAGGCGATGCATGGGTTATCCACATTCCTTACTGTTTCACCAATCCCTGTGGGAGCGGGCGCGCCCGCGAAGAAGCCGCCGCGGTGGATGGCACCGGCTTCGCCGGTGTTCGCGGGCATGCCCGCTCCCACAGGGATAGAGGTTTGCTTGTGAGGTTACAGTTTGGCTTTGACGGCCTCCAGCGCATTGCCATCGGCCTTGGTCGTCACCCCGGCCAACCACCCTTCCAGCAACTCGGGGTGCGCCTTAAGCCAAGCCTTGGCCGCATCATCGAAGCTGATCTTCTTGTCCACAACTTCGGCCATGATGGTGTTTTCCATGTCCAGCGTGAACTTCAGGTTACCCAGCAGCTTGGCCGCATTCGGGCAGGCTTGTGGATAACCCTTGCGGGTCAGGGTATACACCTCGCCCTTGCTGCCAAACCACTTCTCCCCACCGCTCAGGTAATGCATCTTCAGCTTCACGTTCATCGGGTGCGGGGTCCAGCCGAGGAAGGTGATGAACTGTTGTTTCTTCACCGCTCGGTCGACCTGCGCCAGCATCGCCTGCTCGCTGGACTCCACCAGCTTCCACTGGCCGAGGTTGAATTCATTCTTGTCGATGATTTCCTTCAACGACAGGTTGGCCGGTGCCCCGGAACCGATCCCGTACAGCTTCTTGTCGAACTGGTCGGCGTGTTTCTGCAAGTCGGCGAAATCCTTCACCCCGGCATTCCACACATAGTCGGGCACCGCCAGGGTGAACTCGGTTCCTTCCAGGTTGCGTGAAAGCTGCTGCACATCGCCATTTTCGATGAATTTGTCATGAAAGCCCTGCTGCGCCGGCATCCAGTTGCCGAGGAAGGCATCGACGCGGCCATCCTTGAGGCCACCGTAGATGATTGGCACGGCCAGGCTGTCGATTTTCACCCGGTAGCCCAGGCTTTCCAGAAGCAGGCGGGCCAAGGCGTTGGTCGTGGCGATGTCGCTCCAGCCGGGGTCGGCCATCTTCACGGTGGTGCATTGCGCGTCGCTGTCGGCGGCGTAGGCTGTGGCGGTACCCAGGCTCAGGGCCAGGACGAACACGGCTGCAGAGAACTTGTGCATGGCGGCCTCTCTTCTCAATCCAGGGGGGCGGGCTGTGGATAACGTGCCTTGCGCTCGAGGTCGTCGAGATCTATGTGGTTGCGCATGTACTGTTGACTGGCATCCACCAGCGGTTGGTGGTCCCAGCTTTTCAGCTTGCCGATGGCCAGCGCCTCGGCCACCAGGCGGCGCCGCCGCTGGCTGGCAAGAACCTGCTGGCGCAGGCTGGGGATATCCCAACGTTGCTGTGCTTCATCGACAAATGCCTGCAGCAGCGCCTGGTGTTCCGGGCTGCCGGTGAGATTCTCCCGCTCGTGCGGGTCGCGGCTCAGGTCATAGAGTAGGCATGGGTCGTCTTCGCTGTACACGAACTTGTACGGGCCCCGGCGGATCATCATCAGAGGGCCGACGGTGCCTTCGGCCATGTATTCGCCAATCACTTCGTCATGGCCGCCCTGCCCTTGCAGGTGGCCGACCAGTGAGCGGCCATCCAGGTGCAGGTGGTTATCCACAGCCCCGCCAGCCAGCTCTACCAGGGTTGGCAGCAGGTCGCAGGTAGATACCGAGGCGCTGACCCGGGCTGGCGCGAAGCGCATTGGCGCGTGTACCAGCAACGGCACCCGTGCCGACATCTCGAACCAGTGCATCTTGTACCAGAGGCCACGCTCGCCAAGCATGTCGCCGTGGTCGCCGGAGAAGACGATCAGGGTGTCGTCGGCCAGGTTGCATTCCTCCAGGGTCTGCAGCAGCAGGCCGATGTTGTCGTCGATGTAGCTGCAGGCGCCAAAGTAGGCACGGCGGGCGTCACGAATTTTGTCCACAGGCAGCGGTTTGTTCCACAGGTCGTAGACCTTCAGCAGGCGTTGCGAGTGGGGGTCGAGTTCTGCCTGGCCGAACTCGTTGCGGGGCATGGGGATATCCATACCCTCGTAGCGGTCCCAGTAGCGCCTGGGGATGGTGTACGGGTCGTGCGGGTGGGTCATCGACACGGTCAGGCAGAAGGGTCGGCCATCGTTTTCACGCACATGGTCGTACAGGTACTGGCGCGCCTTGAACACCACTTCATCGTCGAAATCCAGCTGGTTGGTGCGCACGCATGGGCCGGCCTGCAGCACCGAGGACATGTTGTGATACCAGCTCGGGCGCACGTCCGGTTCATCCCAGTTCACCGCCCAGCCGTAATCGGTCGGGTAGATATCGCTGGTAAGGCGTTCTTCGTAGCCATGCAACTGGTCCGGGCCGCAGAAGTGCATCTTGCCCGACAGCGCTGTGCGGTAACCCAGGCGGCGCAGGTAATGGGCGTAGGTCGGCACGTCGGCGGGGAAGTCGGCGGCGTTGTCGTAGGCGCCGATGCGACTGGGCAACTGGCCGCTGACCAGAGTGAAGCGCGACGGCGCGCACAACGGGCTGTTGCAGTAGGCCGAGTCGAACACCACCGCCTGTTCGGCAAGGCGGCTAAGGTGCGGCATCTGGATCGGCGAAGAGGCGTAGATCGGCAGCAAGGGCGCGGCCATCTGGTCGGCCATGATGAACAGGATATTCGGGCGCGTCATGGTGGCTTCCATCGTTGAGGGTTATGCGAACCGCTTGCCTATCAAGATGCGACTGTGGATAACATGGGTAAAGCCCATGGCGGGCAATGACTGGGATTAGCCACGCTAATGTTTGATCACCTTGCCGAGCTGTCGCTGGATACCTTGCGCGTGTTCGAGGCCGCCGCACGCTTGCGCGGCTTTACCGCCGCGGCGCTGGAGCTGGGCACCACGCAGCCGGCGGTGAGTCAGCAAGTCAAACGGCTGGAGGCACAGTTGGGCACGCGCCTGTTCGACCGCATTTATCGGGGTATCGAGCTGACCGAGGCTGGCCAGGTGCTGTTCGAACAGGTGCATCAGGGCCTGCAGGCCATGGAGGACGGCATTGCCCAGGCCAGTGGGCGCGGCCAGCGCGAAGTGCTGCAGGTGGCTACCGACTTCGCCTTTGCAGCGTTCTGGCTGATGCCACGGCTGCAGCGTTTTCACGAGGCTTATCCACAGGTGGATGTGAGCCTGGTAACCGGTGAGCGCAGCCAGGGCATGTTGCGACCGGACATCGATGTGGCGGTGCTGTTTGGTGACGGGCGTTTTCACCAGGGCGAGAGCCGCTGGCTGTTCGATGAGGAGGTTTTCCCGGTGTGCAGCCCCCGGTTGATTCACGGCAAAGCCTTGTCAGCCCTGGCTTTGCAACGATTGCCCTTGCTCCACTTGAAGGGCGAGCAGGCTAGCCGTTGGTTTGACTGGTCGGGGGTGTTTCGCGGGTTTGGTGTGGCCAGCCCGCCGCCGGCCGGGCAGTTGCGGTTTGATAACTATACGTTGCTGATCCAGGCGGCGATTGCCGGGCAAGGGGTGGCGATTGGCTGGGGGCATTTGGTAGATGGGTTGGTCGAGCAGGGGTTGCTGTGCCGGCCGCTGGAGGGGAGTTTGCGTTCGGAGCGCGGGTATTACGTCGTGCTGCCGCCGCGTAAGCGGCGTGG
>NZ_JBNRIJ010000005.1:82316-83370 GCF_053557675.1 Pseudomonas sp. XP1 | reverse complement strand
CCCCGGCGATGGGCTGCACAGCAGCCCCGGCAATCTAGACCACGAAGTTCAGATGCTCGCCCCGGTGCAAATCCAGCTCCAGCATATCCACCATCCCTGCCGCGACCCTGGCCAGGTGCCGCAACGGCTCGGCCAACCCCGGCTCCAGCGTACCTTCAGTGCTGCGAAAATGCTCCATCCCCAACCCGGCCAGTTCCTGTGGGGCATTGATCAGCGTCCAGTGCAACGCACTGCGCTGTAACCCGTCCACCACCTGGTCCACACACTCCCGCTCTGTCTCGCTGTACTTGCCCGGCTCATCCAGCACATCGAAATCGCCCACCAGCAACAGCCGGCGTATAGTCGTACGCTTCAGCCCCGCCACCAGCGCCTCGCTCATGCGGGCTTGCCCGGGCAAATCGCCCGGTGCCAGTGTCGACAACAAGGCAATTACTGCTGACCCGCCTGCCGCGCCCTGCTCCGCCTGGTCGGCATCGCCCAGCCCGCCTATCTTGAAATGCAGGCCGGGGCGCGGCGCGTGGCGGTTGAGGTCGTCGACCACGGCGGTGACTTCGTGCTGGCGCGACAGCAGCTCTACCATCAGGGCGTTGCCCAGGCTGCTTTCAGGCCCGAACAGGACCAGTTTGAACACTGGGGTTTCGGCGTTTTTCACTGCATCACTCCCTTTGCAGGTGGTGATGGTTGGACCGCAATCAGGAGTTATCGTGCAGAGGATCAAGGGTTACCACGCCCATGTTTACTACGACGCAGCGACCATGGACCAGGCCCGTGAACTGTGCGAGGAAGCGGCGCGTTTGTTCCCCGTGACCATGGGGCGCATGCACCAGAAACCGGTGGGGCCGCACCCGGACTGGAGCTGCCAGTTGGCGTTCGGGCCGGAGGTGGTGGGTGTGGTGTTGCCTTGGTTGGCGTTGTATCGGAAGGGGTTGGTGGTTTTCATGCACCCGCTGACCGGGGATGAACTGGCGGACCACCGTGACCATGCGATCTGGATGGGGGCTGTGCGGCCGCTGGATCTGTCGATGTTTGGGGGCTAGATCTTCATAGTCTGTAC
>NZ_JBNRIJ010000005.1:54433-82264 GCF_053557675.1 Pseudomonas sp. XP1 | reverse complement strand
GCCGGCAAGCCAGCTCCCACAGGGATATCACTGGGCCTGAGGGCAGCGCTGTACCTGTGGGAGCTGGCTTGCCGGCGATGAAGGCGACGCGGTTCAACGGCGGGCGCTGCGCACTCCTTCAGCCAGTGCCGAGCACAGGCTCAATACATCTTTGACTGCCTGCTCGGCACTATTGGCCTGGGCAATCTTGTCGACCAGCGCCGAGCCCACCACCACGCCGTCCGATAGTCGGGCAATGGCCGCAGCCTGCTCCGGTGTACGAATGCCAAAACCAACGCTGATCGGCAGATCGGTATGCCGACGCAGGCGGGCAATGGCTTGGGTCACGTGCTCGGTGGTCGCCGAGCCGGCGCCGGTCACGCCGGCCACCGACACGTAGTAGACGAACCCGGAGCTGCGCTCCAGCACGCGCGGAAGGCGCACGTCGTCGGTGGTAGGGGTAGTCAGGCGGATGAAGTCGATACCCGCAGCCTGGGCCGGGGTCGCCAGTTCGGCGTCGTGCTCGGGTGGCAGGTCGACGATGATCAGGCCATCGACACCCGCTTGCTTGGCTTCGGCCACGAACTTTTCCACGCCAAAGCGGTGGATCGGGTTGTAGTAACCCATCAGTACGATCGGTGTGGCCTGGTTATCCACACGGAATTCGCGAACCATCTGCAGGGTCTTGGCCAAGGTCTGGCCAGCTTCCAGGGCACGCAGGGTGGCCAGCTGGATGGCCACGCCGTCGGCCATCGGGTCGGTGAACGGCATGCCCAGCTCGATCACGTCGGCACCGGCTGCCGGCAGGCCCTTGAGGATCTGCAGCGAGGCGTCATAGCCCGGGTCGCCCGCGGTGACGAAGGTGACCAGTGCCGAGCGGCCTTCGGCCTTCAGCTCGGCGAAGCGTTGTTCAAGACGGCTCATGCCTGTTTCTCCTGGGCGGCCATGTGGTTCATGACGGTTTGCATGTCTTTGTCGCCGCGGCCCGACAGGCACACGACCATCAAGTGGTCCTTGGGCAGCTTCGGTGCGCGCTTGATCGCCTCGGCCAGGGCGTGGGAGCTTTCCAGGGCCGGGATGATGCCTTCCAGGCGGCAGGTGGCGTGGAACGCATCCAGCGCTTCGTCGTCGGTGATGCTGACGTACTCGACACGCTTCACTTCGTGCAGGTAGGCGTGCTCCGGGCCGATGCCCGGGTAGTCCAGGCCGGCGGAAATCGAGTGGGCGTCGGTGATCTGGCCGTCTTCGTCCTGCAGCAGGTAGGTGCGGTTGCCGTGCAGCACGCCCGGTACACCGCCGTTCAGGCTGGCAGCGTGCTTGTCGGTGTGCACGCCATGGCCACCGGCTTCGACGCCGATGATCTGCACGCTTGGCTCTTCGAGGAACTCATGGAACAGGCCCATGGCGTTGGAGCCGCCACCGACGCACGCAACCAGGCTGTCTGGCAGGCGGCCTTCCTTCTCTTGCAACTGGGCGCGGGTTTCCTTGCCGATGATCGACTGGAAGTCGCGGACCATGGCCGGGTACGGGTGCGGGCCGGCCACGGTGCCGATCAGGTAGAAGGTGTCTTCGACATTGGTGACCCAGTCGCGCAGGGCCTCGTTCATGGCATCCTTGAGGGTGCCAGTGCCGGCGGTGACCGGGACGATCTCGGCGCCCAGCAGCTTCATGCGGAACACGTTGGCCTGCTGGCGCTCGATGTCGGTGGCGCCCATGTAGATCACACAAGGCAGGCCGAAGCGGGCAGCGACGGTGGCGGTGGCCACGCCATGCATGCCGGCGCCGGTTTCGGCGATCAGGCGCTTCTTGCCCATGCGCTTGGCCAGCAGCACCTGGCCGATGCAGTTGTTCACCTTGTGCGCGCCGGTGTGGTTGAGTTCTTCACGCTTGAAGAAGATCTTCGCGCCGCCGCAGTGCTCGGTCAGGCGCTCGGCGAAGTACAGTGGGTTGGGGCGGCCGATGTAGTCGCGCTGGAAGTAGGCCAGCTCTTCGAGGAACTTGGGGTCTGCCTTGGCCGCTTCGTATTCGCGGGCCAGGTCCAGCACCAGTGGCATCAGGGTCTCGGCCACGTAGCGGCCGCCGAACGAGCCGAACAGGCCGTTGGCGTCGGGGCCGGGGCGGTATTGGGACTGGGTCATGGGGCGCTCCAGGGCGTTATGAATGAGTGATGGGCTTTACTGTAACCACGGCAAGCCCGGCTGAAAACCGATAAGATTGCGCAAACTTGTCAGAAAAACTCACAGATAAAATGGCCCACGACCTCCCTCCCCTCAATGCCCTGCGGGCCTTCGAAGCGACCGCAAGGCTAAACAGCGTCAGCCAGGCTGCCGAAGCGCTGCACGTCACCCATGGCGCCGTCAGCCGGCAGATCAAGGTACTTGAAGAGCACCTCGGTGTCGCGCTGTTCGTGAAGGACGGGCGTGGCATCAAACTCACAGATGCCGGCGTACGCCTGCGCGATGTCAGTAGCGAAGCCTTCGATCGCCTGCGCAGCGTGTGCGCCGAGCTCAGCCACGATGTCAGCGAGGCGCCGTTCGTGCTGGGCTGCTCGGGCAGCCTGCTGGCGCGCTGGTTCATCCCACGGTTGGGGCGGTTGCAGGCAGATTTGCCAGAGCTACGCTTGCACCTGTCGGCCGGTGAAGGTGACCTGGACCCGCGACGGCCTGGGCTGGATGCGCTGCTGGTGTATGCCGAGCCGCCATGGCCGTCGGACATGCAGGTGCATGTACTGGCCGAGGAGCGCATCGGGCCGGTGCTCAGCCCGCATTTCGCCGGTTTCGAGCGCTTGCGGGGCGCGCCGGCCAAGGCCTTGCTGGGCGAAGCCTTGCTGCACACCACCTCGCGTCCGCAGGCTTGGCCGACCTGGGCACTGGAACAGGGGTTGGAGCCGGCGACCCTCCACTATGGCCAGGCTTTCGAGCACCTGTATTACCTGCTGGAAGCTGCGGTGGCCGGGTTGGGTGTGGCGATTGCGCCGCAGCCGCTGGTCGCTGATGACCTGCGGGCGGGCCGTTTGAATGCGCCGTGGGGCTTTTCACCTACCCCTGCGGCATTGGCGCTGTGGGTGCCCAGGCGCGCCGCGGACGGGCGCGCCGAGCAGTTGGCGCAGTGGCTAAGGGCAGAACTGGCGCGACAGGGCGCTTAGTTGCGTTTGCACATCAGGTACGCCGCCAGCAGGCCTAGCGCGCCAATGGCGACGCCGGCGGTGGTGTACGGGTGTTCCTGGGCATAGTCGCGGGTGGCGATGCCGGTCTGGCGGGTGCGGTGCTTCACTTCCTCGTAGGCATCGCTCAGCAGATGGCGCGAATGACGAAGGGCGCTCTCGGCGTTGCTGCGGATTGCCTTCACCGATTTCTGGGACTCCTCCGACGCATCATGCTTGAGGTTTTCCAGGCTTTTCAGAAGGCTCTCGATCTCCGCTTCCATGCTTTCCAGGGACGTTCTACGCAGCGAATTGCGGTGCATGTTGACTCTCCTTTGCAGTATGGACTGTAAGGATTGCGACCTTGGGCCCGCGGGAAAGTGCGATCGAACTTTCGCCAATAGTGACCGCTCGCAGGTAAACCAGGCCTGCACTGCTAGGCTCAATCTCACCATCATCCGAGGAGAGCGCTCATGACCGATCATCACACCTACAAGAAGATCGAACTGGTGGGGTCTTCGACCACCAGCATCGAAGAGGCGATCAACAATGCTCTGGCCGAAGCCGGCAAGAGCATCAAGCACCTGGAGTGGTTCGAAGTGATAGATACCCGTGGCCATATCCGTGACAACAAGGCGGCGCACTTCCAGGTCACGCTGAAGGTCGGCTTCCGTATCGCCAATAGCTGACATATTGCCGGGCTGGATGAGCCCGACATGATGGGGTATTTAGGAAGAGGGCGCCTTGGCGGGCGCCCTTTCTGATGTCATCTGCACAAGGAAAGCGAGTGATGAACAAACTGATTCTGGCGCTGGGCCTGATGACCCTGGCCGGTGGTGCGCTGGCGGCGGGCAAGCCGTGCGAGGAACTCAAGGCAGAGATTGCGGCCAAGCTGGATGCCAAGGGGGTTACCGGCTACAAGTTGGAGATCGTCGACAAGGGCGACCCGGCCGGCAAGGTGATTGGTAGCTGCGAGGCTGGTACCAAGGAGATTGTGTACCGGCGCGGTTAACGGGTTGGGTTCTTCGCGGGTAACCCCGCTACCACAGGGATATCACAGGCCTGAGAGCGACGCCGTACCTGTGGGAGCTGGTTTACCCGCGAAGAAGATCACGCGTTCTTGAGAGCCTGCGCCAACAGTTCATAGGACCGAATCCGGTCCGCATGCTCATACAAATCACAGGTGAAGATCAGCTCATCTGCTCCGGTCTGCTCCAGCAGCACTTCCACCTTGGCCCGCACCTTCTGCGGGCTGCCAATCATCGCCAAGCCGAGGAAGCTGCCCACCGCGTCCCGCTCATGGGGCAGCCACAGCCCATCCATGCTTTCCACCGGCGGCTTCTGCATCAGGCTCTGCCCGCGAATCAGCGCGAGGATGCGCTGGTACACGGACGTGGCCAGGTATTCGGCCTTTTCGTCGGTTTCCGCCACCACCATGGGGATGCCCAGCATCACGTATGGCTTGTCCAGCGTTGTCGAGGGCTTGAAGTGGTTGCGGTACACGCGGATCGCCTCGTGCATGTAGCGCGGCGCAAAGTGCGAGGCGAAAGCGTAGGGCATGCCGCGCATGCCGGCCAATTGAGCGCTGAACAGGCTGGAGCCGAGCAGCCACATCGGTACGTCGGTGTCGTGCCCTGGCACGGCGATCACTTTTTGATCATCGGTACGCGGGCCGAGGTAGCGTGACAGTTCCTCGACATCGTCCGGGAAATCATCCGGGCCGCCGGCGCGGTCGCGGCGCAGAGCGTAGGCGGTCATCTGATCGGAACCCGGCGCGCGACCCAGGCCCAGGTCGATGCGCCCTGGGTACAGGCTGGCCAGGGTGCCGAACTGCTCGGCGATCACCAGCGGTGCGTGGTTGGGCAGCATGACCCCGCCAGAGCCCACGCGAATGCTCGAGGTGCCCCCGGCCAGGTAGCCGATCAGCACCGAAGTCGCCGAACTGGCGATGCCGTCCATGTTGTGGTGCTCGGCAACCCAGAAGCGGTTGTAACCAAAGCGTTCGACGTGCTGCGCCAGGTCCAGCGAGTTGCGCAGCGACTGCGCCGGGCCGGCGTCGGCGCGCACCGGCACCAGGTCGAGGGTGGAAATTTTCAGTTCACGCAGCTGCGTCATGGAGCCTCCGCAAAGGTTTTTGGCCACAGGCCTTTACAACTCTGTATGGGCACATTCGACGGATTCAATGCTTGCCGTGCGATTGCTCTGAACTTGCTGTAGGCGGCTGACCTCTGAAGCCATGAGCATGTAACCCGAGACCAGGAGGCATCATGAAAAAGACAGCATCGGCGATCTGGCAAGGTGGCCTGAAGGACGGCAAAGGCCTGCTTTCTACTGAAAGTGGCGCGCTCAAGCAGAACCCCTACGGTTTCAATACCCGTTTCGAAGGCTCACCCGGGACCAACCCGGAGGAGCTGATCGGCGCGGCGCACGCTGGCTGCTTCTCGATGGCACTGTCGATGATGCTGGGCGACGCGGGGTTCACCCCGGACAGGATCGACACCGCTGCCGAAGTGACACTCGACAAGCAAGCTGATGGCTTTGCCATTACCGCAGTGCATCTGGTGCTCAGGGCCAAGGTGCCTGGGGCGAGTGAAGCGCAGTTCCTAGAGATTGCCGACAAGGCCAAGGCTGGGTGCCCGGTGTCCAAGGTGCTGAACGCGAAGATCAGCCTGGATGCGGCGCTGGTGGGGTGAAGCAGTGCAATAAGGGCGGTTTGTTGTAGTCTAAACAGCGTCGGCAGCACGCTGCCCTTTCAGGAGCCGTTTCATGATTCGCGTAGCAATCGCCGTGTTGGCTTCCTTGGTCGCCACATCTGCGCTGGCGGCGGTCAAGCCGTGCGAGGAGCTCAAAGCCGAGATCGAGGCCAAGATCCAGGCCCAGGGTGTTCCGTCCTACACCCTGGAGATCGTGCCCAACAGCGAGGTCAAGGACCAGAACATGGTCGTCGGGACCTGCGATGGTGGGACCAAGAAGATCATTTATCAGAAGAATGATCGGTAGGTTCAGGATTGCGGGGCCGCTTTGCGGCCCATTCGCAGCCCCGATCACGGAATGCAGAACACCTCGCTAGGCTCGTTCACCACCACCTTGCGGTTGCCGTCATAGAGCAGCACCTGCGGCTCCATCACCGGCGCCCGTGCCTCCAGCCGATAGCGTTCGCCGGCCTTGAAGTTGTCAAAGCGCACGGTCAGGTAGCAGGTACGGTCCCTGGGCTGGGTCATGAGGCCGCCCCCATATATCTCGTAATCGAAGCGCACTACCAGTTCGTGCTTGCCCGGCGTCACCTGGAAGTAACGGCCATCCTCCAGGCGCTTGCCGTCGAGGCGGTCGGCCATGATCACCCTGCCGGGAGTCATGGTGTACAGGTCGACCCAGGCCTGCTTGGGGTCGACGGGCGGCAAGGGGCTGGCGCAAGCCCCCAATGCACTGAGGGCGATCAGCATCATGGGCTGGCGCATGGCAAGACTCCCACTTGCGACTTATAAGCTACAAGCATAGCGCCGTTTGTGCGTTTCAGGTGCGCTGGCAGCCTGCAGGCAAACCCTGCCCAACCAGTTTCTGCTGGTGGTCATAGAGTTTGATCCAGGGGCGGAAACCGATGCTGCCAGCCTGCAGCTGGTAGCGCTGGCCGGCACTGAAATCCTTGAAGGTCAGCTTGACCTGGCAATCCCGCCACAACGGCTCCTCGACCGGGCCGATATTGCTGGGGGTAACCGGAAACTGGTAGCGCACGGTCAGCTCGTGGCTGCCGGGCTGTACTTCGAAGTAACGGCTGTCGGCCCAGTCGCGTTCATCTACCTGCACGGCGTGCAGCGAGGTGTTGTCGTAGGGCGTGAGGTCGATCCAGGCCTGGTTCGGGTCGGGGTCTGGCAAGGTCGAACAGGCGGATATCAGCAACAGTGAGCCGGTGACCAACAGTGCACGCATGGCGAAACGCCCCCTTGGCGAGATAGTCTTGGAGTGAATCGGCCTTGAGCGAGTCAGACAGTCCCGGATGCTTCGACTTATTCTTATGCAGCGCTCAGGCCCTGGGCCACTCGACCTTGTTTTCACCCGTTTGGTTCCCCTGCTAGCGGTGCTCCTGCTGAACGGTTGCAGCAGCGCGGCCTACTATGGGCAGTTGGCCGAGGGCCAGTGGCAGCTGCTACGCGCACGTCAGCCGCTGGAGCAGGTAGTGGCCAACCCGGCCACTTCACCGCAATTGCGCGCGCGCCTGGAGCATGCCAAGCAGGCGCGAGCATTTGCCAGCCAGCAACTGAAACTGCCGGATAACCGCAGCTATCGGGTGTATGCCGACCTTGGCAGGTCCTACGTGGTATGGAATGTGTTCGCCACCCCCGAGCTGTCTTTGCAGCCAGTGACGCACTGCTTCCCGATCGCGGGATGTGTGGCCTATCGCGGCTATTACCAGCAAGGCGCGGCGCGTGGGGCGGCGGCGTTGATGCGCCAGGACGGCATGGATGTGTATGTGGGCGGCGTGGAGGCCTATTCGACCCTGGGCTGGTTCGACGACCCGATCCTGTCGTCGATGGTGGGCTGGAGCGACGAGCGCCTGGCCACGTTGATCTTCCATGAGCTGGCCCACCAGCGCTTCTATGTGCAGGACGACACCGAGTTCAACGAGTCGTTTGCCTCCTTCGTCGAGCAGGAAGGCACCCGGCAATGGCGCGTGGCGCGGGGCCTGGCTGCCTCTGGTGGGGAGCAGGGGCAGCAGCGTGAGCAGTTCATCCGGTTGGTGCTGGCCAGCCGCGAGCGGTTGCAGGCGATTTATGCCGGGCCTCTGGATGATGCGCAGAAGCGGACGGCCAAGCAGGCGGAGTTCGAGCGGCTTAGGCGGGAATACCGGCAAGTGCGTGATGCCCAGTGGGGTGGTGACAAGCGCTATGACGCCTGGATGTATGGGCCGATGAGCAATGCCAAGTTGCTGCCGTTCGGGCTGTATGACCAGTGGGTACCGGCGTTTGCGGCGGTGTTCGGTGAGGTGGGTGGGGACTGGGCACGGTTTTATCAGCGGGTCGAGCAGTTGGGGCAGTTGCCGATTGAAGAGCGGAAGGCGGCGTTGCGGCGGTTGATGGTTAGCCGGTGAGATTTTGGGGCCGCTTTGCGGCCCATCGCGACGCAAGGCCGCGCCTACAGAAGATACGCGATCGCCTGTAGGAGCGGCCTTGTGTCGCGATGGGCTGCAAAGCAGCCCCCAAGGCCATCAAGCCTTGAGAAACGCCTGATGCATCTCGGCCAAGGTAGCAAAATGGTAGGCCGGCTCTTCCGCCATCAGTTCTTCCTGGCTACCAAACCCGTACCCCACCGCTACCGCCTGCAAGCCATTGCTGCGCGCACCGATCAGGTCATGCTTGCGGTCGCCGATCATCAGTGTATGCGCCGGGTCCAGCCCTTCTTCATCAAGCAGGTGGCGAATCAGCTCGACCTTGTTGGTGCGTGTGCCATCCAGTTCACTGCCGTAGATCACCTTGAAGTGGTGGTCGAAGGCGAAGTGCCGGGCGATTTCACGGGCGAACTTCCACGGCTTGGAGGTGGCGATGTAGAGGGTGCGGCCCTGGCCGTTCAGGGCCTCGAGCAGCTCCGGCACACCTTCGAACACCAGGTTTTCGTACAGGCCGGTGACGCTGAAGCGTTCCCGATAGAAGTTCACTGCATCCCATGCCTTGGCTTCGTCGAAGCTGTAGAACTGCATGAAGGCCTGCAGCAGAGGCGGGCCGATGAAGTGCTCGAGGCGGGTCAGGTCCGGCTCGTCGATGCCCAGTTTGGCCAGGGCATACTGGATCGAGCGGGTAATGCCCTGGCGCGGGTCGGTCAGGGTGCCGTCGAGGTCGAAGAGGATGTTTTGCTGGTGCATTTACTGAGTTCCACTTGAGTGCTGCGTGGCCTTCTTCGCGGGTAAACCCGCTCCCACAGGTAGCGGAGCCTCTCAGGCCGACACCATACCTGTGGCAGCGGGTTTACCCGCGAATGCGGTCATTCCGGTTGGTCGTAGCCTTCGGCCAGGTGCTGGTCCTTGAGCTTCACGTAGTTACTGGCGCTGTAGGCGAAAAATGCGTGTTCCTGGTCGTTCAGCAGCCGGGCCTGCTTCACCGGGCTGCCCATGTACAGGTAGCCACTGACCAGGCGCTTGCCCGGCGGCACCAGGCTACCGGCGCCGATGATCACTTCGTCCTCGACGATGGCGCCGTCCATGATGGTGCTGCCCATGCCGACCAGTATGCGGTTGCCCAAGGTGCAGCCATGCAGCATGACCTTGTGGCCGATGGTCACTTCGTCACCGATGATCAGCGGGAAGCCGTCCGGGTTGAACGGGCCGGCATGGGTGATGTGCAGCACGCTGCCGTCCTGCACGCTGGTACGCGCGCCGATGCGGATGCGGTGCATGTCGCCGCGTATAACGGTCAACGGCCAGACGGAGCTGTCTTCACCGATTTCCACGTCGCCCAGCACTACCGCCGATCGGTCGACGAAGGCCCTGGGCCCAACTTTCGGAGTGTGTTGCTGGAAGCTTCGGATGGCCATGATAGCGTCTCTCATCTGTGCCGATAGGCAGGCTGCCTGCTGCGGTCGGCGTCGATTGTAATTAAGATGGGGCAGTGTTTCTTCTGCCAAGGTATCCAAACCGTGAGTGCGAACAACCCGCTTCTGCAGTCCTACGATCTGCCGCCCTTCTCGCAAATCCGTGCCGAACACGTGTTGCCGGCGATCGAAGCGATCCTGGCCGACAACCGTAAAGCCATTGCCGAGATCCTCGAAAAGCAAGGCAAGAACCCTACCTGGGCTGGCCTGGTGCTGGCCATGGACGAACTGAACGACCGCCTGGGCGCCGCCTGGAGCCCGGTCAGCCACCTCAATGCGGTGTGCAACAGCGCGCAGCTGCGCGAAGCCTATGAGTCGTGCCTGCCGGCGCTGAGCGCCTACTCTACCGAACTGGGCCAGAACCGCGCGCTGTTCGAAGCCTACCAGGCGCTGATCGACAGCCCCGAGGCCGCCGGTTTCGACGTGGCGCAAAAGACTATCCTCGAGCACGCCCTGCGAGACTTCCGCCTGTCGGGTATCGACCTGCCGGCAGATAAACAGCAGCGCTACGCCGAAGTGCAGAGCAAGCTCAGCGAGCTGGGCAGCCGTTTCTCCAACCAGCTGCTCGATGCCACCCAGGCCTGGACCAAGCACGTTACCGACGAAGCAGCGCTGGCCGGCCTGACCGATTCGGCCAAGGCGCAGATGGCCGCCGCCGCCCAGGCCAAGGGCCTCGACGGCTGGCTGATCACCCTGGAATTCCCCAGCTACTACGCGGTGATGACCTACGCCAGCGACCGCGCTCTGCGCGAAGAGCTTTACGCCGCATACTGCACCCGTGCCTCGGACCAGGGCCCGAATGCAGGCCAGTTCGACAACGGCCCGGTGATGCAGGAAATCCTCGGTCTGCGCCAGGAACTGGCCGAACTGCTGGGCTACAAGAACTACGCCGAGCTGAGCCTGGCCACCAAGATGGCCGAGTCCAGCGACCAGGTGCTGAGCTTCCTGCGTGACCTGGCCAAGCGTTCCAAGCCGTTCGCTGCCCAGGATCTGGAGCAGCTCAAGGCCTATGCCGCCGAGCAGGGCTGCCCTGAACTGGCCAGCTGGGACGCCGGCTACTTCGGCGAGAAGCTGCGTGAGCAGCGTTACAGCGTTTCTCAGGAAGCCCTGCGCGCCTACTTCCCGATCGATAAGGTACTGAGCGGCCTGTTCAGCATCGTGCAGCGCCTGTATGGCATCGAGATCGCCGAACTCAAGGGCTTCGACAGCTGGCACCCGGATGTGCGCCTGTTCGAGATCAAGGAAAACGGCCAGCATGTCGGCCGCTTCTTCTTCGACCTCTACGCCCGCGCCAACAAGCGTGGCGGCGCCTGGATGGACGGCGCGCGTGACCGCCGCCGCACAGCTGCCGGCCAGTTGCAGAGCCCGGTGGCCAACCTGGTGTGCAACTTCACCCCGGCCGCACCCGGCAAGCCGGCGCTGTTGACTCACGATGAAGTCACCACCTTGTTCCACGAGTTCGGCCACGGCCTGCACCACATGCTGACCCGCATCGAGCATGCCGGTGTATCCGGCATTAACGGCGTGGCCTGGGACGCGGTGGAACTGCCGAGCCAGTTCATGGAAAACTGGTGCTGGGAGCCGGAAGGCCTGGCACTGATTTCCGCCCACTACGAAACCGGCGCTCCCTTGCCCCAGGACCTGTTGGACAAGATGCTGGCGGCGAAGAACTTCCAGTCGGGCATGATGATGGTGCGCCAGCTGGAGTTCTCGCTGTTCGACTTCGAGCTGCATGCCACCCATGGCGACGGCCGCAGTGTGCTGCAGGTGCTCGAAGGCGTGCGCGACGAGGTATCGGTCATGCGACCACCGGCGTACAACCGCTTCCCCAACAGTTTTGCGCACATCTTCGCTGGCGGTTATGCGGCAGGCTATTACAGCTACAAGTGGGCCGAAGTGCTGTCGGCTGACGCCTTCTCGCGCTTCGAGGAAGAAGGCGTGCTGAACGCCGAAACCGGCCGTGCCTTCCGCGAGGCAATCCTGGCACGCGGTGGTTCGCGCGAGCCTATGGAGTTGTTCGTCGACTTCCGTGGCCGTGAGCCTTCCATCGATGCCTTGCTGCGCCATAGTGGCCTGAGCGAGGACGCTGCAGCATGAGCGAGGTAGCCGTGAACAAGACCAAGAAACGCTTCATTGCCGGGGCGGTATGCCCGGCGTGCAGTGAGACCGACAAGCTGATGATGTGGAACGAAGACGGCGTGCCGCATCGCGAATGCGTGGCCTGCGGCTTTACCGACACCCTCAACGAGCAGGGCTTGTCGGTGCCGAAGGAGCTCGGTACCCGGGTCAACCATCTGGAACCGAAAGCCGCGCCGGCCAAGGTACAGACGGTGCAGTTCTTCCCAAACCCGAAGCTGAAGAAACCGGCTGAATAAAGCCGTCGTGCCGCCCGGGCGCCGTGCCCGGGTGGTAGCGGGTGGTAGATAGTCAGGCCACCTGCTGCACGCCGGCCATGCAAGCTCGCCTGCTCTTCTCTACGAGCAAGGTGTTGCACCATGGACAACCCTCTTCTGAAAAATAGCCGTATCCCCGTCGATTACCCGTCGATCACGCTGCAAAACATGCAAGTTGCCTTCGACCATGTGCTGCTGGCGCACGAGCAAGGCATCGAACGCATCATCCGCGACCAGCAGGCATTGCCAACCTGGGATGACATGGTGCTGGCGGTGGATGGGCTGGATAGTCAGCTTCTGACGGTGTTGTATGCTGCCTCGCCGTTGGTGGGCCGGGATGAAGCCTGGGCCGGTGCCATTTTCGACTTCTTCGCCAAGGCCACGGAGCGGTTCGAACAGAAGTTCACCAATTCCGCACTGCAGGCCCTGTATGAGCGCTTGGCTAACAGCGACATTGGCAAGCAGCTGGATGCCCAGAAACGCGCCACATTGCGCTGGCATCTGCACAAGTTCGCCTCCAGTGGTGCATCGCTCGACCCAGCAGGCAAGCTGCGCCTAGCCGACCTGCTGAAACAGATTGGCGCTGCGCGGGAGGCGTTTCGCAGCAACATCAACCGACCAGGGCTGAGCATCACGGATGAATCCGAACTGAGCGGTGTACCTCAACGTATCCGTGACGAGCTGGCTACTAGGGCACAGGAGGCGGGTGAGCCGGGTTGGTTGATTGCATGCGAAAGCGCGACCACCGAGGCCGTGCTCAAACATGCTGACAACCGGCAACTGCGTGAGCGCGTATACCGGGCTTACAATACCCGAGGCGTCGGCTTTGGCCAACAGCAGGATAATCGCTTGCACCTGGAGCAACTTGCGAGGCTGCTGGAAGAAAAGGCCCACCTGCTCGGCTTTGCCAGCCATCTGGAGCAGAGCCTGCAGATAAAGAGCGCGGGTTCGGTTGCCCAGGTGCGCAGCTTCCTTCATGACCTGGCCGACCATGTGCGGCCGGCCGTACTGAATTGGCGTGCAGATATGCAGCGCCAGGCCTCAGCCAAAGGGCTGGGGAATGTCCAACCCTGGGACATTGCGTACCTGCAGGCCTCGTCGCGCACGGTGCTTTCCACCGAAGCCTTGCGCGAATACTTCCCGCTGAATGTCGTGGTCAGGGCATTGCAGCAGTTGGCGGAAAAACTGTTTGGCGTAACGCTGCTGGCCAGGCCGCTGGCAACCTGGGATGACAGCGTGCAACCGTTCGAGGTGTGGCAGGACAACGCCTTGATCGGTTTCCTGTACCTGGATGCCGTACAGCATGCCGGCAAACAACCTGACTCGGTATTCACCACCTACATTCGCAACCGTCGGGTCGATGCCGAGGGAATCTTCCAGACGGCCTCGGTGGTGGTCTATAGCGACGTGCCGGCAGCGCTGCCGGGTAGCCAGCCGTTGCTGGACCATCTGTCACTGCGCAAGCTGTTCCATGAGTTTGGCCATGCCTTGCACCATTTGCTGGTGCGCACGACCAACCACGTGATGTCCAACGTCACCGAACTCGGTACCGATGGCGTGGAGTTGTTCGGCAAGCTGTTCGAGCGCTGGGTCTGGGACGCGGATTACCTGGTGGCGATCTCTTCGCACCAGCACGATGGTAGCCAGCTTTCCCGGACGCGGGTCGATGAGTGCCTGCGCCGCTTGCGGCAACAAGGTGTGGAAGAAACCGCGCGCGACCTGAGCATGGCGCTGTTCGACCTGGACCTGCATGGCATGCCGAACGATGGCCGGTCCCTCGAGCAGCGCCTGGGCGATGCCCGTGAGTATTGTGGTTACTGGCCCCTGGCCGATTTCGAGCACCCGGCGCATGCCTTCGACCATCTGGTAAACGGCTACGATGCCGGTTATTACGCCTATCTGTGGTCGGACGTGCACGCCTTCGACCTGTTCACCCGCTTCGAGGCCCAAGGCCTGCTGGACCGGGCCACAGGGCAGGCCTTGCAGGAGACATTGCTTGCCCCAGGGGCATCGCGACCGTTGCGTGAAGGTATCGAGATGTTCCTCGGCCGGCAGTCGAGCCAGCTGCCCTTTCTACGTTGGCATGGCCTGAAGTGAACGCGCGCTGACCGGAGGTGCTGGAAAGAATCAGGCAGGCAATATACTGTATATGAATACAGTATCAGGGGTAGGCCATGATTCCTCCAGCACCGCAAAAGGGCCGTGGCACGGCGCACAATCCGCACAACCGCTTTGCCCCCAGCCATTCGGTGGCGGAGGATGACGGCTGGTGTCAGGAGGTGCCGCAAACCCAGGGCACCGAGGTGCGGGTAGAGACGGCCAGGTCGGTGATCAGCCGCAATACGTCTCCCGACCTGCCCTTCGACCGCTCCATCAACCCATACCGTGGTTGCGAGCACGGTTGCATCTACTGTTATGCCCGCCCTTCCCACGCCTACTGGGACCTTTCCCCCGGCCTGGATTTCGAGACCAAGCTGATTGCCAAGACCAACGCCGCCGAGGTGCTTGAGCAACAATTGAGCAAACCGGGTTACATTTGCGCGCCGATCAACCTGGGTTCCAATACCGACCCGTACCAGCCGATCGAGCGGGAACAACTGCTGACCCGTCGCCTGCTCGAAGTGCTGCTGCGTTTTCGCCACCCGGTGACCATCGTCACGAAGGGTTCACTGGTGCTGCGCGACCTCGACCTGCTGGCCGAGATGGCCCGCCAGCGTCTGGTACGGGTGATGATCAGCCTGACCACGCTGGACGATGACCTGAAACGGGTGCTGGAACCGCGCGCGGCATCACCCAAGGCGCGTTTGCGGGCTATCCGTGTGTTGCGTGAGGCGGGAGTGCCGGTGGGCGTGTTGTGTTCGCCGATGATCCCGATGATCAACGACAGTGAACTGGAACGGCTGCTGGATGCGGCGAGGGAGGCCGGTGCACAGAGCGCAGCCTACATGATGTTGCGCTTGCCGCTGGAAGTGGCACCGTTGTTCGAGCAATGGCTGCAGGACCATTACCCGCAGCGGGCGGCGCATGTATTGAGCCTGATCCGCCAGAGCCGCGGCGGTGAACTGTACGACAGCCGGTTTGGTGCGCGCATGCGCGGTGAAGGCGTGTTTGCCGAGTTGCTGGCGCAGCGCTTTGCCAAGGCCATGAAGCGGCTGGAGTTCGAAGGGCGAGAAGCGCAGGCGCTGGATTGTTCGGCGTTTTGCCCACCGGGTGGGCAGATGGCGCTGTTCTGATGCTTGAGCAGAGCACGGCCTTTGTGGGAGCGGGCGCGCCCGCGAACACCGGCGCAGCCGGTGCCTTGTACCAAGCTGCCTCTTTCGCGGGCACGCCCGCTCCCACAGGTTCTGTGCAGGTTCCGGGTTCCCGCATGGGGCGCATTGCCATCCGTCAATACAACTAATCCAAGTAGATAATTGGACTAATGGCTCTTGGCAGTTGATGTTTTTTTGCTATTATCCAGTGCCCGCCCTTCCTATCTGGAACACCCGTTCTAGAGCCTTCGAATTAAGTTTCAGTTAAGTTTTCCCCGCTAGCGTAGGAAATCAGTCTTCATCGACTGTGATCTATGGCCTGTGCGTGTCATCTAAATCCCTGCATAGCCAGAATCTTTCACCGGTAAAATGGATTTACCTACACACCGTCAAGAGGATGAATCATGCCCGTCAAGGACCCATCCAAGGTCGTACCGCAGGTCCCCGCGGAGAGCGCCGATGCCGCCCTGAAGCACATCGTCGACGGCTTCCTGCGTTTTCACCATGACGTTTTCCCCGAGCAGCAAGAGCTGTTCAAGAAGCTCGCCACCGCGCAAACCCCGCGAGCCATGTTCATTACCTGCGCCGACTCGCGCATCGTTCCCGAGCTGATCACCCAGAGTTCGCCTGGCGACCTGTTTGTGACCCGTAACGTCGGTAACGTGGTACCGCCATATGGCCAGATGAACGGCGGCGTTTCCAGCGCCATCGAGTACGCCGTGCTGGCGTTGAAAGTGCATCACATCATCGTCTGCGGCCACTCCGACTGCGGCGCCATGCGTGCCGTGCTCAACCCGCAATCGCTGACCAAGATGCCGACAGTGTCCGCCTGGTTGCGCCACGCCGAAGTGGCCCGCACCGTGGTCGAGAACAACTGCTCGTGCGGCAGCGAACACGAAACCATGCAAGTGCTGACCAAGGAAAACGTCATCGCCCAGCTGCATCACCTGCGTACTCACCCTTCGGTGGCTTCGCGCCTGGCAGCCGGTGAGCTGTACATCCATGGCTGGGTCTACGACATCGAGACCAGCAAGATCGAAGCCTACGACGCCGCCAGCGATACCTTCCTGCCCCTGGCTGCTGGCGAGCCGGTCCCCTGCGCTACTCCGAGAGGCCGCTACTAAGCGACCCATCCACCCGCTGGAACCTTGATAGCCGGCTGCACCCTGCAGGGGTGTGGCATGGCTTTCGGCTGCCTTGAATTCCCTGACTGCCTGCCGGCACGCCCGCTGGCGGCCCGCGCCTGCGCGCTCGTCAGGGGCAAACGTGCCCACGGCCAGGGGAATGGCTGTGCGACAGAGAAAGGAGAAACACGGTGAACATTACACAGTTGAAAGCGGCCCTGCCGCGTGAGTTGCTGGCGTCGGTGGTGGTCTTCCTGGTGGCCCTGCCGTTGTGCATGGGCATTGCGATCGCTTCGGGCATGCCGCCCGCCAAAGGCCTGATCACCGGCATTATCGGCGGTGTCGTCGTGGGTTTTCTCGCCGGTTCCCCGCTGCAGGTCAGTGGACCGGCCGCTGGCCTGGCGGTATTGGTATTCGAACTGGTACGCCAGCATGGCATGGCCATGCTCGGGCCGATCCTGCTGCTGGCCGGCTTGCTGCAGTTGCTGGCCGGGCGTCTGCGCCTGGGCTGCTGGTTCCGGGTTACCGCGCCGGCGGTGGTGTACGGCATGCTGGCGGGGATTGGCGTGCTGATCGTGCTGTCGCAGGTGCATGTGATGTTCGATACCGCGCCGCAGCCATCCGGCATGCAGAACCTGCTGGAGTTCCCGGCGACCGTGGCTGCGGCCCTGCCACAGGAAAGCGCCGGCTCCGGCTGGATGGCCGGTGCGCTGGGCCTGGGTACCATCGCCATCATGTGGGGCTGGGAGCGCCTGCGGCCGCAGCGGCTGCGCTTTGTCCCAGGTGCCCTGCTGGGCGTGTCGGCCATGACGGCCATCAGCATGTGGCTGGCCTTGCCGGTGAATCGCGTACAGGTGCCGGCCGACCTGTCCGAGGCCATCGACTGGATCCGCCCTGGTGACCTGATGCAACTGGCCGACCCTACCCTGTTGGTCGCCGCTTTCGCTCTGGCCTTCATCGCCAGCGCCGAAACCTTGTTGTCGGCTGCAGCGGTTGACCGCATGCACAGCGGCCAACGTTCGGACTTCGACCGTGAGCTGTCTGCCCAGGGCATCGGCAACATGCTGTGTGGGATGCTCGGCGCGTTACCGATGACCGGGGTGATCGTGCGTAGCTCGGCGAACGTGCAGGCTGGTGCGCAGACTCGGGCTTCAGCGATCTTCCATGGCTTGTGGCTGCTGGCATTCGTGGTGGCGCTGAGCAGCGTGCTGCAGCAGATCCCGGTGGCGAGCCTGGCGGGTGTGCTGGTGTTCACCGGGGTCAAACTGGTGGATTTCAAGGCGTTTCGTGGGTTGGGCCGCTATGGCCGCATGCCGATGATCACCTACGCGGCGACGGCACTGGCGATTATCTTTACCGACCTGCTGACCGGCGTATTGCTGGGCTTTGCCCTGACCTTGCTGAAGCTGGCACTGAAGGCGGCGCGGTTGAAGATCAACCTGGTCAGCCTGGAGAAGGCTGGGCACATGGAGCTGCGCTTGAGTGGCGCGGCCACCTTCCTCAAGGTGCCGGCGCTGACCCAGGTGCTGGATAGCGTGCCGGCGGGGACCACGCTGCATGTGCCGCTGGGTAACCTCAGCTATATCGACCACTCGTGCCTTGAGCTGCTTGAAGATTGGGGCCGCAGTAATTTGGCAAATGGGTCGCGGTTGCTGATCGAGCAGCGGCGCTTGAAGCGGCGGATCGAGGGGCGGATGCGGACTACGGCGGGGGTTGGGGCCTGAAGCTGAAAGTCTGTATCGCCTGAACTTGCCTCTTCGCGGGTAAACCCGCTCCCACAGGTACTGCACAAGCCATGAACCTGTGCAGTACCTGTGGGAGCGGGTTTACCCGCGAAGAGGCCGGAACAGCTTATACCAATCGATCAGGCCGGCTGGCCCAGCTCCACACCCAGCTGCCGCGACAGGCAAGGCCAGCGCTTCCACGCCGCGCCTGTTTCCGGGCTGCTCAATTTCTCGCGGTAGGCCTCCACCGATTCCACCGCGAAGCTTTCGTCATTCAACATTTCATCCACCGAGTGGTGCACCACTTCATCCAGCTGGTTGGCAAACGTCTCGCCAATCAACTGGTGGGCAATCAGGTTGGCGACGGTGGTGTCGACCGGGATCAACGGTTGCTGGAAGTGACGGATGTACAGGTCGTTCACCTCTTCCACCAGGCGGTGCGCCAGGTAGGCCTCATCCAGCAGGCAGTCCAGGCCCACATGCCCTTGCATCACGCTGGGCGGCTGCAGGAAATAGGCTTCGGCGATTTTCAGTACAGGTTTGATCTGCGATTCGATCCCGGCCTCGCGGGCGACCTCATGGGCGGCCTCCAGCAGTTCCGGAACCTGGTCGATGTAGGCGCTGACGAAGCGCGCCAAAGTACCCTGGGCGTCCTGCTCAGGCAGTTGGATCGAGGGGTGCAGGTGGGGCAGTTGCAGCTCGAGACGCTTTTTCAGTTGGCCGGTCTGGCCTTCGTGTTGATGGGCTTGGCTTACCTGCTCGCGTACAGCAGCGATGTTCATGACAACTCCAGGGACATTACGTTTCAAACGGAAGACACTAAATTAGCTCGGTATACAGAATACCTAAGACGTATTTGTTATAAATCACGCAAACGTGTGCATGCTCAGGCATATCGAAATGCCATTATTGCGCCATGACCTATCAAGCACGCGGTTTTCAGGCCATTCAGCCATTTCATGAAGTTCATTTCACGGCCTTCGTTGCGTGCCGTTGGTCGCTGTCTATACTCCCGGTGAACGTGATTCGTTGATGAGGCCCGACTGCTTTTAGCAGGGGCTCGGTCGTCGAAGCCAGGCAGTCTTGACCGCCGTTCCCTCTTGCCGCAGGCCACGCCTCCGGGACTACAAGAACGAGAAGGGGAACCCGCAATGATGCGACATCCACATGTCTGGATGGGCCTCCTGTTGTGGACGGTTTTTGGTCAGGCAAATGCCGCCTGGACCGTGAACATGCACCCAGGGGCGACGGAAGTCTCCAACGCCGTCTTCGACCTGCACATGACCATCTTCTGGATCTGCGTGATCATCGGCATCGTTGTCTTTGGCGCGATGTTCTGGTCGATGGTCATCCACCGCCGTTCCACCGGTCAGCAGGCTGCGCATTTCCACGAGCACACCTGGGTGGAAATTCTCTGGACGGTGGTCCCCTTCCTGATCCTGGTGGCCATGGCCATCCCGGCCACCAAGACCCTGATCGACATCTACGATGCCAGCGAGTCGGATATCGATATCCAGGTTACCGGGTACCAGTGGAAGTGGCACTACAAATACCTGGGCCAGGACGTGGAGTTCTTCAGCAACCTGGCCACCCCCACCGAGCAGATCCACAACAAGGCACCCAAGGACGAGCACTACCTGCTCGAAGTCGACCAGCCGCTGGTGCTGCCAGTGGGCGCCAAGGTGCGCTTCCTGGTGACCGCTGCCGATGTCATCCACTCCTGGTGGGTGCCGGCGTTCGCGGTCAAACGTGATGCCATCCCCGGCTTCGTCAACGAAGCCTGGACCCGTATCGACAAGCCCGGCATCTACCGCGGCCAGTGCACCGAGCTGTGCGGCAAGGACCACGGCTTCATGCCGGTGGTGGTCGAGGTCAAGTCCAAGGCTGACTACGACACCTGGCTGGGCGAGCGCAAGGCCGAAGCTGCCAAGCTCAAGGAGCTGACCAGCAAGGAATGGACCCTGCAGGAGCTGGTGGAACGTGGTGACAAGGTCTACCACACCACCTGCGTGGCCTGTCACCAGGCCGAAGGCCAGGGCCTGCCGCCGATGTTCCCGGCGCTCAAGGGCTCGAAGATCGCCACCGGGCCGAAGGAAGCCCACCTGGGTATCGTCTTCCACGGCAAGCCCGGCACCGCCATGGCCGCGTTCGGCAAGCAGCTCTCGGAAGTCGACATCGCCGCCGTGGTCACCTACGAGCGCAACGCCTGGGGCAACAACAAGGGTGACATGGTCACGCCGAAGGACGTGCTGGCACTGAAGCAGGCAGAAGCGCAATGAACCGGGTTACTCGTGGCAATCAATGGATTGCAGGAGACAGGACATGAGTGCAGTGATCGACGACCACGCCCACGGCCATGACCATGCGCACGGCCCGGCCAAGGGCTTGATGCGCTGGGTGCTGACCACCAACCACAAGGACATCGGCACGATGTACCTGTGGTTCAGCTTCATCATGTTCCTGCTCGGCGGCTCTTTCGCCATGGTGATCCGTGCCGAGCTGTTCCAGCCCGGCCTGCAGATCGTCCAGCCGGAGTTCTTCAACCAGATGACCACCATGCACGGCCTGATCATGGTGTTCGGTGCGGTGATGCCGGCCTTCGTCGGCCTGGCCAACTGGATGATCCCGCTGATGATCGGCGCGCCCGACATGGCCCTGCCGCGGATGAACAACTTCAGCTTCTGGCTGCTGCCGGCGGCTTTCCTGTTGCTGGTCTCGACCCTGTTCAGCCCGGGCGGGGGGCCCAACTTCGGCTGGACCTTCTACGCCCCGCTGTCCACCACCTACGCGCCGGCCAGCGTCACCTTCTTCATCTTTGCCATCCACCTGATGGGCATCAGCTCGATCATGGGCGCGATCAACGTGATCGCCACCATCCTCAACCTGCGCGCCCCGGGCATGACCTTGATGAAGATGCCACTGTTCGTCTGGACCTGGCTGATTACCGCGTTCCTGCTGATTGCGGTGATGCCGGTGCTGGCCGGCGTGGTGACCATGATGCTGATGGACATCCACTTCGGCACCAGCTTCTTCAGTGCCGCCGGCGGCGGTGACCCGGTGCTGTTCCAGCACGTGTTCTGGTTCTTCGGCCACCCCGAGGTGTACATCATGATCCTGCCGGCCTTCGGCGCGGTCAGTTCGATCATCCCGGCGTTCTCGCGCAAGCCGCTGTTCGGCTACACCTCCATGGTGTACGCCACCGGCGCCATCGCATTCCTGTCGTTCATCGTCTGGGCCCACCACATGTTCGTGGTCGGCATCCCGGTGGTCGGCGAGCTGTTCTTCATGTACGCCACCATGCTGATCGCCGTGCCTACCGGGGTTAAGGTGTTCAACTGGGTCAGCACCATGTGGGAAGGGTCACTGACCTTCGAAACGCCGATGCTGTTCGCCATCGCCTTTGTCATCCTGTTCACCATCGGCGGTTTCAGCGGACTGATGCTTGCCATCGCCCCGGCTGACTTCCAGTACCACGACACCTACTTCGTGGTGGCGCACTTCCACTATGTGCTCGTGCCTGGGGCGATCTTCGGCATCTTCGCCTCGGCCTACTACTGGCTGCCGAAATGGACCGGCCACATGTATGACGAAACCCTTGGCAAGCTGCATTTCTGGCTATCGTTCATTGGCATGAACATGGCCTTCTTCCCCATGCACTTCGTGGGGCTTGCCGGCATGCCACGGCGGATCCCCGACTACAACTTGCAGTTCGCCGACTTCAACATGGTGTCGTCGATCGGCGCGTTCATGTTCGGTGCCACGCAGATCTTCTTCCTGTTCATCGTCATCAAATGCATCCGTGGCGGCGCGCCGGCACCGGCCAAACCATGGGATGGCGCCGAGGGCCTGGAGTGGTCGATCCCGTCGCCTGCGCCCTATCACACCTTCCAGACGCCACCGGAAGTGAAATAGGAACCGTGCCATGAACGGCCTTTCGCTGAAACGCCTGGTATTGCGCCTGCTGATGCTGACGGTGGTGATGTTCGCCTTCGGCTTCGCCCTGGTGCCTATCTATGACGTGATGTGCAAGGCCTTCGGTATCAACGGCAAGACCGGAGGGCAGTACGAAGGCAGCCAGGTCAGCGACCCGACGCGTTCGGTGCGGGTGCAGTTCATGTCGACCAATGCCAGCGACATGGTCTGGGACTTCTACTCCACCGCGGACCAGCTGGAGGTCAACCCGGGTGCGGTGAACCAGATGATCTTCATTGCCCACAACCCGACCGACCGGCCGATGAGTGCGCAAGCCATCCCCAGCATCACCCCAGCCGAGGCTGCGGCGTACTTCCACAAGACCGAGTGCTTCTGCTTTACCCAGCAGGTGCTGCAGCCCGGCGAACGCATCGAGATGCCGGTGCGCTTCATCGTCGACCGCGACCTGCCGGCCAGCGTGAAGCACCTGACACTGGCCTACACCTTGTTCGACATCACCGCTCGCCACCCGCCGGTCGCGCATGTCGCGGCCCAGGACGTCCAGGGCGCCCGTTAAGGGAAGGAGAACAGCAATGGCAAGTCATGAGCACTACTACGTTCCGGCGCAGAGCAAGTGGCCGATCATCGCCACCATCGGCATGTTCATCACGGTGTTCGGCCTGGGCACCTGGTTCAATGACATGAAGGCCGGCCACCCCGAGTCGCACGGGCCGCTGATCTTCTTCATCGGTGCGTTGTTCCTGGCCTACATGCTGTTCGGCTGGTTCGGTTCGGTGGTGCGGGAAAGCCGCGCGGGGCTGTACAGCCCGCAGCTGGACCGCTCGTTCCGCTGGGGCATGAGCTGGTTCATCTTCTCCGAGGTGATGTTCTTCCTGGCCTTCTTCGGTGCGCTGTTCTACGTGCGGGTGCTGGCCGGGCCGTGGCTGGGCGGTGAAGGGGCCAAGGGTGTTGCGCACATGTTGTGGCCGACCTTCGAATTCACCTGGCCGCTGCTGCACACGCCCGACCCGAAACTGTTCCCGCCGCCCAAGGAAGTGATCGATCCGTGGCACCTGCCGCTTATCAACACCATCTTGCTGGTCAGCTCCAGCGTGACCATCACCATCGCCCACCATGCCCTGCGTCGCGGCCACCGTGGCCCGCTGAAATTCTGGATGGCGCTGACCATCGTCCTGGGCGCCAGCTTCATCGCGTTGCAGGCCTACGAGTACCACGAGGCCTATACCAAGCTGGGGCTGACGCTGGGGTCGGGTATCTACGGCGCGACGTTCTTCATGCTTACCGGCTTCCACGGCGCCCACGTGACCCTGGGCACGATCATCCTGATCGTGATGTTCGTGCGCATCTTGCGCGGGCATTTCAACCCGGAGAAACACTTCGGTTTCGAGGCCGCCAGTTGGTACTGGCACTTCGTCGATGTGGTGTGGGTGGGGTTGTTCATCTTTGTCTATGTGTTGTGAATAAAGAACCCTGTGGGAGCGGGCGCGCCCGCGAATGCGTCGGTACATTCAACATCGCATTCGCGGGCATGCCCGCTCCCACAGGGTCAGGTGGAAACTTCAGAAAGGGGCGTGAGATACGAGCTGACCACTGATGAAGCCCCAGGCGACAAGGCCGATGGTCAGCGCCGCCAGGGTCACTCGCACGGTCAGCGCTTTCAATAAACGGGTCGAGTTTTCATCGTCCTTTACCAGAAACACCAGGCCGCTGAACAGGCTGGCAATCGTGGCCAACAGCATCAGGACAATCGCGGCCTTGAGCATGGCGATACTCCGGGGGGATGCGGTGATGTGGATAAGTATAGCGATCGGCCCGACGAGGCTCCGATGAGGCCGTTTCGTCCGGGCTGGGTACCAACCCTGGTGGTGCTTGCGCTGCTGCCGGGGCTGATCGCGCTTGGCTGCTGGCAACTCGGCCGTGCCGAGGAAAAACGCATACTGCTGGCCGCCTATGCCGAGCGGCGGGTAGAAGCGCCAGTGGCCACGGCCCAGCTGACAGCGAACCAGGACAATGCCTTCCGCCGCGTGCATCTCTATGGCCGCTTCGACTCCGAACACAGCCTGCTGCTGGACAACCGCATGCGCGATGGCCAGGCCGGTGTCGAGCTGCTGCAACCCTTCCATGATCAGGCCAGCGGCGCGTGGCTGCTGGTAAACCGCGGGTGGTTGCCCTGGCCGGATCGCCGTGTGCCGGTGCATTTCGATACCCCTGCCCAGGCGTTGGCGCTGGACGCTTCGGTGTATGTCGCGCCTGGCAGCACGTTCCAGCTGCACCCCGACCCTGCAGGCGGCCAGTGGCCGCATCTGCTGACTGCCGTGGATGCCGCGCAGCTATGGCAACAGCTCGATCGCGAAGGCTTCGCCCATGAGCTGCGCCTGGAACCCGGCCCGGCGACCTATCGCCTGGACTGGCCGGTCGTTGCCATGGGCCCGGAAAAACACCTGGGTTACGCCGTGCAGTGGTTTGCCCTGGCAACCACTTTGGTACTGCTCTACCTCTACTTCGGCTGGCACCACAACAAGGAGAAACGCCATGGCCACCGCCACTCCACTGGAAGTGTCTGAACGCAGCAAACCCAGAGCCCGCGGGCGTTTGCAGCTGCTGCTGATTCTGCTGGTGGTGCTCGGGCCGATGGTTCTGGCCACCAGCATGTACAAGCTCAAGTTCTGGGTGCCGGACGGCCGCAGCTACCACGGCGTGATGATCGGCAACGGGGAGACCCTTGCCGATCTCGGCGTAGCGGGCCAGGGCGAGCGCTGGCAGCTGCTGGTGAGCACACCCACAGCCTGTGCCGAGGATTGCCAGCGGCTGGTGTACCTGGCTCGGCAGATCCAGGTCGGCCTGGGTCGTGATGCCAGCCGTGCCAGCCATGCCCTGGCGGCCGCCCAGCCGGCAAGTGCCGAGTACCAGGCGTTGCTAGGCCGCGAATACCCACAGTTGCAGCGTTACCCGCTGGATGCGCAACGCTACCTGCAAAAGGTCGGCGAGGCCGGCCCGCAGCTGTGGATCGTCGACCCACACGGCAACCTGGTGCTGCGCTACGACGCCAAGGTAAACGGCAAGCATGTGCTGGACGACCTGCGCCACCTGCTCAAGCTGTCCAACATCGGCTAGGAGCCTGCCATGGCCAGACCCGGATTCCGCCTTGCTGTGTTCGCCACCTTGCTGGCACTGCTGGTCGTCCTGCTTGGTGCCTATACTCGCCTGACCCACGCCGGCCTCGGCTGCCCGGACTGGCCGGGTTGCTACGGCTTCATCAGCGTGCCCAAGAGCGAAGCGCAGCTGGCCCATGCCGAGCTGCATTTCCCCGAACACCCGGTGGAAGCCGCCAAGGGCTGGGCCGAGATGGTCCACCGCTATTTCGCCGGCACCCTGGCGATGGTGATCGCCCTGCTCGCCTTGCAGGCGCTGCGCCGGCATACCCGCGATGGCCAGCCTTACCGCCTGCCCTTGCTGCTGCTGGGCGTGGTGCTGGCGCAGGCAGCCTTCGGCATGTGGACGGTCACCCTCAAGCTGTGGCCGCAGGTGGTCACCGCGCATCTACTCGGCGGCTTCACTACCCTGAGTTTGCTGTTCCTGTTGTCCCTGCGTCTGTCCCGGGCCTTTGCGCCTTTGCCAAAGCTGCCATTGAGCCTGCGCCGGATCGCTGCGCTGGCCTTGCTGGTGGTGATCGGCCAGATCGCCCTGGGCGGCTGGGTCAGTGCCAACTACGCGGCCGTCGCCTGCATCGACCTGCCCACCTGCCACGGTCAGTGGTGGCCGACGGCGGACTTCAGCAACGGTTTCCACCTGACCCAGCACGTTGGGCCCAACTATCTGGGCGGGCAACTGGACAGTGATGCGCGCACGGCCATCCACATCAGCCACCGCCTGGGCGCATTGCTGGTGACCTGTGTGCTGCTGATGCTCAGCTGGAAGCTGCACCGCTGCGGCCTCCCTGGCCTGGCACGGCTGGTGCTGCTGGCGCTGGTGGTGCAAGTTGGTCTGGGCATCAGCAATGTGCTGCTGCACCTGCCGCTGGCCGTGGCCGTGGCGCACAACGCTGGTGGGGCGCTGTTGCTGCTGAGCATGGTGCTGGTGAACTACCGCATCCGCGTGGTCGACAAGGTTCGCGTGGGTGTCGGCCATGGCTGGCGCCTGCGGCCCGTGGCTGGCGTGGGCATCACCCACCACATGAGGAATGATTCATGGCGACGCTTCTGAGCGCACAGAGGGCCAGTTGGCGTGATTACCTGGAACTGACCAAGCCCAAGGTGGTGGTGCTGATGCTGATCACCTCGCTGGCGGGCATGTTCCTTGCCACCCGTGCGGGTGTCAGCTGGAGCGTGCTGCTGTTCGGCAACCTGGGCATCGGTTTGTGTGCAGGCGGCGCGGCGGTGGTCAACCATGTGGTGGACCGACGCATCGACGCGCTGATGGCGCGTACCCACAAGCGGCCGCTGGCCCAGGGCCGGGTCGAGCCGCTGCCGGCGCTCCTGTTCGCCCTGGCGCTGGCGCTACTTGGCATGGCCCTGCTGATGGTGTTCACAAATGCCCTCACTGCCTGGCTGACACTGGCTTCCCTGCTCGGCTATGCGGTGCTCTACACCGGTTTTCTCAAGCGCGCCACGCCGCAGAACATCGTCATCGGCGGCTTGGCTGGCGCCGCCCCGCCGTTGCTGGGCTGGGTGGCGGTCAGCGGCCATGTCAGCGCCGAGCCCCTGTTGCTGGTGCTGATCATCTTCGCCTGGACCCCACCCCACTTCTGGGCCTTGGCCATCCACCGCAAGGAGGAATACGCCAAGGCCGATATCCCGATGCTGCCGGTGACCCACGGCGAGCGCTACACCAAGCTGCATATCCTGCTGTACACCCTGGTACTGCTGTCGGTAAGCCTGCTGCCCTACGTCATCCACATGAGTGGCCCGCTTTACCTGGCCTGTGCCCTGGTGCTCGGCCTGCGCTTCCTGCAATGGGCCTGGGTGTTGTACCGTGGCAGCCGGCCGCACGCGGCGATCGGCACCTTCAAGTACTCTATCGGCTACCTGTTCGCGCTGTTCATCGCGTTGCTCCTCGACCACTACCTTTTGCTGAACCTATGACCCGAACCCAGAAAACCGTCTTCATCCTCGTTGCCCTGGTCGCGTTGATCCTGGGCCTGACCGTCAACAAGGTGCTCAATGGCCGCGACCAGCCCAACCCCACCGAGCTGATCGATGCCGGCATCATCCTGCTGCCGCAGAGCCGTACCGTGGCAGATGTGACCATGACCAACCAGGACGGCCAGCCGGTGCAACTGGATGACCTGAAGGGCAAATGGTCGCTGCTTTTCTTCGGTTACACCTACTGCCCCGACATCTGCCCGACGACCTTGGCCCAGTTGCGCCAGGTGAAGAGCGAGTTGCCCAAGGAGGCCGTCGACCGGCTGCAGGTGGTGCTGGTGAGCGTTGACCCGAACCGCGACACGCCGAACCAGCTGAAGCAGTACCTGGGTTATTTCGACAAGGATTTCGTCGGGGTGGCGGGGTCGATCGAGGATACCCAGAAGCTGGCCAATGCCTTGAGCATACCTTTCATTCCGGCTGATACCAGCAAGCCGGGGTATACCGTGGATCACAGCGGCAATCTGGCGGTTGTTGGGCCGGATGGACGTCAGCGTGGGTTCATTCGGGCTCCGTTCAACAACCAGAAGCTGGTGGCGCAATTGCCTGGGCTTGTGAAGCGGGA
>NZ_JBNRIJ010000005.1:0-54315 GCF_053557675.1 Pseudomonas sp. XP1 | reverse complement strand
CCCTGGGGGTGGGGGTTTACCCGCGAAGAGTCCTGCGCGATATGACGGCTTAGAACGCCGGCACCACAGCGCCTTTGTACTTCTCGTTGATGAACTGCTTCACCTCAGGCGAGTGCAGTGCAGCGGCCAGCTTCTTCATCGCGTCCGAGTCCTTGTTGTCCGGGCGGGCAACCAGGATGTTCACGTAAGGCGAGTCGCTGCCTTCGATGACCAGGGCGTCTTTCTCCGGGTTCAGCTTGGCTTCCAGCGCGTAGTTGGTGTTGATCAGGGCAGCATCGACCTGGGTCAGCACGCGCGGGATGGTGGCTGCTTCCAGCTCACGGAACTTCAGGCTTTTCGGGTTCTCGGCAACATCCTTCACGGTGGACAGGATGTTCTTGTTGTCCTTCAGCTTGATCACACCGGCCTTGTCCAGCAGCAGCAGCGCGCGGCCGCCGTTGGTGGCGTCGTTGGGGATTACCACGGTGGCGCCGGAGGACAGCTCGTCGAGCTTCTTGATCTTGGTCGAGTACACGCCCAGTGGCTCGATGTGCACGCCGGCAACGCTAACCAGGTTGGTGCCCTTGGCCTTGTTGAACTCATCCAGGTACGGCTGGTGCTGGAAGAAGTTGGCGTCAAGGCGCTTTTCGGCAACCTGCACGTTCGGCTGGATGTAGTCGGTGAACTCCTTGACCTTCAGCTCCACGCCCTCTTTCGCCAGTGCAGGTTTGACGAAGTTGAGGATCTCGGCGTGCGGCACCGGGGTAGCGGCAACGGTCAGGGACTCGGCGTGGGCCGAGAAGGCCGCGACAGCGGCGACAACAGCAAGCAGCTTCTTCATTGATCACTCCTTGTGAGGGCCGCGACGGCCCCCGAACGGGTCGGCCGGGCCGACCCCATTGGGGTTACTTACGGGAAAAATGCACGACCAGTTTGTCGCCCACGCTCTGCAGGACTTGAACCAGTACCAGCAACAGCACCACGGTGACGACCATCACGTCGGTCTGGAAACGCTGGTAGCCGAAGCGGATGGCCAGGTCGCCCAGGCCGCCGGCACCGACTACACCGGCCATGGCGGTGTACGACACCAGGGTGATGGCGGTCACGGTAATGGCGGCGAAGATGCCCGGGCGGGCCTCCGGCAGCAGTGCGCTGGTGATGATCTGGCGGGTAGTGGCACCCATCGACTGGGTGGCTTCGATGATGCCGCGGTCCACTTCACGCAGGGCGGTTTCCACCAGGCGTGCGAAGAATGGCGTGGCACCCACCACCAGCGGCGGAATGGCGCCGGCGACGCCTAGCGAAGTGCCGGTGATCAGCACGGTGATCGGGATCATCACGATCAGCAGGATGATGAACGGCAGCGAGCGCAGGATGTTGACGATCAGCGACAGTAGCGCATACACACCCTTCTGCTCGAACATCTGTTTCGGCCCGCACAGGAACAGCAGCACGCCCAGCGGCAGGCCGAGCAGCACGGTGAAGAACAGCGAGCCGAACAGCATGATCATGGTGTCGACGCTGGCCAGCCAGATTTCGGCCCAGTCGACGTTGGCAAAGAAATTCAGGGCGTCCATCAACGCAGTACCTCCATATGTACGTCAGCTGCCTTGAAGCGGGCGAACGCCGCTTCCATGTCACCGCCGATCAGGGCGAGGGTGAGCTGGCCATAGGGGACATCCTTGATACGGTCGATACGCCCGGCGAGGATGCTGTAGTCCACACCGGTTTCGCGGGCCACGGTGCCCAGCAGCGGCGCGTAGGTGGCGTCGCCCTGGAATGTCAGGCGCACGATGCGGCCCGGCACATGGGCGAAGTCGTCCCGCTGCTCGCCTTCGTCGACCTGCTCGTCTTCCTGGACGAACCGCTTGGTGGTGGGGTGCTGAGGGTGCAGGAACACTTCGGCCACCGAGCCCTGCTCGACGATCTGGCCGGCGTCCATCACTGCCACGCGGTCGCAGACCCGGCGGATAACGTCCATTTCGTGAGTGATCAGTACGATGGTCAGCTTCAGCTCACGGTTGATTTCGGCCAGCAATTGCAGGACCGAGGCGGTGGTTTGCGGGTCGAGGGCGCTAGTGGCCTCGTCGCACAGCAGGATCTTCGGGTTGGTGGACAAGGCGCGGGCGATGCCGACGCGCTGCTTCTGGCCACCGGACAGCTGCGCCGGGTACTTTCTGGCGTGGTCGGAAAGGCCGACGCGGGCCAGCAGTTCGGTCACGCGCTTGTCGATCTCGCTGCGCGACAGCTCGCCGGCCAGGGTCAGTGGCAGGGCGACGTTGTCGGCGACGGTCTTGGAGGCCAGCAGGTTGAAGTGCTGGAAAATCATCCCGACCTGCTGGCGGAAACCGCGCAGCTGGCTGGCGTTGAACGCGGTAACGTCTTCGCCGTCGACGATGATCTTGCCGCCAGAAGGCTCTTCCAGGCGGTTGATCAGGCGCAGCATGGTGCTCTTGCCAGCGCCGGAATGGCCGATCAGGCCGAACACCTGGCCATCTTCGATGGTCAGGCTGGTCGGATTCAGTGCGGGGATTTCCCTACCGGCGACGCGGTAGGTCTTGTGTACCTGTTGGAACTCGATCACGTAGCGAACCTTGTGGGGCGCATGGAATTTGGGTCAGCGGTTAGCTGGGGTCGCGCATTTTAGCCTTTTCCCATAGCTGTTCTTAGCATTTATTTCGTAATGCACCAATCCTTCGGGCATATCGCGACAACCGGTAATCCTGATTGAACGCTCGGCAAAGCCTCCCGGTCACTACTTGCACACAGCCCGAAACGGGTACGCCTGAAGACTGACGAGGAGAGCCGACCATGCCCAGAAAGAACACGGACGCGCCCAAGCACAGCGAAGCCGCTGGCACCCAGACCCCGGACCGGGCCAATACCAACGCAAAGTTACAGAGCCTGGAGGCTGACCGCAGCGATGCTACAGGCCATGCGCTGCGCACCAACCAGGGGGTGCGCATCGCCGACAACCAGAACACGCTGAAGGCCGGTGATCGAGGCCCCTCACTGCTCGAAGATTTCATCATGCGCGAGAAGATCACGCACTTTGACCACGAGCGCATCCCTGAACGCATCGTGCATGCGCGAGGGACGGGGGCGCATGGCTATTTCCAGAGCTATGGCAACCACGCCGAGCTGACCAAGGCCGGCTTCCTGCAGGACCCGGAGAAAGTTACGCCTGTCTTCGTGCGATTTTCCACGGTACAGGGCCCGCGTGGCTCAGCCGACACCGTGCGTGACGTGAGGGGCTTTGCTGTGAAGTTCTACACCGACGAGGGCAACTTCGACCTGGTGGGCAACAACATGCCGGTGTTCTTCATCCAGGATGCGATCAAATTCCCGGATTTCGTCCACGCCGTAAAGCCGGAGCCGCATAACGAGATCCCGACCGGCGCTTCGGCCCATGACACCTTTTGGGATTTCGTCTCGCTTGTACCGGAGTCGGCCCATATGGTCATGTGGGCTATGTCGGACCGTGCTATCCCGCGCAGCTTGCGGATGATGGAAGGGTTCGGGGTGCATACCTTCCGGCTGATCAACGCTGAGGGCGTAGCCAGTTTCGTCAAATTCCACTGGAAGCCGCGCCAGGGTGTGCACTCCTTGCTATGGGACGAAGCGCAGAAATTGGCAGGCAAGGACGCTGACTTCCAGCGTCGCGACTTGTGGGAAGCAATCGAGACGGGCGATTACCCGGAGTGGGAACTGGGCGTACAGATCGTGCCGGAAGCCGATGAGCACAAATTTGATTTCGACCTGCTGGACCCAACCAAGATAATCCCGGAAGAACTGGTGCCGGTTACACCGTTGGGCAAGATGGTCCTGAATCGCAACCCGGACAACTTCTTTGCCGAAGTGGAACAGGTGGCGTTCTGCCCGGGTCATATCGTGCCTGGTATCGACTTTACCAACGACCCCTTGCTGCAGGGGCGGCTGTTCTCCTACACCGACACGCAACTTAGCCGCCTGGGCGGGCCCAATTTCCACCAGATCCCGGTCAACCGCCCCATCGCTCCCAACCACAACAACCAGCGCGATGCCCTGCATCAGCATGTGGTGCATAAGGGCCGCGCATCGTATGAGCCCAATTCCATCGATGGTGGCTGGCCGAAGGAAACGCCACCTGCTGAGCAGGATGGTGGTTTCGAGAGTTATCAGGAGCGTATCGATGCGCACAAGATCCGCCAGCGCAGCGAGTCGTTCGGCGACCACTTCTCGCAGGCGCGGTTGTTCTTCCAGAGCATGAGCCCGACCGAGCAGCAGCACATCATCAAGGCCTACAGCTTTGAATTGGGCAAAGTGGAACGGGAGGCGATCCGCGCTCGGGAAGTGAATGAAATTCTCGCCAATATCGACCTGAAGCTGGCAGCTGCGGTGGCCGCCAACCTGGGCTTGCCTGCGCCGAGCGGGGGCACGGTGCCAGTGAAGGGGAGCCAGCTTGCGCAGTCTCCTGCCTTGAGCCAGATGAACCACCCGGGTTCGGTTGGCATCAAGGGGCGCAAGATTGCCGTGCTGGTGGCAGACGGCGTAGACGCTGCCAGTGTAGACAAGCTGGTCAAGGCCCTGGAAGCGCACAGTGCCCGACCATTGCTCCTTGGGCCGACCTCGGCACCGGTGAAGGCTGCGGACGGCAAGCAACTACCGGTGGATGCTTCCATGGAAGGGATGCCATCGATCATGTTCGATGGCATTGTCGTGCCTGGGGGCAAGGCTTCGACCGATGCGCTGGCGGCCAGCGGCTTGGCCAAGCACTTCTTGTTGGAGGGCTACAAGCACCTGAAGGCGATGGTGTTGACCAAAGAGCTTTTGGGCAGCTTGGGGTTGAAAGAAGACAAAGGGTTGCTGCTGGGAGATGAGCAGAAGATCGTAGATGCCTTCGTCAAAGCGGTAGAAGGGCATCGGGTGTGGGAGCGGGAGGCAGCTGCGGAGGCTGTGCCGGCCTAAGGCGCTGCTTCGCAGCCCATCGCCGGGAAGCCAGCTCCCACAGGTACTGCACCAGGCTTGAAATTGGTGCGGTCGAGGTGGGAGCTGGTTTGCCGGCGATAGGGCCCGGGAGGCTTATTGCTGATGCGGAACCAGAACCACCTGCGCAGGCAGCGATCGCTGAATCTCGTGCTTCTGCTTCAGCTCGAACCCGCTGTCGATCTTGCGCACGCGTTTTTCCAGCAAGGTCTTCAGCCAAGGCGCATCCTCGGTCCGCGGCACCTGGAACACCACGTCGCACTGATAACTCACCACATCGGCGGCAATGTCATCCAGCTGGCGACGCATGGCGCGGCTGTCGGTGGTTTTCAAGGCCACGACGGTGCTCGGTGCAGCCGGGTCGATGATGCGCGCCTTGGGCTTGGCCTCGGCCGCTTTCAGCGCCGCTTCAGCCTTCTCCAGCTCTGCTTTGCGCGCCTGGGTCACTGCATCGCCACCAGTCACTGCCGGGGCCTGCGGCATCAGCGCACGGGCACGGGCCAAGGCGGTGGCGGCAGCGTTCACATCACCCTTCTGCAGGAAGATCTGGCTGCGTTGCAGGTAGGCTTCGGCGAGTTGGCGCTGGTATTGCTCCAGACGCGCGTCATCCGGCGCCTGCGCCTGCAAGGCTGCCAGCTGGTCTTCGGCGGTGGCCAGCTCGTTGCTGGCGATGCTCTGTTGCAACTGCTGCCAGGCATCGGCTTGGGCAGGTGCGGTGGCCTGTTCTACCGGCGCGCTGGAACACGCAGCCAGGAACAGGGAAAACGCGGCAACAAGCAGATAACGGGAGGCGAACGGCTTCATTCCTGCGACTCTCTATTTGCGCAAAAAGCGAGCAAGTCTACACCCAGGTGCGCACGCTCGAAAACAAGTCTTACAGACCCTTTACGTGCGAAAAGGTTGCAGGGCGCGCCTTCACGCGCCCTGTTTTTCAGCGTTTTGGCAGGGCCAGGCTCAGCAAGAATAGCACCGCCGCGCAGACCACGATCGATGGGCCTGCGGGAGTGTCCTTGAACCAGGACATGGCCAGGCCGCCGCATACTGCGGTCACGCCCAGCAGGCTGGCGCCCAGGGCCATCTGCTCGGGAGAGCGGGCGTGACGTTGTGCCGCAGCGGCAGGAATGATCAGCAGCGAGGTGATCAGCAGCACACCAACGATCTTCATGGCCACGGCAATCACCACCGCGATCAGCAGCATCAGCGCCATGCGCAGCCCGGCCACCGGCAGGCCTTCGACCATGGCCAGCTCTTCGTGCACGGTAACTGCCAGCAACGGCCGCCAAAGTGCAGCGAGCAGCAGCAAAACCAGCGCGCTGCCGCCAAGTATCCAGGCCAGGTCGGTGGTGTTGATGGCCAGCAGGTCGCCGAACAGGTACGCCATCAGGTCGATGCGCACGTCATGCATGAAGCTCAGCACCACCAGGCCCAGCGACAGGGTGCTGGGGGCGAGGATGCCGAGCAGGGTGTCGGAGGCCAGCGGCTGGCGTTGCTGCAAGGTCACCAGCAAGATCGCCAGCAACAGGCAGCCCACGGTTACCGCCAACGCCGGGCTGACGTCCAGGGCGAAGCCCAGGGCCACGCCTAACAGGGCGGCGTGGGACAAGGTGTCGCCAAAATAGGCCATGCGCCGCCACACCACGAAGGAGCCCAGTGGGCCGGCCACCAGCGCCAGGGACAAACCGGCAAGCAGGGCGTAGAGAAGAAAATCAGCCATGCTTGCAGTGCGCTCCGTGAACATGGGGGCCAGGGGCGACCACCGAGCCGTGCAGGTCGTGGCTGTGGTCGTGATGGTGGTGGTAGATGGCCAGGCTGGGTGCGGCGTTCTGGCCGAACAGCTCGACGAATGCCGGGTCGCCGCTTACCTGCTCGGGGTGGCCCGAACAGCACACGTGGCGGTTCAGACACACCACCTGGTCGGTGGCACTCATCACCAGGTGCAGGTCGTGGGAAACCATCAGCACGCCGCAGCCGTGGCGGTCGCGCAGGCGGGTAATGAGGTTGTACAGCTCGGTCTGGCCGACCACGTCTACGCCCTGCACTGGCTCGTCGAGCACCAGCAGCTGGGGTTCGCGCAGCAGGGCGCGGGCCAACAATACCCGCTGCATCTCGCCGCCGGAAACGGTCTGGATCGGGCTATCGATGACCTGTTCGGCGCCCACTTCCTGCAACGCCGACAAGGCTGCCGCGCGGTCTACACCGGGCACCAGGCGCAAGAAGCGCAGTACCGACAGCGGCAACGTGGCATCAACCTGGATCTTTTGCGGCATGTAGCCAATGCGCAGTTTCGGCTTGCGCCATACCTTGCCGCGGTGCGGCTTGAGCAGACCAAGCACGGCGCGCACCAAGGTGGTCTTGCCTGCGCCGTTCGGGCCGATCAGGGTGACGATCTGGCCAGGTGCGACCGACAGGTCGATACTGTCTAGCACCGCCTCGCCACCGAAAGTGACACCGACCTGCTCCAGGCGGATCAGCGCATCGTTCATGCCGCGCTCCGGCAATTGCTGCACAGGCCTACCACTTCAACCGTCTGGGTCTCGACCGTGAAGCCCACGCCCTTGGCGCTGCTGATGATGGCTTCGCTGATGCTGTTCTGTTCCAGTTCGATGGCTACATGGCAGGCCCGGCAGATCAGGAACTGACCCTGGTGCAGGTGTTCCGGGTGGCTGCAGCCGATGAAGGCGTTGAGCGAGGCGATGCGGTGCACCAGGCCGTTTTCCAGCAGGAAGTCCAGCGCACGGTACACCGTTGGGGGCGCGGCTCGGCGGCCGTCCTGCTCACTGAGCACGGCGAGGATGTCGTAGGCGCCCAGTGGCTTGTGGCTTTGCCAGACCAGTTCCAGCACTCGACGGCGCAGCGCGGTCAGGCGCAGGCCCTGGCGGGTGCACAAGGCGTCGGCTTCAGTCAGTGCGCTGTGTACGCAATGAGAATGATCGTGAGGACGGTTGGCCAGCGGCGTGATGGACATGGGCAGCGACGGTTCTGGATGGAGACGTTATTATGTTACCTGTTTCTGATGACTCGAGTATTCACCGTGTCCCGATTCCTAGTCCTTTTTGTCGCTTTCATCGCATTTTCCGCCCAGGCCGACGTGCGCGTGCTGACCAGTATCAAACCGCTGCAGCAGATTGCCGCCGCCGTGCAGGATGGTGTTGGCAACCCCGACGTATTGCTGCCGCCGGGTGCTTCGCCGCACCACTATGCGCTGCGCCCGTCCGACGTACGGCGGGTGGGCGATGCCGACCTGCTGTACTGGATCGGTCCGGACATGGAGGGCTTCCTGCCGCGGGTATTGGGTAATCGCAGCAAGCCCACGGTGGCCGTGCAGGCGTTACCGGGCATGAAGCTGCGGCATTTTGGCGAGGACAGCCATTCCCACGAGGAAGAAGACCATGACGACCATGATCATGACCACCGCCCGGGCAGCCTGGACGCGCACCTGTGGCTATCGTCGGTCAATGCGCGGGTGATTGCCGCGAAAATGGCGGCTGATCTGGCGCAGGTCGATCCGGCCAATGTGGCGCGCTACCAGAGCAACCTCAAGGCCTTCGACGAACGCTTGGACGCGCTGGATGGGCGGATCAAGGCGCGGGTGGCCGGGATCGCCGGCAAGCCTTACTTCGTGTTCCACGAAGCGTTCGACTATTTCGAAGCAGAGTATGGGCTCAAGCACACCGGGGTGTTCAGCGTGGCCTCCGAGGTGCAGCCGGGTGCGCAGCACGTGGCGGCCATGCGCAAGCGCCTGCAGGAAGTGGGCAAGACTTGTGTGTTCAGCGAACCGCCGCTGCGGCCACGGCTTGCCGAGACTTTGACCGCCGGGCTGCCGGTGCGCCTGGCCGAGCTGGATGCCCTGGGCGGTTCCGACCCTGTGGATGGCAAAGGCTATGAGCGCTTGCTGGAAAAGCTGGGTGGCGACCTGGTTGGGTGCCTGGAACAGCTGTAGGCCTGTGCCGGCCTCTTCGCGGGTAAACCTGCTCCCACAGGGATAGTGCCAGCTTCACGCCTTTCACCGTACCTGTGGGAGCGAGTTTACCCGCGAAGAAGCAGACACGCTCTAGAGGGCGAACGGCAGGTGCAATGCCACCTGCTGACGCTGCGCCAAACGCACTTCGAACTCGCTCGGGTCGTGGATCATCACATCCATCCCTGCAAACGATTCCGCTGCAATCAGGCGCGACAACCAGAAGCGCACGCAGCCTACCCGCAACATCTCCGGCCACAGCTCGGCTTCGGCTGCGGTGAAGGGCCGTAGCGCCGCATAGGCCGCCAGCAGCGCCTGGGCACGTGGCACATCGATCGCGCCGTGTTCATCCAGGCACCAGTCGTTCACGGTGATGGCTATGTCATACAGCATCGGCCCGGAACAGGCGTTGTAGAAGTCGATTACACCGGTCAGGTGGGTGCCTTCGAACATCACGTTGTCGCGGAACAGGTCCGCATGCAGGTTGGCCCGTGGCAGGGCCAGGATCTGTGCCTTGTGTGCGCTGATTTCATCCAGCGCCGGCTGCAGCAGCGCGGCTTGCTCGGCAGTAAGGCGCGGCAGCAGCTCGGCACCCGAGGCCAGCATCCAGTCCAGGCCGCGGTCGGTGCGGCGCTCGATGATGTGCTCGCGGGTAGCCAGGTGAATGTGCGCCAGCAGCTCGCCGACCTGGGCGCAGTGCTGGGCGTTCGGTGCCTTGATGTGCTTGCCCGACAGCCGTGGCTGCAGCAGCGCCGGCTTGCCGCACAGCTCGCGCAGGCCATTGCCGTCGCGGTCGCGTATTGCATAGGGCACCGGCATGTCGGCTGCGTGCAAAGTGTCCAGCAGCTCGATGAAGAACGGCATGTCCTCGCTGGGCCCGCGCTCGATCAGCGTCAGGACGAACTCCCCCTGTTCGAGGCTGACGAAGAAATTGCTGTTCTCGGTGCCGGCGGCGATGCCCTGGAAATCGAGCAGACGACCCAGCGCGTACGGTGCCAGAAAGGTTTCCAGCTCAGGCCGGGTCACGGGGGTGAAGACTGACATGATGAAAAATTGCCCATACGGGCACTTCCGCCGGGAAGTGCCGGGTTGATGTGAACGGTGCGCGTCAGATTACCACTCGAAGATCTTCCAGGACGGAATCAGCATGTCCGGCTGGTCGGATCGAATGAAATTGCCATCAGAGCCATCGGCGCGTACCAGGAAATAAGGCTTGCCGTTTTTCGGCGTGATCTTGATCGCATACAGGAACCCGTTCTGCCGGTACTCCTGGATGGTTTTGTCGCCTTCCGTGCGAATGGTCACCTCGGGATCGGCCGAGGGGGCGTCGTCCGCCGCCAGGGTGACGACAGGCATGGTGGCCAACAGACCGAGCAGTAACAGGCGATTGAGTGTACGCATGATAACCTTGTCCCTTTGTCGTCAATGATTCTGGCTATTCTAGCGCCGGACCCGTCGAAAAGGTTGATTCTGCTCATGAGCCAAGCGCCCCTCGTCCTGGTGGACGGTTCCTCCTACCTGTACCGCGCCTTCCACGCGCTGCCGCCGTTGACTACCTCCAAAGGCATGCCGACCGGCGCGGTGAAGGGGGTGCTGAACATGCTCAAGAGCCTGCGCAAGCAATACCCCGACAGCCTGTTCGCGGTGGTGTTCGACGCCAAGGGTGGCACCTTCCGCGATGCAATGTTCGCCGAATACAAGGCCAACCGCCCAAGCATGCCGGACGACCTGCGGGTGCAGATCGAGCCGCTGCATGCCAGCGTCAAGGCGCTGGGCTACCCGCTGCTGTGCGTCGAGGGGGTCGAGGCCGACGACGTGATCGGCACCCTGGCGCGCAGCAGCGCCGCGCTGGGCCGCCCGGTGATCATCTCGACCGGTGACAAGGACATGGCGCAGCTGGTGGACGGGCACATTACCTTGGTCAACACCATGACCGGAAGCGTGCTGGACGTGGCTGGCGTGCACGAGAAATTTGGCGTCGGCCCGGAACATATCATCGACTTCCTGGCGCTGATGGGCGACAAGGTCGACAACATCCCCGGTGTACCGGGGGTGGGCGAAAAAACCGCGGTGGGCCTGCTTACCGGTATCGGCGGTGGCCTCAGCGACCTGTATGCCAACCTGGACAAGGTCCCGACACTGGCCATTCGCGGCGCCAAGACCCTGCCGGCCAAGCTGGAAGAGCACCGCGACGCGGCGTTCCTGTCTTATGAGCTGGCTACCATCAAGGTCGACGTGCCCCTGGATATCGAAGTTGATGCCTTGGTGTGCGGCGAACCTGATCGCGAAGCGTTGCTGGCGCTGTACACCGAGATGGAATTCAAGAGCTGGGTCGCCGAGGTGCAGCGTGACGCTGCCAACGCCGGTGACGATATTGCGCCAGTCGCGGAGCCGGTGGCCAAGATCGAGCCCAGGTACGAGACCATTCTCGACCAGGCCCGTTTCGACTTCTGGCTGGAGAAGCTGCGTCAGGCGCCACTGTTCGCTTTCGACACCGAGACCACCAGCCTGGACGCGCAGCAGGCGCAGCTTGTCGGCCTGTCGTTCGCCGTCGAGCCGCATGAAGCGGCCTATGTGCCGCTGGCCCACGACTATGAAGGCGCGCCGGTCCAGCTGGACCGCGCCGCCGTGCTGCTGGCGCTGAAGCCGCTACTGGAAGACCCGGCCAAGGCCAAGGTCGGGCAGAACGCCAAGTACGATATCAACATCCTTGCCAACGGCTCGCCCGCCATCGAAATGCGCGGCGTTGCCTACGACACCATGCTCGAGTCGTACGTGCTGAACTCCACCGCCACCCGTCACGACATGGACAGCCTGGCGCAGAAGTACCTCGACCACACCACCATCGCTTTCGAGGACATTGCCGGCAAAGGCGCCAAGCAGCTGACCTTCAACCAGATCCACCTGGACAAGGCCGGCCCCTACGCTGCCGAAGACGCGGACATCACCCTGCGTCTGCACCAGGCGCTGCAGGTGCGCCTGGCGCAGACGCCGAGCGTGCAGCCGGTACTGATGGACATCGAGATGCCGCTGGTGCCGGTGCTGGCCAAGATCGAGCGCCAGGGGGCGCTGGTCGATGCTGCGCTGCTGCAGGTGCAGAGCGGTGAGCTGGGGGTGAAGATGGCCGAGCTGGAGCAGCGCGCCTATGAGCTGGCCGGTGAGGAGTTCAACCTCGGCTCGCCCAAGCAGCTGGGCGCGATTCTCTACGACAAGCTGGGCATGCCGGTGCTGAGCAAGACCACCAAAGGCCAGCCATCCACGGCGGAGGCGGTGCTCGACGAGCTGGCCGAACAAGGCTACCCGCTGCCGGAGGTACTGATGCAGTACCGCAGCCTGAGCAAGCTCAAGAGCACCTACACCGACAAGCTGCCAGGGCAGATAAACCCGCGCACCGGGCGTATCCACACCTCATATCAGCAGGCGGTGGCGGCCACTGGCCGGCTGTCGTCCAGCGACCCGAACCTGCAGAACATTCCGATCCGTACTGCCGAAGGCCGACGCATCCGCCAGGCCTTCGTCGCCAGCCCGGGCTACAAGCTGCTGGCGGCGGACTACTCGCAGATCGAGTTGCGCATCATGGCCCACCTGGCCAAGGACGAAGGCTTGCTGCATGCCTTCCGCAACGACCTGGACGTGCACCGCGCCACAGCGGCGGAAGTATTCGGCGTACCCCTGGAAGACGTCACCACTGACCAGCGCCGCAGTGCCAAGGCCATCAACTTCGGGCTGATCTACGGCATGAGCGCCTTTGGCCTGGCCAAGCAGATCGGCGTCGACCGCAAGCAGTCGCAGGATTACATCGACCGCTACTTCGCACGCTACCCGGGCGTGCTGGCCTACATGGAGCGCACCCGCGCCCAGGCGGCGGAGCAAGGTTTTGTCGAAACCCTGTTCGGCCGCCGCCTGTACCTGCCGGATATCAATGCCAAGAACCCGGCTCTGCGCAAGGGCGCCGAGCGCACGGCGATCAACGCCCCGATGCAAGGCACTGCGGCCGACATCATCAAGCGGGCCATGGTCAATGTGGATAACTGGCTGAGCGAGAGCGGGCTGGATGCCCGGGTGATCCTGCAGGTACACGACGAACTGGTGCTGGAAGTGCGCGAGGACCTGGTTGAGCAAGTGAAAGATGAAATTCGCCTGCACATGAGCAAGGCCGCACAGCTGGATGTACCGCTGCTGGTCGAGGCAGGAATTGGTGCGAATTGGGACGAAGCTCACTGATCGGGCGGGGAAAGCTGTGTAGGATCCGTGACGTAGGGATGCGGATCCTGGCACTGCTCAGTGCCAGCGGTGCTGAAGTTTCATGAAACTATCGCAAATAGTTTTCAGGGCTTTGGAACTAAACCGGTGAAGCGGAACTCAGAGTAACTGAATGGCTGGTGAAGCCTTTCGATGCTCCTATGTTGTGTTAAGTGTTGGCAGATATCTGGACCCCGCCCTAGCGGTCCGGACTTGGACCCCGAACTTCCCCCTCCCCATACGAAGTCCGGGGTTTTTTTTGCCCGGAATTTGCCCTGAGTCTGGTGAAGGAACACTGTGGGAGCGGGCGCGCCCGCGAACCTGGGCGAAGCCCAGGCCATGCTCCGCGCTGGATTCTTCGCGGGCATGCCCGCTCCCACAGGTTGAGCAAACCTTCAAATGACTGGCTTGTCTTCCAGCTCCATCCAGTCCGCTAGCACTCGGTAGGCCTCTTCCACGCCCAGGCGCTTGGGCGCCGAGAACAGCTGGATGGTCACGCCGTCGCCCCAACCCTTGCGGATTTCCGACTGCACCTTGAGCAGAGTGTTCTTGCCCGCACCGTGGGTCAGCTTGTCGGCCTTGGTCAGCAGGATGTGCATCGGCATGCTGCTGGCCTTTGCCCAATCGAGCATCATCTTGTCGAAGTCGGTCATCGGGTGGCGCACGTCCATCATCAGGATTACGCCACGCAGGCACTCCCGGCTGCCAAGGTAGGCTTCCAGGTGTTTCTGCCAGTGCTGCTTGAGCGGAATAGGGACTTTTGCATAACCGTAGCCTGGCAGGTCGACCAAACGCCGTTCATCGTCCAGACTGAAGAAATTCAACAGCTGGGTGCGCCCGGGGGTTTTCGAGGTGCGCGCCAGGCTGGCATGAGTCAGGGTGTTGAGGGCGCTGGATTTGCCGGCGTTGGAGCGGCCGGCGAAAGCCACCTCGTAACCCTGGTCGTCCGGGCATTGTTCGACCTTGGCAGCGCTGAGGGCGAATTTGGCTTTCTGGCAGAGGCCGAGGATGGGGTTCTTGAGTTGCATGGGATATCCGATGTGGGTGTTGCCTGACTCTGTAGGCCCGAGCCTGGCAAGCGGTGTCGTTTCCGTTTGGATGGCGGAAGTATATAATGCCCCAGTTTTTGTGTGCTCATTCTCCCAGAGAAGGAGAACGGGCATGGGGTGTCGAACAATAGCTCGCGCAACAGAACGCAGCGCGGCCCCCAACCCTGAAGGTCGTTCCGCATGGCGAAATGGCTGCTTGCTGTCGGTATGTTCCTGCCGTTTTACAGCGCACAGGCTACACAGGATCCCGAGGTGTTGTACAACCGCACGTGTGCGGCCTGTCACGCCGGGCAGTTGCCACAGGCACCCAGGCAGGGTGACCGGGCAGCATGGGAGCCAAGGCTGGCGCAAGGCATGGATGTACTGGTGAAGCACGTGACCCAGGGTTTCAAGGCTATGCCGCCGCGTGGATTGTGCATGGACTGCAGTGCCGAGGACTACCGTTTGGTCATCCTTTGGATGAGTGGCAGTCCCGATACATAACATTTCACCCTTAGCCGTGTTGGATTAGCTGATGAACAAACTAGTCGTGAGTCTGCTGTTGACCCTGGGTGTCGCAGGTGCGGCCACTGCTGCGCAACCCGTCAAAGGCGATGCCGCCGCCGGCCAGGCCAAGACGGCCGTCTGTGGCGCCTGCCACAACCCCGACGGCAACAGCCTGGCACCGAACTTCCCGAAACTGGCCGGCCAAGGCCAGCGCTATCTTGAAAAGCAACTGCACGATATCAAGTCGGGCAAGCGTACCGTGCTGGAAATGACCGGCATGCTGGCCGCATTCAGCGACCAGGACCTGGCCGACATCGCCGCCTACTTCTCCAGCCAGAAAGGCAGCGTGGGCGCCGCCGATCCCAAGCTGGTCGAACGTGGCCGGGCGCTGTTCAACGGCGGTGACCTGGAAAAAGGCATGCCTGCCTGCACCGGCTGCCACTCACCGAACGGCGCGGGTATCGCCCTGGCCGGCTTCCCGCACCTGGGCGGGCAGCACGCGCAGTACGTGACCAAGCAGCTCACCGACTTCCGCGAAGGAAACCGCACCAACGATGGCGATGCCATGACCATGCGCACCATCGCCGGCAAGCTGAGCAACCACGACATCGAGGCGTTGGCCAGTTACATCCAGGGCCTGCACTAAGGCCATTACAGGCAGCGCATTAACCTTCAGTTAATGTTGTAAGGCAATGATGAAAGGGCGGCCGGACCGCCCTTTTTTCCGTCCGCAGCCGTTACACTACAGAACTCGGCCCCTTCCCGGCCTGTCTCAGAGCAGGTCGCGTCGTGGCGACCAATGACTGCCCAGGAGTAAAGCATGCGTAAACTGATTCTCAGCGCCGCGCTGGTCGCTGCCAGCGTATTCGGTATGACTGCCATCCAGGCCGCCGAGCCTGCCGCCGGCAAGGAATACCTCGAGCTGAGCAACCCTGTTCCGGTTTCCGTGCCTGGCAAGATCGAAGTGGTCGAGCTGTTCTGGTACGGCTGCCCACACTGCTACCACTTCGAGCCGACCATCAACCCGTGGGTAGAAAAACTGCCCAAGGACGTCAACTTCAAGCGCGTACCGGCCATGTTCGGTGGTGCGTGGGATGCCCACGGCCAGATGTTCCTGACCCTCGAAGCCATGGGCGTCGAGCAGAAAGTGCACGCCGCAGTGTTCGACGCCATCCAGAACCAGCGCAAGCGCCTGACCGACCCGCAAGACATGGCCGATTTCCTTGCCACCCAAGGCGTGGACAAGGACAAGTTCCTCGCCACCTTCAACTCGTTCGCCATCAAGGGCCAGGTCAACCAGGCCAAGGAACTGGCGAAGAAGTACGAGATCACCGGCGTACCGAGCATGGTGGTCAACGGCAAGTACCGCTTCGACCTGGGTACTGCCGGCGGGCCGGAAGGCGTACTGAACGTTGCCGACCAACTGATCGCCAAGGAGCGCGCCGCTAAGTAAGCGGCGTAACCCATGCGCCGCTTCAGAACCGCGCGTGGCATTGGCCTGCACCAGCCGCAGGTCAACGAGCATCACCTGCAGGCGCCTGGCCTGCCCGAGGATGGTCGTCTGCGGCTGCTCAGTTTCAACATCCAGGTGGGCATCAGCACCGAGCGGTATCGGCATTACGTGACTCGTAGTTGGCAGCACCTGCTGCCGCACAACGGGCGAGCAGGCAACCTGCAGAAGATTGGCCAACTGCTGGGCGACTTCGACCTGGTGGCCCTGCAGGAGGCCGATGGCGGCAGCCTGCGCTCGGGCTACGTCAACCAGGTCGAGCACCTTGCCCACCTGGGCGCCTTCCCCTACTGGTACCAGCAACTCAACCGCAACCTTGGGCGTTTTGCCCAGCACAGCAATGGCGTGCTCAGCCGCCTGAAGCCACAACTGCTCGAGGATCACCCGTTGCCCGGCCCGGCTGGGCGTGGTGCGATCCTGGTGCGCTTTGGCGAGGGTAAAGATGCGCTGATCGTGGTGATGATGCACCTTGCCCTCGGTGCCAAGACCCGCGCCCTGCAGCTGGGTTACATTCGCGAGCTGATTGGCGGCTACCGGCACCAGGTGCTGATGGGCGACATGAATACCCATGCAACCGACCTGCTGGAGCACTCGCCGCTGCGCGATCTGGGCCTGATCGCCCCGCAAGTCGAGGCCACCTTCCCCAGCTGGCGCCCACAGCGTTGCCTTGACCACATCCTGCTCAGCTCAAGCCTCACGCTGGAGCGCGTCGAGGTGCTGGCGCAACCAATTTCCGACCACCTTCCCGTTGCTGTCGAGATTCGATTGCCTGATGCATTGACTGTGGATACGCTGCCGGTCCTGAGCTAATTGCCATCACCGTTTGCGGACCCGGGCATGACTGAAGACGCTGAGCGCTGGAAAGAAAAATACCTGAAAAGCATCGAGCAGCAGGAAAAGCTCGAGCGCCGTTGGGACGCACGTCTAGACCTGCTGTGTCGCGGCCTGGTACGCAGCACCCTGGCTGCCGAAGGCAGCGACAAGGTGGTGGACCAGTGCATGAAGGAAATGCGCGAGGTCATCCGCAGCGACAACATGGACGCCGGCCTTGCCGGGTTGATTCCGCGTCTTGAGAAGGCGGTGCTGGATTCCGAACAGCGCCGCGAAGCCCGCATGAACCAGGTCAGCGATGCACTGACCGCGTTGGTCGACCAACTGCAAGGCCTGCCATTGCCGAACGATGTGTCGCGGCCCCTGAAAAAACTGGCGAAGAAGCTCGATGGCGGGGTGGCTCAGTCACGCGACCTGCCACCGTTGCTGGGCGAGTTGAGCGGCTTGCAGGGCCGTGCGCTGTCAGCCTTGGGCAAGTCGGCGGAGGACGCCCGCCCCGGCTTCTTGCAGCGCTTGTTCGGCAGCCGCGAAGGTGACGCGCAAAGCGAGCCAGCGCTTGTGCCGCTGGCTTTGCCAGTTGCCGAGGCGCAGCCCCCGGCGGCACCGGCCAGTGTCGATGCTCTGCAGCCCGACGATGTGGACGAGCTACAGCCGCTGCCAGCCTCTTCAACATCTGTTGTCGAGGCGCCCGTAGCGCCATTGGAGACTCCTGGCCCGGCCCTGATCGAAACGGCTGAACTGGCACCAGCGCCGCTACCGGACGATGTGCCGGCACCGGAAGTTGTCGCAAGCGAGCCTCCGGCTGGAACGGGACTGGTACAAACACTCGAAGAAACCTTCGGCGAGGACGGCCCCTATGCCCTGCCCTACGCGGTAGAGCCGCCCTACAGTCAGGTCGCCGAGCACATCGAACACACCCTGATCGGCCTGCTCGATGACCTCAGCCTGCCGGAGCGACACAAGGCACAAGCCCTCGAGATGCGTGAACGGGTCGCCCGCGGCTTGAACTGGTATGAGCTGATCCCGGTACTGGATGACCTGGCTGTGCTCATGCTGGCCATCACTGACAGCGGTCAGCACGAATTCGAAACCTACCTGCAGCAGCTCAACGAACGCCTCGAAGGTTTCCAGAGTCACCTGCACGAGGCCAGTGCCGGGCATGCCGACAACAGCTCGGCCGCCCGCGAGCTGGATACCCAGCTGCGGGAGCATGTCGACGGGCTGCAGAGCAGTGTGCAAGGTGCCGCCGATGTCGACAGCCTCAAGCACATCCTGGAAAACCGCCTGGAAGGCCTGTTGGTGACCATGGACGAGCACAAGCACGAGCGTGATCGCCGCGAACAGGAGCTGGCTGGGCGCCTGCAAGGGCTGTCGGAGCGGGTGGCGAACATGGAGCAGGAGGCGCTCGGCTACCGCGAGCACCTTGAAGAGCAGCGCCAGAAGGCCTTGCTCGACCCCCTCACCGGCTTGCCCAACCGTGCGGCCTGGAGCGAGCGGGTCGAGCGCGAAATGCTCGAATGGCAAGCGCACGGCGGCCATCTGGCGATGGCGATCCTCGACCTGGACCATTTCAAGCGAATCAACGACAGCTATGGGCACCTGGCTGGGGACAAAGTACTCAAGATCGTCGCCGACCAGTTGCGCAAGCGCCTGCGTAGCCGTGATTTCATTGCCCGGTTTGGCGGCGAGGAGTTTGTCCTGCTGCTGCCGCAGACCTCGCCGGCCGCCGCTGCCCAGATCGCCGAGCTGCTGCGGGCCACAGTCGAGGCGTGCCCGTTCCACTTCAAGGGGGAAAGGGTGGTGATCACCACGTCGATCGGCCTGGGTGCATTCCGTTCCGGCGAGCGCGGTGACCAAGTGCTCAAGCGCGCCGATGCGGCGCTTTACCGGGCCAAAGAGTCGGGGCGCAACCGGGTCGAGCAGGCATAGCCGGCAGCCGCTGACTCGCGGCAAGCACGGCCCCTGGAGAGCACGTTATACTGTAGCGCTCATTCGCTGAGGCCACTGACGTGCTTTCCACGCTTAAAACAACCCTGATTTCCTTCCTGCTGGTGGCTATTGCCGGTTGCTCGACAGGCCTGCGCATCGACCGTAGCCACCCTTCGGTCAACCAGGACAACCGAATCCAGTTCGTTGTCCTGCACTACACCAATGCTTCGCTGGAGCGTTCCCTGGCGTTGCTGACCCATGGCGAAGTCAGCAGCCACTACCTGATTGGTGATGGCCCGGCGACGGTGTACCAGCTGGTGGATGAAAGCCGCCGCGCCTGGCATGCCGGTGATAGCCAGTGGCAAGGTCGGACTTGGCTGAACTCCTCGTCCATCGGTATCGAAATCGTCAATCCGGGCTTCACGGACACGCCGAATGGCCGGGTCTGGCACCCCTACAGCGAAGCGCAGGTCCAGTCGCTGATCGCGCTGCTCAAGGACATCGTCAAACGCAACAACATCGAGCCACGGCACATCATTGGTCACAGCGATATCGCGCCGCTGCGCAAGCTTGACCCAGGGCCGCTGTTCCCATGGAAGCGCCTGGCCGACGCCGGGTTGGGTGTCTGGCCGGATGCCAACGCCGTGGCACGGCAGCAAGCCTATTTCAGCGTCAACCCGCCAAGTATTGGCTGGTATCAGCAGGAGCTGGCACGGTTTGGCTACGCGATCGAGCAGACCGGGGTACTGGATGTTGCCACCCGCCATGTGATCGCCGCGTTCCAGATGCGTTTCCGCCCGCAGCGCTTCGATGGCATGCCGGATGCGCAGACGGCGGCGATGCTGCAGGTACTCAACCGGATGCGTTGAGCCGCCAGCGAGGCTCTGTGGGGGATTGCCCAGCCCTTTGGGCTGCGCTGTCGCACAGATAACTGAGTTCGCAAGCGATCCTCGTACCCTGTGGGAGCGGCTTTAGCCGCGAAGAATCCAACGCGGTGCCAGCCACCGCGTTTGCTGCTTGCTCCCACAGAGTCCGTGTAGCGCCTGCAAATCGACTCTCTGCGCGACAGCGCAGCCTTGGGAGATGGTCATCTCTCAACAAGCAAACGAAACGCCCAACGGCGAAGGTGATTCTTGATTCAGTTGCTATACCTTAGTTATCAACTGGATGCCCTCGATGCCAGCCTTCATCGCTTTGCTGCGCCAAATTTTTTACCGTCCCTGGATGCTGGCCACATTGGCAGCGCTGGCCAGCGCTGCACTGTTGCTCTCTGCCAGCATCGGCATTGCCCTGCAACAGATGAAGCAAAGCGAAAGTGCACAGATGAACGCCCAAGGGGAACGCTTTCTCGAGCGCCTCGAGCAGGTGTTCGGCCAGTTGCGCGAAGGGGTCGACCTGTTGCAGGCGCAGCCCTTGCGCGGCTGCAGTCCGGCGATGCTGACGGCATTGCAGCAGGTAAGCCTGAGTTCACGCTTCATTTATGAAGCGGCATACGTGGATGGGGATATCGCCTGCTCGAACCGCGGTGATGAGCGGGCGTTCGAACCCTTGCGGCTTCCCGACATCCAGGGGCCGACCTACAGTTACTGGCTGAACACCACGACCGAGCCGAACGAGAACCTGGCTGCACTGATGCTGGGCAGGGGCAAGTTCGTGGTATCCACCTCTCGTGGGCACCTGACCGATGTGGTCGACCTGCCCCCGGGCGGCAGCCTTGTCGTGGTGCTGGACAACGGTGCCCGGGCCATCCCTGTGTTGGGCCCACCGCAGGTATGGCCACCTCCCTCGGCCTGGTCGACCAGCCACAAGTCGCTGCTCGAGCTCAGCGACCGCCTGATCTACCGCATGCCAACCAAGTCGCCGGACTACCAGTTGGTGCTCATTGCCCCGCGGGCGAGCCTGCCGTTGAGGATGAATGGCATGCTCTGGCTCCTGTTCCCCGGCAGTGTGCTGGCGGCCTGCTGCATCGGCTGGCTGGTGCTGCAACTGATCCTGCAGAGGCGGTCGATGAGCTCGGAATTGCAGAATGCCTTGCGCCGCGGCGAACTGCAGGTGCTCTACCAGCCGATCTTCGAGCTCGACAGCCGGCGCTGTGTCGGGGCCGAGGCCCTGGTGCGCTGGCGCCGCCCGGACGGCACCCTGACCAGCCCGGATCTGTTCATCCCGTTGGCGGAAAACACCGGGCAGATTCGCCAGATCACCGACTTTGTTCTGCAGCGTGTGCTGGAACAGTTAGGGCAACTGTTGCGCTCGCACCCCAACCTTTACATTTCGGTGAACCTGGCGGCTTGCGATGTGATGGTGCCGCGCATTGGCCGGGTGGCGGCGCGCTTGCTCGCCCTGCACCGGGTGGCGGCGAGTCAGATTGCATTCGAGGTGACCGAGCGCGGCCTGATCGACGTGGTGGTGGCGCGCGACAACCTGCAGGCGTTGCGCGCGGTGGGGCACCAGGTGCTGATCGACGACTTTGGTACGGGATATTGCAGTCTGGCCTACCTGCAGACCCTGCCGGTGGACTGCCTGAAGATCGACAAGGCCTTTATCGATGCCCTTGGGCATGACGCCGCCAGCAGCGGTGTTGCCCCGCATATCATCCGCATGGCCCACGACTTGCACCTGCGGGTGATTGCCGAAGGCATCGAGTGTGAAGACCAGGCGGTGCTGCTGAACAGCGAAGGAGTCAATTATGGCCAGGGCTGGCTGTTTGCCCGGCCACTGAATGCCCGGCAGTTTGCCGAACTGGTGACCCGAGGACGGCTGCCGCGGCGGGTTGAGCATTGAGTGATCCTGCACCGGCCTCATCGCTGGCAAGCCAGGGCAGGCAACATTCAGACCGGCAGCGCCATGTAAAACTGGGTCCCCTGCCCTGGTCGGGAAAACACGCCCATGCGTCCGCCATGCAACTGCACGATCTCCTTGCACAACGCCAGCCCCAGCCCTGCGCCGCCTTTCTTGCGCCCTACCTGCACGAAGGGCTCGAAGATGCGCCCCTGTTGCCCATAGGCAATGCCCTCGCCGTTGTCCTCGACGCTGATGATCACCCGCTCCGCATGCCGCCGTGCATGCAGGCGGATACGCCCGCCGCTGGCGGTATGACGGATGGCGTTGTGCAACAGGTTGTCCAGCACCCGATCGAGTTGGGCGACGTCGGCCTGGATACGCGGTAGTGGTGGTTCCAGTTCAGTGATCAGCTCGATCTGCTTGTTCGCTGCCGGCTCGGCAAAGCGCTTTTGTGCACGCTCCAGCAACTCGTCGATAGCGCAGGGAGCCAGCTCGAGCTTCTGCATCCCGCTCTGGTAGCGGCTGAAGTTGAGCAGATCGTTGATCAACTGGGTCAGGCGCTGCATTTCCTCGCCGATGGTTTCCAGCAGGTCGTGCTCGCGCGCCTCGGGCGGGAACTTGAGCCGCTCGCGCAACAGGCCGAAGGCCATGTGCATGCCGGTCACCGGAGTGCGCAGCTCATGGGAAGCGCGCAGTACGAATTCGCTACGCACGCGTTCGAAGGCTCGCTGCTCGGTTACATCGTGCAGCACCATCACCGCGCCAAGGATCGGCCCTTGCGGGTGGCTGACCGGCGTCAGGCTGTAGGCGAGCAGGCGCGTTTCGTCATCGACCTCCATGTTCAAGTCGTCCGGCTGCCGGTCGAGGTTGCCGCCGCGCAGTACCTGGCGTAGTTGCTGTTCCAGTTCCGGGCGCTGCAGAGCTTCAGCCAGGCTGCTGCCCGCGCGGCTATCGGTCCAGCCCAGCTGGCGCTGCGCCACCGGGTTGAGGTGTTCCAGGCGGCCTTGGCGGTCGATGATCAGCAGGCCATCGTCAATGCTGTCGAGTACGGCCTGCAAGCGTTGCTGGCCGGCTAGCAGTTCGTCGACGTTGGTGGCCTGGTGCTTGCGCAAGGCATCGGCCATCAGGCCGAAGCGGCGGGTAAGCTGGTTCAGTTCGGTGGCTTGGGTGACCGGCAGGGTGACGTCGAAATTGCCCTTGCCGAGTTGGTCGGCCGCTAATGCCAAGGCTTCGATCGGCTGGCCGAAGCGCCGGGCGATGTTGTGCGCGGTGATAAAGCCCAGTACCAGTACCACCAGGCCCATCAGGCCAAGTACGCCGCTGACCAGCAGGGCGTGGTCGCGGGTGTGTTCTTCGCTACGGGTGATGTGATCCAGCGCCTGCCTGTGGGAATCGATCAGGTCGGTGCGGACCTGATTGAACGCGGCTCCCAGTGGCTGCTCAGCCCCCATGCTGCGCGAGGGCGCCGGGCTATCGCGGTAGGCCTGAAGGAAGGCCTGGTAATTGCTGCTGGCCTTGCTGAAGCCGGTGCGCTCGCCACCTTGGTCCAGCCCCTGGTTCAGCAGGGTCTGGAAGTTGTCCTGCAGCAGTCGCAGGTTTTCCGGGGCGGTCTCGTCATCGAGGATCAAGGTCAACTGTTCGCCAAGGTTCTGGCGCAACTTCAGCCCTATTTCCAGGGCGTGGGTGGTATCGCGCACCAGTCGCTGTTGCACCGTGGCCATCTGCAGCACGCTGACCAGGCCCAGCAGCAGCCCGAGCAGGGCTACGGTGACCAGCGCCGAAATGCTGAGGAAAAGCCGCGTGCGCAGCTTCATGGGTGGCCACCTCATAAGTTGTACTGCTTGCGCTTGCGGTACAGGGTGGAGGCATCGATTCCCAGGGTCTTGGCAGCCTGGTCAAGGGTGTCGCTGGCGGCCAGCACCGCGCCAATGTGGGCGCGTTCCAGCTCATCCAGGCTCAGCGCGGCGCCAACGCGCGGGGCATTGCCTGCAGGCTGCTCGCCCATGCCCAGGTGGCTGATTTCCACGCGCTCCTGCGGACAGATGATGCTGGCACGCTCCACCACGTTGCGAAGTTCGCGAATGTTGCCGGGCCAGCGGTAGTTGAGCAGGGCCGTACGGGCTTCGTCACTGAAGCCGCGGGCAGGACGGGAGTATTCCTTGACGAAGCGGGCGAGAAAGCGGTCGGCCAGGGTCAGGATGTCTTCACTGCGCTCGCGCAGCGGCGGCAGGTGCAAGGTGATGACGTTCAGGCGATACAGCAGGTCTTCGCGGAAGCGGCTCTCACGCACCATTTCTTCGAGGTTGAGGTTGGTGGCGGCGAGGATACGCACATCGGCGCGACGAGTGACCGGGTCGCCGACGCGCTCGTATTCCTTGTCCTGAATGAAGCGCAGCAGTTTGGGTTGCAAGGTCAGTGGGAAGTCGCCGATTTCGTCGAGGAATAGCGTGCCCCCATCAGCCTGGCTGACTCGCCCCAGGGTGCTTTCGCTGGCGCCGGTGAAGGCGCCGCGGGTGTGGCCGAACAACTCGCTTTCCATCAGCTCGGCGTTCAGTGACGGGCAGTTGATGGTCACGCAGGATTTGCGCGCGCGCTTGCTCCAGCCATGGATGGCCCGGGCCAGCTCACCTTTACCTGTGCCCGACTCGCCAAGGATGAGGATGTTGGCATCGGTGGTAGCGACCTGGCGGGCGGTTTCCAGCACCGCCATCATCGCCGGACTGTGCGAATCAAGGCCGTCCTTGGGTTTGCGTATTTCACCTTCCAGGGCCTCCAGGCGCGCGGAAAGTTGGCGTACTTCCAATTGCTTGGAGGTAGCCAGCCGCAGCTGGTCGGGGCTGCACGGCTTGACCAGGTAATCCGCGGCGCCGGCCTGGATCGCGTCCACTGCCGTATCGATCGCCGAGTGCGCGGTGACGATCACCACCCGCATCCAGGGGGCCTGGATACGCATCTGCGCCAGCACGTCGAGGCCGTTGTCCTCGCCGAGGCGCAAATCAAGGAAGCACAGGTCGAACACCTGGCGCTGCAGCAGGGCTTCGGCCTGGGCGGCGCTGTTGGCCGTGGCCACGCTATAGCCCTCGTCCTCCAGGCAATAGCGGAAGGTGCGCAGGATCGCGGACTCGTCATCCACCAGCAGAATGCGGCCTTGGTTGTCCTGGGCTGACTCCATGTGCTGCGCTCCTTTAGGAAAGATCTTCATTTAGTGTGGGAAAAATCGGGCAAGTTGCATGGTCCATTGTGAAGGAACCTGTCCTTTGCATGCTAGCCAATGGCCAATCGACGCCTGTAGGCCGCGATATCCCGATGATTTGGTTAGAGGTCCACGGTGGCACATTGGTTGCGAGGATTTTTAGCTTTGCTCTACAAAAGGAGGCACCGCCATGTCCTTTTCCATTCGCACCGCTATGTTGGCAGCCACCTTGCTGCCGATATTCACCCCGGCCCTCGCCGGCCCGGTGCAGGACGCTCGCCTGGAGGGGGCCCTGCAAACTGCCCTGTCGCTGAACCGCATGCTCGACCCGTTCCGTATTCAGGTCGAGGTGGACGGCAAGCAGGCGCGGCTTTCCGGTGAGGTGGAGAATGACGTCGAGCGCCAGCTGGCCGAGCATGTGGCGCTGGCTACCCGTGGCATCGAGCAAGTCGACAATCAGCTGCGGGTCAATGCCCAGCTGGTGGAGCGCCCGCTGGCGCTGCGTGCCTACGCCCAGCGCCTGGAGGATGCAACCCTGGCCGCGGTGATCCGTGCGCGGCTGTTGTGGAGCCGCACCACCGAGAAGGCGCCTATAGATGTACAGAGCAGCGAAGGTGTGGTGACCCTGCGTGGCAAGGTCGACAGTGCCGAGGCCAAGGAGCTGGCCGGCGTGGTGGCGCGTACCACCGAGGGCGTGCACCTGGTCAACAACCTGGTCAGCCTCGATACCGCTGCCATGGCCAAGGCCCGGGAAACCCCGGTGGGAACGCCGACCGGGCCGCAGCCGAGCGACAGTTGGATCATCGACAAGATCCAGAACAGCTACCGCTTCAGCCGCAACCTGGATGGCCTGAACCTGAAAGTGGCCAGCGAAGAGGGGTTGGTGCGGCTTTCCGGCGAAGTGGTCAGTAGCGAGCAGAAAACCATTGCCGTGGAAATCGCCCGGCAGATCATCGGTGTGCGCGGGGTGGATGCTGACCTGCTCAAAGTGGCGACCAAGGTCGAAGGCTGATCGTGCAATTCGCACGACGGCCTGGGCGGCATCGTGCAGGATACGTCCTCCCTGGCTTTGAGTAATTTACATAACTATTTGATTTTAATGGATTTTATCTAATACAAAAGGCTGGCACGCAGGCTGCAATTACCTGTTCAGGTTTGAACAAGAATTACAGCAGGAGGAGCCGGCATGAACCGCCAATCCGTCAACCGCTTGCAGAGCGCTGCAATGCCCCTGCGCCAGGTGCTTTCACTCGGCCTGGCGCTGTTGCTGACCTTGGCCGCTGGCCTCTTCTACTACAGCTGGCAGACCGCGCGCCTGGCCGAGCAAGTGGCGGCGCAGACCGCGCTGTTGACGCAGATTCAGGCAACCCGTGCCAATACCTTGGTCAAGGCCGCCGACCCGCTGCCAGCCAGTCAGGCCACTGCGTCACCGGCCACCGTGGAAAATGTTGTACCCCAGGACCGCTGGGTGTTCTGACCGCTGGCCGTACCGTTTTCAAAAAAGAAAGGAGAACCACCATGCTGAGTTGGGCTATCACTTTCCTCATCATCGCCATTGTCGCCGCCGTACTGGGCTTCGGTGGTATCGCGGGCGCTGCCACCGGTATCGCGAAGATTCTGTTCATTGTCTTCCTGGTACTGTTCGTAGCCTCCTTCTTCTTTGGACGTGGACGAGGTTGAAGATGGGCAGGAAGCGTTGGACATCCCTGGCTGCCGCCCTGTTACTGGGCGGCAGTGCGGCGGCGATGGCGGCCAATGACGGCCAGGTCCGGGTCGACCAGTTGCTCGGCTCGGACCCGGAATACCGGGAAACCTGGCAGGACACGATCGAAGGAGAGGAACGCCTGCCCGATTGGGTGGTCAATCTGACCGGCAGCGCCCAGCAGCAGATGTCCGCCGTTACCGAAGACGGCGACAAGTATCTGGTCGGCCCATTGTGCGAACGCCAGGACAACTGCACCTACAAGCGCCTGATCGTGGCGTTCAGCTGGGACAAGGACGATGCCTACGGGATGCTCGTGGAAGTCCCCGAAGGTTTGCCGAGCGACAAGTCGCCCACCCGCCACGCGCAATATCGCTGGCTGGGTAAGCCGGACGACGGCATGAAGGCGATGCTGCAGGAGCAGCTCAAGCGTGACCCGAATTGGTACTGAGCTTTTGTATCCGGTACGGATGAAAGGTCATGCACTGTCACGTAATAGAAGCTGAACCTTTCTATAGTTCAGCCTTCTATGATGCGCTGCCCCGAGGAGGGGCTGCACATGACCAAGGGGCCGGGCTGTTCTGATTGTTGCAGGATCGGAGTGGCCTAGGGGTACAGGGAGTGCCTCCAGCAATGGGCCGGGTCAGGAAAGGCGGAATCGGAAGTTTCAGGTCGGCGGTGCCGTAGGGCGCTGTCCAGACCTGACTTCCGAGGAGCCATGTAAGAAACGTCTCTTCCCTGCGCGATTTCCTCTCCAAGACACATTTTGTCTTGACCGTACATCAATTTTTTTTCGATCAGCACTACGCTTGTTCAAGTGCCATTTCAGCCATTCGGATTGTCGAACAAGCCATCTTTCCTGTCCTTTTCACCCTGCCAAATCTGCCTAAATTTGGCGGTTTGGTCTTGTTCGGGATTCCGAACGTTCTAAATCAAGCACTTGCGAACCTCCCATTTTGGTCAGAAATGTTATGCATGAACGGTATGGGCTATGCGCTTCCGGCATTAGATTTCCCCCTTTGCCATCGCAATAGTTGCCGCCTTTTTCGCCGGCCCGAGCGCCCTGTCGCTCGCCTGCGGTGTCCTTACATGAAGTCGCCGGACGGAAGCATCTTCTGCTCGTGACCTAGCCAACGGCTCTGTTACGGGCGTTTCCGTTGGGTGCCCATGACCACTAGAACAAAGGGTAAAGACATGAAGAAGGCAAAACTGAGCCTCGCCTGGCAGATCGTCATCGGTCTGGTCCTGGGTGTTGCAATCGGCGCGCTACTGAATCATTTCAGTGCAGAAAAGGCATGGTGGATCAGCAACGTCCTCCAGCCCGCTGGTGACATCTTCATTCGCCTGATCAAGATGATCGTCGTCCCGATCGTGATTTCGTCGCTGATCGTGGGTATCGCCGGGGTTGGCGACGCGAAGAAACTGGGCAGCATCGGCCTGAAGACCATCATCTACTTCGAAGTGGTGACCACCATCGCCATCGTCGTGGGCCTGGTGTTGGCCAACCTGTTCCACCCGGGTGCCGGCATCGACATGAGCACCCTGGGTACCGTGGACATCTCCAAGTACCAGGCTACCGCGGCCGAAGTGCAGCATGAGCACGCGTTCATCGAAACCTTGCTGAACCTGATCCCGTCGAACATCTTCGCAGCGCTGATGCGTGGCGAAATGCTACCGATCATCTTCTTCTCGGTGATGTTCGGCCTGGGCCTGTCGAGCCTGCAGGCGGAGCTGCGCGACCCGCTGGTGCGTACCTTCCAGGCGGTTTCCGAGACCATGTTCAAGGTCACCCACATGATCATGAACTACGCCCCTATCGGCGTGTTCGCCCTGATCGCCGTGACCGTCGCCAACTTCGGTTTCAGCTCGCTGCTGCCGCTGGCCAAGCTGGTGCTGCTGGTGTACTTCGCCATCGCCTTCTTCGCCTTCATGGTGCTGGGCCTGGTTGCCCGCCTGTTCGGCTTCTCGGTGATCAAGATCATGCGCATCATGAAAGATGAGTTGATCCTCGCCTACTCCACCTCCAGCTCGGAAACCGTGCTGCCGCGCGTGATCGAGAAGATGGAGAAGTACGGTGCACCGAAGTCGATCTGTTCGTTCGTGGTTCCGACCGGCTACTCGTTCAACCTCGACGGCTCGACCCTGTACCAGAGCATCGCGGCCATCTTCATTGCCCAGCTGTACGGTATCGACCTGTCGTGGAGCCAGCAGCTGCTGCTGGTGCTGACCCTGATGGTCACCTCCAAGGGTATCGCTGGCGTACCGGGTGTTTCCTTCGTGGTGCTGCTGGCCACCCTGGGCAGCGTGGGCATCCCGCTGGAGGGCCTGGCCTTCATCGCCGGTGTCGACCGCATCATGGACATGGCCCGTACCGCCTTGAACGTTGTGGGTAACGCCCTGGCAGCCCTGGTCATCGCTCGCTGGGAGGGTATGTACGACGCCGCCAAGGGCGAGAAGTACTACGCCTCGCTGATGGCCGGCAAGCAGGAAGCGGCCATGGTTGGCGAAGCTGCCAAACGCTGAGCCTGACTGCTGCATGACCAAGAGCCCCGACTTGTCGGGGCTTTTTGTTGCCTGTGAGATCTTGGGGCCGCTTTGCGGCCCTTTCGCGACGCAAGGCCGCTCCCACAGGGCTCGCTATACGCCGGCCATTGTGGGAGCGGCCTTGTGTCGCGATACGAGGGCGCAGCCCTCGCCTGCGGTCTCCAGCCATGCGCCCCGATACGCTATTATTCGGGCATTTTTCAGGGGGAACACACGGATGCTCAACGGCCTTTGGCTTGGCTTTTTCCTGGTGGCGGCAGTGTCCGCCCTGGCCCAATGGCTGGTAGGCGGCAACGCCGGCATTTTCGCGGCGATGGTCGAGAGCATATTCGCCATGGCCAAGCTGTCGGTCGAGGTTATGGTGCTGCTGTTCGGCACGCTGACCCTGTGGCTGGGCTTTCTCAAGATTGCCGAGAAGGCTGGCATTGTCGAGTGGCTGGCCAAGGTGCTCGGTCCGCTGTTTGCCCGGCTGATGCCGGAAGTTCCGCCCGGCCACCCGGCCCTGGGCCTGATCACCATGAACTTCGCCGCCAACGGCCTGGGCCTGGACAATGCCGCCACCCCGATCGGCCTGAAGGCCATGCGCGCGCTGCAGGAGCTGAACCCCAGCAGCACCACGGCGAGCAACGCGCAGATCCTGTTTCTGGTGCTCAACGCCTCGTCGCTGACCCTGCTGCCTGTGACCATCTTCATGTACCGGGCCCAACAAGGCGCGGCGGACCCGACCATGGTGTTCCTGCCCATTCTGCTGGCTACCAGCGTTTCGACACTGGTCGGCCTGCTGTCGGTGGCGGTGATGCAGCGCCTGCGCCTGTGGGACCCGGTAGTGCTTGCCTACCTCATCCCCGGTGCCTTGCTGCTGGGCGGCTTCATGGCCTTTCTCGGCACCCTTTCGGCGGCCGCGCTGGCCAGCCTGTCGTCGATCTTGGGCAACCTCACGTTGTTCGGCGTGATCATGCTGTTCCTGGTGACCGGCGCCTTGAAGCGTGTGAAGGTGTATGAAGCCTTTGTCGAAGGCGCGAAGGAAGGCTTCGATGTGGCCAAGGGCTTGTTGCCTTACCTGGTAGCGATGCTGGTGGCGGTGGGTGTGCTGCGGGCCTCAGGCGCCCTGGAGCTGGCCCTGGGCGGTATTCGCCATGCGGTCACCTGGCTGGGCCTGGACACCCGCTTCGTCGAAGGCCTGCCCACGGCGCTGGTCAAGCCGTTCTCCGGCAGTGCGGCGCGGGCGATGCTGATCGAGACCATGCAGGCCCACGGTGTGGACAGCTTCCCGGCGCTAGTGGCGGCGACGATTCAGGGGAGTACCGAAACCACCTTCTACGTGCTCGCAGTGTACTTTGGTGCGGTGGGTATCCAGCGCGTGCGCCATGCTGTCGGTTGCGCATTGCTGGCCGAATTGTCCGGTGTGATCGCGGCGATCTTCGTCTGCTACTGGTTCTTCGCCTGACGCTCCCGCAAAGAACAGGCAGAGCTTCAGGGAGCGGGAACGCTGGCTGATTGCGCAATGGTCCAACTCACCACCTGCTCGGTCAGCTGGTCGCAGGCCTTCCCGAAACCGGCAACCACCGCTGAAACCTGTTTGTCGGCCAGCGGCTGGCGGATTTCGAAGCGTTTGCTGGCCAGAATGCGCTGGCTGCGGCCCTGGACCAGGCGTGCGTCATAGCGGATTACCACCTCCACTGCTCCGCCCGCGCGGTATTCGGTCTGGAACGCCTGCAGCTCGCCAGCCAGCTCGTAGTCGGCCTGCAGGTTGCTGTCGTCGGCGCTCAGGCGCTGCACCTGGCCGTCACGCTGGAAACCGTCAAGCAGGCGGTTGCGCAGCAGCACCGGCACCGCGTCGCTCCAGCGCGCTCCCTTGTAGCTACTGACCACATCGCCCTGAGGAATCACGGCAATCCGTGGCCCGGCCAGCACTTCGCTTGCCAGCGGCTTGTTCAGGCGCAATGACCAGTCCAGCGCTGGTGCCGTCCGGCCGGGCTGGTTCACCGGAAGACGGTACAGGTCGACGGGCTCGCTCTGCGGCAAGATGGAGCAGGCACTGGCCAGGCTCAGTGCGGCCGCCAGGGCCAGCAGGCGCAGCGACGGTTTCATGGTTGGAACTCCTTGTTGTTGTCGCGGCCGAGCAGGTAGCCGCTGGGGTCGGCCTCCAATTGCCGGGAAATGCCTTTGAGTGCGTTGAGGGTTTCGCGCAGCTCGCGAATTGCCGGGGTCAGTTGGTTCAGGCCTTGGGCACCGTCGCCGATGGCTTCGCGGTTGTCCTCGAGCAGGCGGTTGATGGTGGCGGTGCTCTCGGCCAGTGACTGCATGGCCTGCTCGGCACTGCCGATGGCCTGCTTGCCTTCGCTGCCCAGCAGGCCGTTGGCATTGCGCATCAGTGCCTGGGTTTCGGTCAGGGTGGCGCTGGCCTGCTTGCCCACCTGGACCAGTTGCTCGATGGCCTGGGTGATGCTGCCGTGCTGGCCTGCGAAGGCGCCGGTGGTCTTGTCGAGGTTGGACAGGGTGTTGCTGAGATGGCCGATGTTGTCCTCGGAAAACATCTGGTTGGCGTTGTGCAGCAGCAGGTTGATGTTGGTCACCAGGTCGCTGCTGTCATTGAGCAGGCGCGAGATTGGCGAGGGCGATGCGATGATCACCGGCAGCTTGCCATCCTTGCCTTTCAGCTCGGGGCTTTGCGGGGTGCCCCCGCTGAGCTGGATGAACGAGTTGCCGGTCACGCCGGCCAGGGTCAGCTTGGCCTGGGTGTCTTCCTTCACCGGGGTGTCGGCGCTCAGGCGCACCCGTGCCAGTACTCGGCGCGGATCTTTCGGGTCCAGGCGCAGAGTGGACACGTCGCCCACCTTGATGCCGTTGTACTGCACCGGGCTGCCGCGGGACAGGCCGGAGACGGCTTCGTTGAACACCACTTCGTAGTCCTTGAAGGCGTCGTCGACACTGGACTTGGCCAGCCACAGGCCGAACAGCATGGCGCCGGCTACCACCAGGACGGTGACCAGGCCGATAAGAACGTGATGGGCTCGGGTTTCCATTGCTCAGCGCTCCTGCCCGGCACGGGTGGCGGCCTGTTCGGCCGCACGCCCGCGTGGGCCATGAAAGTATTCTTGAATCCATGCGTCGTCGGTCTGCTCGACCTCGGCCAGCGGGCCGGCCACCAGGACCTTCTTCTGCGACAGCACGGCGATGCGGTCGGTAATGGTGTACAGGGTGTCGAGGTCGTGGGTGATGAGGAACACCGACAGGCCCAGAGCGTCCCGCAGAGTCAGGATCAACTGGTCGAAGGCGGCGGCGCCGATCGGGTCCAGGCCAGCGGTGGGCTCGTCGAGGAAAAGGATGTCCGGGTCCAGTGCCAAGGCACGGGCCAGCGCGGCGCGCTTGATCATGCCCCCCGACAGCGAGGCCGGGTACTTGTCGGCGGCCGAGATTGGCAGCCCGGCCAGGGCCAGCTTCACTCCGGCCAGGTGCTCGGCATCGGCGCGGGACAGCCCGGCGTGCTCGATCAGCGGCAACGCCACGTTTTCGGTGACGGTCAGCGAAGAGAACAGCGCGCCCTTCTGAAACAGCACGCCGAAGCGTCGCTCGACCAAGGAGCGCTGCTCTTCGCGCAGGCCGGCCAGGTCCTGGCCTAGCACCTTGATCTGCCCGTCGTCGGGCCGTCGCAGGCCGATGATGCTACGCAGCAGCACCGACTTGCCGCTGCCCGACCCACCGACCACGGCGAGGATCTCGCCGCGATACAGGTCGAGATCGAGGTTTTCGTGCACGCTCTGGCGGCCGAAGCGGTTGCAGATGCCGCGGGCCTCGATCACGCGTTCCTGGCCATTCACCAGCCCATCTCCATGAAGAACAGTGCAGCCACCGCATCCAGCACGATGACCACGAATATCGACTGCACTACCGCCGAGGTGGTGTGCGCGCCCACCGATTCGGCGCTGCCGCTGACCTTGAAGCCTTCCAGGCAGCCGATGGCGGCGATCAGGAAGGCGAAGAACGGTGCCTTGGCCAGGCCGACCAGGAAGTGCTGCACGCCGATGTCGCTTTGCAGCAGCGACAGAAACATGGCTGGCGAGATGTCCAGTGACAGCGCGCACACCACCGCACCGCCGACGATACCGCAGAACATCGCGATGAAGGTCAGCAAGGGCAGCGAAATCAACAGCGCCAGTACGCGCGGCACCACCAGCATCTCCATGGGGTTCAGACCCAGGGTGCGGATGGCATCGATTTCCTCGTTGGCCTTCATCGAGCCGATCTGCGCGGTGAACGCGCTGGCAGTGCGGCCGGCCATGAGGATGGCGGTCAGCAGCACGGCGAACTCGCGCAGGAACGAGAATGCCACCAGGTCGACAGTGAAGACGGTCGCGCCGAAATCGGCCAGCACCGTGGCGCCAAGGAAGGCCACTACCGCGCCCACCAGAAAGGTCAGCAGGGCGACGATGGGCGCGGCGTCCAGGCCGGTTTGTTCGATGTGCGCCACGACCGGGGTGAAGCGCCAGCGATGGGGTTGCAGGGCGCGGCGCAGCAGGGTTTCGAGGATCAGGCCAACGAAGCCGAGCACCTGCATGGTGTCTTGCCACAAGGTGCCGACGGCGCAACCGATGCGCTCCAGCAGCAACAGCAGCACGTTCCGCTCGGGCTCCTTGACCGGGATGCAGTAGTCCTGCACCGAGCAGTAGACATTCTTGAGCAGGGCGCGGCTGGCTTCTGGCAGGCCGTGGGTGCAGCGCGACAGGCGTTCGGAGCCGAGCAGTTCGGCCAGCAGCGAGGCGCCGGCGGTGTCCAGGCGGCCCAGTTGGCTGAGGTCGGCGATGGTATCGGCAGCGTATTGCGCGCGCAGGCGCTCGCTCTCACGTTTGAGGCTGGCGTAATGCGCCAAGGTCCAGTCACCGGTAATGCGCAGACAGGCCGGTTGGCTACTGGTGTCCAGGGTGGCGCTGGGGGTGGTCATCGGCTCCATGCTACTGACTCGGCGCTAAGGCATAGGGGCTGATCATAGCGCAGCGGGCATGGGCTGTTTGGTGATTATGTGCTGTCTTCACGGACCTTGGGGGCTGCTTTGCAGCCCATCGCCGGCAAGCGGCCCTTTTCACTCACCCCGTGGGCGCGTCATCTACCACTTTGAAGCGCAGCACGCCGATGACCTGCCCATCTTCGGTCAGTACCCTCACCTGCCACTTGCCCACCGGGTTCGGCGGGAAGTTCTGCTTGTGGGTCCAGGCCCGGTAGCCTTCCTTGCGCCCGCCGTGGATGTCCAAGGCAATGCGATCGACTTCCTGGCCGTCCTTTTGCCACACATGGTAGATCCGCTCGTTCAGGCCGCGTGGCGCGTTGATCGCGGTGTAGGCGTACAGGCCGCTGCTACGGATGCGGCTGGCAGCAATTTCGTGCAGCGAATCGCCCGGCTGGCGGTTCAGCACTTCGGTGCTGACCGCCACTTCGGTCATCCACAGGGTCGCTGGCGGCACCCAGGAGCGCAGCAGCCAACCCCCGGCGCCGACCGACAGGGTGACCACCACCAGGGCCACAGCGCGGCGCCAGTTGTTGATCGGGAAGCTGCTGACAAGGCTGGGGAACGACAGTGCCATGGCTGCAATCAGGGCCAGCTTGAAGCTTTGCGCGGTGGTCAGGTGCAGGATGATCGGCAGCGCGGTCAGCAGGGCGGCGAAAAGGGTCAGGGTATGCAATGCCAGGAACAGCCAGCGGCGCGGCGCCAGCCACTTGTAGTACAGCGGATCGATGATCGAAATCAGCCCGGCGGCACCGAGCAGGCCGGTAAACACCAGTTGGCCGCTGTTCCAGGTGGTGGTGATGAAAAAGAACGGCAGTACGAAGAACAGTGATTCCTGGTGGATCATCTGCGTCGCGTAGCGCAGCAATGGTTGCGGTATTTCGCGGTTGAAGGTGCGCGCGAACAGGCCGGTGAGGGTGTTTTCCAGCATCAGCCAGACCCAGCTGACCAGCATGAGCACAGCAATCCAGCTGGCCAGGCCAGCCTGGCGGTCGACAAGGATGAAGCTACCAATCCCGGAGAGGAAACCGCCGAGCGCGATGATGCCGGGGTAGCGTTTAAGCAGTTCGATGATGCGCTGGACGATGTGGGGGATTTGGGGCATTGGGGGCTACAACAGAAAGGGTATGGTGGCTGTGCCGGCCTCTTCGCGGGTGAACCCGCTCCCAAAGGGACCGCGTTGCGATACCCGCGAACTGGCCGGTACTGGCAAAAGGATACCGCCGATTCACTGCTAGCGTGTAGCACCGCCCGGCTTTTCAGGAGCATGCCGACGCCAGCGCAACAACCCCGCTGCCAGGATCAGCCCCAACAACAAGGCAACCAGCCCATAGAGCTCATCATAGCCAAGCAATGGTTTCTCGATACGCACATAGCCATCTTCCTTGAGCAGTTCTTTCAGCGCCTCGTTGGCCTGCGCCAGGCTGACCTGGCGCAGCTTGCGCACCGGGTTGACGAAGCGCCCGTCGCTATAGTCGTTCAGCGCGCCCCAGTAGTAGTCGGCCAAGGCACTGTTGCCCTGGGTACTCCAGCTTTCCTTGGCGACGCTGGCGTACTTGATGCGCTCGAAGGTCTCCGGGTCGAGGCCTTCCTTGCGCAGGTGGTCGAACAACTTCTGCATCACTTCGACCGCTTGGTCGATGTCCTCGCGCTCCAGATCGGCATCGAGGCTTAGCAGGCCGGTGTCGCCGAAGCTCTCGCGTTTTGCCGAAGGGCCATAGGACAACCCGTTGCGCAGGCGAAGCTGGTCGTACAGCGCCCAGTCCAGGTAGTGCGACAGCAGGTCCAGGGTGGCCTGGTGGTCGTTGTCCAGCACCGGCTCGACGAACAGCCAGTGCAGCTTGACGCTGTCGCCCAGCCAGCCGCGGGTCAGGTCGCGGCGCTGTGCAGCTTGCTGGCCGATGCTTTCCAGGGTGCGGCGCTCCTCCGGCTCGGTGGCGGGCAGTTCGCCAAAGGTACGCTCCAGGTAAGCCGGCAGCAGGCGGTCGAGGCCGCCGACCACGATCAGGGTCATGTTGTTGGCCGCGTACCAGCGGTCACGCAAGGTGTTCACCTGCTCCAGGGTCATATCTTCGAGGTTGGAGCGCTCCGGGCATTTCAGGCCCAGCTCGGTGGCTAGCTGGTCACTGGCGGGGTGGCCGATGTCCTGGCGGTCGAGCCAGCGCTGCAGGTGGCCATAGTGGCCGCCATCCTCGCGCTCGATGATGCGCTTGGCGGTGGCCAGGGCCTTGGCATCGATGCGGGTGTCGTGGATCACCGCCAGCAGCAGGTCCAGGATTTTGCGCTGGTTGCGTGCCGGGGCTTCGATCACGAAGGTGGTGTCGGCGCTGCTGGTGTAGGCGTTCCACTCGCCGCCCAGCGATTGCAGGCGCTCTTCCAGGCCGCCTTCGCCAGTTTCGTCGATGCCGCTGAAGAGCAGGTGCTCGAGCAGGTGCGGCAGCTCTTTCTGCTCGCAATTGAAGTCATCCAGGCCGACACCGACCACCAGGCGAATCGCCACATGGTCGCGTTCATAGCCGTTTTTCAGGATGACCTGCAGGCCGTTGGGCAACAGATAACCTTCCACCCGCGAGCGGTCGAGGGCGAATGAGGGCAGGCTGCAGATCAGCAGGCAAACGAACATCAGGCAACGCATGGGCGAGCTTGGGTCCTCAGGTAGGCGAAATCACGGCAGACGGGCTTCGTCCGGCACGCTGTCGAGCATCAGCCCGCCCGTGTCCGAGCCGCCCAGTACCACATAGGCACTGCTACAGAACAAAGAGTTCAACCGTTTCATGTCGGCGATCAGCTCCAAGTGTAGCGAACTGGTCTCGATACTTTGCACTACCTTACGCTGCAAGCGGCTGACATGGGCGTGGGCAAGGCGCCGTTCCTGGGCGCGAAAACGGCGTTTTTCCCGCAGCAGCAGGCGGGCGCTTTCCGGATCGGCGCTGAGGAACACCGACAAGCCCAGGCGCAAGTTGGCCAGCAGTTGTTCCTGCAAGCCGGTCAGCTCTTCCAGCCCTACCTGGGAAAACTCCCGGCGCTGGCTGGTTTTCTGCTGCTGGACCTTGCGCAGCATGCGCTCGATCAGGTCGCAGGCCAGCTTGAGGTTGATTGCCAGTTCGATGATTTCTGCCCAGCGGCGGTTGTCCTGTTCGCTGAGGTCTTCACGCGACATCTGCGCCAGGTACAGCTTGATCGCGCTGTACAAGGCTTCGGCGTCCTCGCCCAAGGCGCGGACCTGCTGTGGCAATGCGGCCTGGGTACCGCGCAGGGCACCTAGCATGGCTTCGAGCAGGCTGTCGACGATATCGCCCAGGCGCAGGGTTTCGCGGGAGGCGTTGGCCAGGGCCAGGCTGGGTGTTTCCAGCGCCGAGGTGTCGAGATGGCGCGGGCGAATCTGGCCGTTGCCGTTTTCTCGCTCGGGCAGCAGAGTGTTGCACAGCCGGCCCATGGGTTTGACTGTGGGCAGCATGATCAGGCAACGCAACGTGTTGTAGAGCAGGTGGAAGCCAATGACCAGCTCCTGTGCGCTGAAGCTCAGTGAGTCCATCCACCCCACCAGCGGGTGCAGCACGGGGATGATCAGCAGCAGGCCGATCAACTTGTACAGCAGGCTGCCCAGAGCCACCCGGCGCCCGGCGGCGTTTTGCATGCTGGTGCTGATGAAAGCCAGCAATCCGCTGCCGATGTTGGCCCCCACCACCAGACCGATGGCCACCGGCAGGCTGATCACTTCGGCACCGGCCAGCGTTGCGGTGAGCAGCACGGCCGCCAGGCTGGAATAGGAAATCATGGCGAACAGCGCGCCGACCAGGGCGTCGAGCATGATGTCGCCGGTCAGGGAGGCAAACAGCACCTTCACGCCCTGGGCGTGGGTAATCGGCGTAGCTGCCTGCACGATCAGCTCCAATGCCAGAATGATCAGGCCAAGCCCGATGCCTACCCTGCCCAGCTGGCCGGCTCGCGTCTGCTTGCGGGAGAGGAAGAAGATCACACCCAGGAAGATCAGCAGCGGCGACAGCCAGGACAGGTCCAGGGTCAGCACCCGGGCCATCAGCGCGGTACCCACGTCGGCGCCGAGCATGATTGCCAAGGCGGGAGTCATCGCCATCAGGCCCTGGCCGACGAACGAGGTGACCAGCATGGCGGTGGCGTTGCTGCTTTGCACCATCGCCGTGACCAGAATGCCGGCGACGAACGCCAGCGGGCGTTTGCTCATGTTCTGGCTGATGATGCGCCGCAGGCTCGAGCCGAATACCCGAAGGATGCCGGTACGCACGATGTGGGTGCCCCAGACCAGAAGCGTAACGGCCGAGAGCAGGTTGAGCAGGGTCAGCATGGCTACGGCCCCCTGTTGCATTGGCCCAGAGGGCCAAGAGACGAAGCGTGAGCGTTTGAAGAATTTTCAGTGCTCACTCAAAGCTTTAGTTGTTTTGCGAAGCTGTCGCCAGCTTCGCATGGCTGTCATTTGTTTGAAATACAGCGGAAATGAAAAAAGGGCCCCGAAGGGCCCTTTGTGTCCTGCACTTCCTGATCTTATTGACCCGGAATGTCCTTGCGCAGTTTCACCGGTTCATGCTCTTTGCCGTTCTTGCGGGCCAAGGCAGTGCGCATGCGGATGTTGATAGCTTCCACCGCCAGCGAGAACGCCATGGCGAAGTAGACGTAGCCCTTCGGCACATGCACATCGAAAGCTTCGGCGATAAGCACGGTCCCGACCACGATCAGGAACGACAATGCCAGCATCTTCAGCGACGGGTGCTTGTCGATGAAATCGCTGATGGTGCCGGCGCACAGCATCATCACCAGCACGGCGACGATGATCGCGGCGATCATCACCGGTACGTGCGAGACCATGCCCACCGCAGTGATCACCGAGTCCAGCGAGAACACGATGTCGATGATGGCGATCTGGATGATGGTGTAGAAGAACTTGCCACCCGCGCCTTTCGGTTCTTCCTGGTTCTCGTCCTCGCCTTCGAGGCCGTGGTAGATCTCTTGTGAGCTTTTCCACAACAGGAACAGGCCACCAAAGAACAGGATCAGGTCACGCCCCGAGATGCCTTGGCCCAGGACCACGAACAGGTCGGCGGTAAGGCGCATGACCCAGGTGATCGACAGCAGCAGCATGATACGCGTGACCATGGCCAGGGCGAGGCCGAAGATCCGGGTGCGCGGCTGCATGTGCTTGGGCATGCGGCTGACCAGAATCGAGATCATGATGATGTTGTCGATACCGAGGACGATCTCAAGCGCGGTGAGGGTAAAAAAGGCAACCCAGATTTCCGGGCTGGTCAGCCATTCCATTTGTTTTCCTTCGAACGGTAAAGGCGACACGCCCGGGTCAGGGCGCGTCGCGTTAGGGAAATACGCGTTTATTAAAGACTACTGAACAGCGGGAAAATCCCCATCAGCAGCGCGGCGAGCATTATGCACAGGCATACCAGCACTGCCCACTTCAAGGTGAAGCGCTGATGATCGCCGAACTCGATGCCGGCCAGGGCCACCAGCAGGTAGGTGGAGGGTACCAGGGGGCTGAGCAGGTGTACCGGTTGCCCGACGATCGAAGCACGCGCCATTTCCACCGGGCTGATGCCGTAGTGGCTGGCAGCTTCGGCCAGTACTGGCAGCACGCCATAGTAGAACGCGTCGTTGGACATGAAGAAGGTGAACGGCATGCTCACGATCGCGGTGATCACCGCCAGGTATGGGCCCAACGCCTCGGGGATGACCGACAGCAGGCTCTTGGACATGGCGTCGACCATGCCGGTGCCCGACAGGATCCCGGTGAAGATGCCGGCGGCGAAGATCAGACCGGTGACCGCCAGCACGCTGCCGGCGTGGGCGGCGATGCGGTCTTTCTGCTGCTGCAGGCACGGGTAGTTGACGATCATGGCGATGCTGAAGGCGATCATGAACAGCACCGGCAGCGGCAGTACGCCGGCAATCAGCGCGACCATCAGGGCAGCGGTCAGGGCGCCGTTGAAGTACAGCAGTTTTGGCCGGCGCGCGTCCGGGTACTGCGAAACGGTGATTTCGCTGTGGTCGATGTCGTCGGTGGGCAGGTGCAACTCGCCCAGGCGGGCACGTTCGCGCTTGCCGTACATGTAGGCGATGGCCAGGATCGCCAGCACGCCGAACAGCATGGCCGGGATCATTGGTACGAAGATGTCCGACGGGTCCACGTGCAGGGCGCTGGCTGCGCGGGCCGTCGGGCCACCCCAGGGGGTCATGTTCATCACCCCGCCGGCGAGAATGATCAGGCCGGCCATGATCCGCGGGCTCATGCCCAGGCGGCTGTACATCGGCAGCATGGCGGCGCAGCAGATCATGTAGGTGGTGGCGCCGTCACCGTCGAGCGAGACCACCAGGGCCAGCACTGCGGTGCCGACGGAGACTTTCAGCGGGTCACCCTTGACCAGCTTGAGGATCTTGCGCACAGCCGGGTCGAACAGGCCGGAGTCGATCATCAGGGCGAAATAGAGGATGGCGAACATCAGCATCACACCGGTAGGTGCGAGTTTGCTGATGCCCTCGAGCATCATCGGGCCGATCTTTGCGGAAAAACCGCCGAACAGGGCGAACAGGATCGGTACCAGGATCAGCGCTATCAGGGCAGACAGGCGCTTGGTCATGATCAGGTACATGAAGGTGATGACCATGGCAAAGCCGAGGAAGGTCAGCATGGCAATACTCCAGGCGTGGCGCGGCGAAGGAACGTCGATTCGGGCGGATCAGCGCGTTTGGCGCTGTGCGGGGAGCATGCAGAGGGGAACTACGGAAAGTCGGGCACAGGAATACATCAGAATCACCATTGTTGTTGTTGATTGGGCCGGGCGCGGTGGTTACCGGGTGCCCTGGCTGACCGGTCTTGTGCCGGTAGTGGGGGCTATCCTATGAGGGCAAGCTTTCAGCCAGCTTTCGCCGAAGCAAAGGCGACGAGAGGTAGGTGATGCAGGATGTGACCGAGGGTGGCTGCCATTGTGGCGCCTTGCGTTATCGGTTGGCGGGCGACCTGACAGACATCGCCCATTGCCATTGTTCTATCTGCCGACGGGTCAGTGGTGGGCTGGTGGTGACCTGGCTCACCCTGCCCCGCTCGGGGTTCCGGTGGTTGGCTGGAGAGCCGAACTGCTATGTGGCACCGTCCAGTTGCAGCCGGTACTTCTGTGGGCATTGTGGGGCGCATGTGGCGTTGGTGACTACACACAGCTCGGAGACGGTTGATGTGACGGTGGCGACGCTGGACCACCCGGAACGGGTCAGGGCCAACCGGCATATCTGGGTGGGTAGCCGGTTGCCCTGGTTGCATCTGGATGAGGATTTGCCTTCGGAGGCGGAGGAAAACCAGTAAGGGATTGTGTTGGTGCTGCCGGCCCTATCGCCGGCAAGCCAGCTCCCACAGGTGTCCCACCACCTTCAGACCCATGGTGATCTCGTGGGCGCTGGCCTGCCGGCGATAGGGCCGGCACAGCCGTACTTACAACTGCAGGCCTCCTGCAGCCTTGTGCAATGCCCGCAGATGCTCGCCCACCTGCTTCACATTGGCTTCCACCGCCGCAATCTCCCTGGCCCGCGATGGCTCCAGCAGCGCTCTAACCTCTTTGTCCAGGCTCGTGCTCAAGCGCAGCAACTGCGCTTGCCGCTCGCTGCTGACCTGCTCCAGTTGCTTGCGCTCCTGCGGCTGCGGCAGCCCGTAGCCCTTGCTGTCGAGCAACTCTGCCGGGCGGCTGAGGAAGCCACTGTTGGCAAGCATCTGCCTGAGGGTCGCATCGGCCTTGCTGACGCTACCATCGTTCAGCGCGGCGGCGTTCAGGTAGCGCTGTTTGACCTCGTCCTGGGCCAGAAGCAGTTGCCGGCGCAAGCTGGCCTGTTCAAGCAGCAGCAAGGCGGCGCTGGTGCGCAGGTCGGCCTGGGCGAACCAACCTCGCCGTTGCTCGGCGTCCAGGGCCAGCCAGTCCTCGACCTTGTCCTGCTTGATTGGCAACTGCTTCTTCAACACCTCGAACATGGCCTGGTAACGGTCGCGGTAGGAGTCGAAGCGATAACCCAGGCGCAGCGCCTCGCGGGGGTCGTCGAGCACGCTGGTATCGGCCAGCCCCCTGCCCTTGAGCACGGCCAGCAAGCCATTGGGCATGATGCTGTCGAGGTCGTTCAGGCGTGGGTTCGCGGTGCCGCTGCGCAGCAGCTTCAACGACTCTACCGCGCAATTGTTGGACAGGAACCAGTAGTTGCCATCGTAGCTCCAGTGCATTTCGGCGGCCTGACGCACAAGGTTCTCGATCTCGTCGCGGTTCAGCCGCAAGGGCACCGACGCCAGGCTGCGCAGTTCGGTCTTGGTGTACTCGTCGATCACCTGGCCCAGCGGCAGCACGAACAGGCGCGAGGGGTAGGCACCGACCAGGCCGTCCCAGCTGGAAAGCTGCACATCGTTGACGAAGGCTCGGTACGACAGCACCAGGCTCTGGTCGAGGTCCAGGCGGCAGTCCGGCCCGCGGGGGCGACCCGGCTTGCAGATCACCAGGCGCAGCATGCTGTGGCCCCAGCGGCTGACCAGGTTCTGGTTGGCTTCGGCCAGCAGGTAGTCCACCTCATAGACCCGCTCGGGGTCGATTTCACCCAGCGGTTGGCGGGCGAAGTCGCTGCCGGCATTGATGAACGGCAGGCCCTTGGCGCAGCTGTCCTGCTGCGGTGCCCAGCCGAAGTGTTCGCGCAGATACTGGTTCAGCGCCGGACGGCGGCAGCCGTAGCTCGGGTCGAGGAGGAAGTACTCCATGTTGACCGCGATGTATTCCTTGGGGCTGCTCAGTTCATAACTGTCGGGGCTGCGCACGAACTGGCCGTTGTGCTGCTCGCGCTCGCCGCGTCGGCCCACATACTGTTGCCAGCCGGCCAGGTCGAGCAGGCGCGGGTCGTCGCTGAGGGTGAAACGGCGCTCTGCCTGGCCTCTGCATGCTTCGGGCAGGCCAACTTTGCCCAACGTACCTTGCTGGCGCTTGCAACGGGCGATCAGCGCGTTCTCGGCGCTGGGCCACAGCCGGGCACGGTCGTAGATATGGGTGAGTTCGTGCAGCACGGTGGCCAGCAGTTCTTCTCGCACCGTGCCATGCGGGCGCTTGGTGCGCTCGGTGGCAGCACTGCCATCGGTGAGGCTGGGCAGTAAGCGGCGATTGAGTTCGAGGGTAGATACCAGCGATGCCTGGCCATAGGCGTCGGCCGGCATGTTGTCGCTCCAGCTGACCCGCACGCGGCGGTTCAGTTGTTGCTTGAAGCGAGGGGGCAGCTTGCCCACGGCTTCGTCGAGCAGAGCCTGAGTGGCTCGGGTCTGCTGTGGGTCAAGGCCGGACGCCTGCAGCTCGAGCTGCAGGTCGGCCAGGGCGGGCGTGCCGAGCAGCGTCAGGGCGCAGCCGAGCAGCCAGGCGCGCACGCGGTTCACAGCGCGAGGATGGCTTCAGCCAGTACCTGGTCGCTGGCGTCGCGCGCTTGCGGAACGCGCTCGCGCAGAGTGTTGAAAGCGGCCTCGAGCTGGGCGCCGCGGATGTCACCGTTGCTGGCGACAAAGCTGGCGGCGTCGTCATGGGCTTCGCGCACCACTTTGGAGTCGCGGATCGAGGTGGTGGTGTCAGAGGTGAAGTCGATCGAACGGCCAAAGGCCCGCACGATGATATTGCTGGTGGCCACCAAGGTCTGTGCCTGAGCCAGGTCGGCCAGCAGCAGCATGCCGAGGGTAGCGGCAATCAGCGGTTTACGCATGGAGCATCTCCGAAAAATACAGGGAGTCAGATGTAGTTATTGGACGAGAATTGCCTGCGCCAGTTCCAGATCGCCGACGGTATGCCGTGCGCAATTGTGGCGTAGTGATTCCAGTGCTGCCTCCAGCCGCGCACCGCGGATCTGGCCGTCGCTGGCGACGAAGGCAGCGGCATCGTCCTGGGCCTGGCGGACCAGTTTACGGTCGAACGGTGCGGTGGTGACCTGGCTGGTCACATAGCCAGTGATGACCAGGCTTTGCGTAGTGGTATCCATGGCATGGGCGCTGACCATGCCAACAAAGGAGAACAGCAACGGCAACAGATAACGCATGGGCTCTACAACAGCTGGAAACGTGGATGGCAAAGATGTGTGCGGCTGTGCTGGTGGTGACCAGCACAGCTGAACGGCTCAGTCGGGGTCAAAGCGCCAGGATGGCCTGGGCCAGTTGCGCGTCGCTGGCTTGCAGGGCTGGCATTTGCGAGCGGATGTGCATGAAAGCGCTTTCCAGCTTGGCACCACGAATGTCGCCCTGGCTGCCAACGAAGCTGGCGGCGTCGTCACGGGCGGCCTGGACAATCTTGTCGTCACGGAACGAGGAGGAAACATCGGAAGTGGCATCGGTGGACGCGGCCACTGCGCCAACGACGGCGTCGGTGGTGACAACGAAGCTGGTGGCGTTTGCGGTGCCGGCCAGGCTCAGCATCAGGGCGGCGCCAATCAGGTATTTACGGGACATGATCGTGGACTCCTGGACTAGGGTCGGGTGGTTCTGTTTTATCGGACGCTCGCACAGCTCGTCGCGGTACTTTTTCAACAGTGCGTTCTACCAGACTGTTATGCCAAGCGTATCACGCGCCGGTGTTTCTGGATGTTAATGAACAGCGCGCCAACAAACTGTTATGGTTTGTTTTGTGATTTTACAAACTGTACATGTGTGCTTGTAAAAGGCTCTGGCATGCCGTCTGCAAACAAAAAACCCGTCGCAGTCACCTGCAACGGGTTTCGGAAATTTGCGGTGCCGACCAAAGCCGGCAAGCCGGAGCTTAGCGCCAGAAAGGCTTGCTCAGCTCTTCGTAACGCTGCGACTCGCTGATACCGGCATCGGCCAGCAGGCGGGCGTCCAGGCGAGCCAGTTGACGGCGGCTGGCCATACGGCGCTGCCACAGCAGCAGGGTGGACAGAGCGCGCAGCGGCAGCGAAGCGTTGGATTGTTGGGCGTTGCTTTCAAAAACCAGACCGGAACTGAGGGTACGTTCCATGATGTTTCATCCTTCCGCTTATGGCGGGATTAGGTAGTGATTTAACTGATGCCAATGATCCTCCTCTGTCGTCCATTACAGTAGATACAGTTCGGTGGAAAGACGATGGTCCAGTTAACTGTGTAACCCTACTGTTGCACTCGAAACTGGCGCAACTGTACTGGTCCGCACTTATTTGGTGCGTTTTGATTTAGGGAGGTTGATTTGCGAGCCGAGAAGGCGCGCAAGAACCGGTACAGTAGTACAGATTATGCTGGATGCTACGGCAAGGTGTATTGATCGAAGGGTTTGACTGTATCTGGCCCATTGGCGGAATTGCCTGCGAAGAGGCCGGAACAGCGGAAGCAGGGCCGCCGTTCCGTACCTCATCTGTATCAGCTAGCCAGCATGCGCCCGGTTTCTTCCAGGTTCTCGTGCCAGCTCAGGGCTTCGCGCAGGATGTGTGGGGTGTGGCCACCACGCTGGCAGGCGCGATCGAAGTAGTCGTTCAGCGCTGCTCGGTAGTCCGGGTGTACACAGTTGTCGATGATCGCCCGGGCGCGCTCACGTGGCGCCAGGCCACGCAGGTCGGCCAGGCCTTGCTCGGTGACCAGGATGTCCACGTCGTGCTCGGTATGGTCGACATGGCTGACCATCGGTACCACGCTGGAAATCGCGCCACCCTTGGCAATCGACTTGGTGACGAACACGGCAAGGTGGGCGTTACGGGCGAAGTCACCCGAGCCGCCGATGCCGTTCATCATCTTGGTGCCGCAGACGTGGGTGGAGTTGACGTTACCGTAGATGTCGAACTCCAGCGCGGTATTGATACCGATGATGCCCAGACGGCGGACCACTTCCGGGTGGTTGGAAATCTCTTGCGGGCGCAGAACCAGCTTGTCCTTGTAACGCTCCAGGTTGCCGAACACATCGGCGTTGCGGCGGGTCGACAAGGTGATCGAGCTGCCCGAGGCGAAACTCAGCTTGCCAGCGTCGATCAGGTCGAAGGTGGAATCCTGCAGTACTTCGGAGTACATGGTCAGGTCTTCGAACGGCGACTCGATCAGGCCGCACATCACTGCGTTGGCGATGCTGCCGATACCGGCCTGCAGCGGGCCAAGCTTGTTGGTCATGCGGCCAGCTTCCACTTCTTTCTTGAGGAAGTTGATCAGGTGGTCGGCGATGCCCTGGGTTTCGTCATCCGGAGGCAGGACGGTGGACGGCGAGTCCGGCTGGTCGCTGATAACGATGCCGACGATCTTTGCCGGGTCGATCGGAATGGCGGTGCTGCCGATACGGTCGTCGACCTTGACCAACGGGATTGGTGTACGGGTCGGGCGGTAGGTCGGGATATAGATGTCGTGCAGGCCTTCGAGGTTGGTGTTGTGCGAGAGGTTTATCTCGACAATCACCTGCTTGGCGAAGATCGCAAAGCTGGCCGAGTTGCCCACCGAGGTGGTTGGCACGATGTGGCCCTGCTCGGTGATGGCCACGGCTTCGATGACCGCGATGTCCGGCAGTTTCAGCTGCTGGTTGCGCAGCTGCTCGACGGTTTCTGACAGATGCTGGTCGATGAACATCACCTGGCCGTCGTTGATAGCCTTGCGCAGGGTGCTATCGACCTGGAACGGCATGCGGCGAGCCAGCACGCCAGCCTCGGTCAGTTGCTTGTCCAGGTCGTTGCCCAGGCTGGCGCCGGTCATCAGGCTGATTTTCAGTGGCGATTGCTTGGCACGCTCGGCCAGTGCATGCGGTACGGCCTTGGCTTCGCCGGCGCGGGTGAAACCGCTCATGCCGACGGTCATGCCGTCCTCGATCAGACCAGCGGCATCAGCCGCACTCATTACCTTGCTGTGCAGGGAGGACAAGCGGATACGATCACGGTACATGGATTGTTATCTCGGGCTACTGAAACTACTGCAGCGCAGTCTAGAGACTTCGCCCCTTGCCGTCCCACGACCATGGTCGTATGAGAAGCGTTGGAGTAGAGCCGTTGATCCGGATCAATAAAAGAAAAGCCCCGGCAGATTCTGACCGGGGCTTCCTTTATATCAGCTGGTTTGCAGCGGCCGTTGTCACTCCACCGCCTTCACCATGTCTTCGATGACCTTCTTGGCGTCGCCGAACACCATCATGGTCTTGTCGAGGTAGAACAGTTCGTTGTCCAGGCCGGCATAGCCACTGGCCATGGAGCGCTTGTTGACGATGATGGTCTTGGCCTTGAACGCTTCGAGGATCGGCATGCCGGCGATCGGCGACTTGGGGTCGTTCTTCGCTGCCGGGTTGACCACGTCGTTGGCGCCCAGCACCAGCACCACATCGGCCTGGCCGAACTCGGCGTTGATGTCTTCCATTTCGAACACCTGGTCGTACGGTACTTCTGCCTCGGCCAGCAGCACGTTCATGTGCCCGGGCATACGGCCCGCTACTGGGTGGATCGCGTACTTCACGGTCACGCCGTTGTGGCTCAGCTTCTCGGTCAGTTCCTTGAGCGCATGCTGGGCGCGAGCCACCGCCAGGCCGTAACCCGGGACGATGATCACGCTGTCGGCGTTGCTGAGCAGGAAGGTGGCATCGTCGGCCGAGCCAGACTTCACCGGGCGCTGCTCTTTGGAACCTTGCGCCGCGCCCGCATCGGTATCACCACCGAAGCCACCGAGGATGACGTTGAAGAACGAACGGTTCATCGCCTTGCACATGATGTACGAGAGGATGGCACCGGACGAGCCGACCAGGGAGCCTGCGATGATCAGCATCGAGTTGTTAAGCGAGAAACCGATACCGGCCGCTGCCCAGCCCGAATAGCTATTGAGCATCGACACCACTACCGGCATGTCGGCGCCCCCGATCGGAATAATGATCAGCACGCCCATGATGAAGGCCAAGACCAGCATCAGGGTGAAGGCACTGTAGTGGCCAGTGAAGGTGAACAGCAGGCCCAGGGCAATGGTGGTCAGGCCGAGGATCAGGTTCAACTTGTGCTGGCCGGCGAACTGTACCGGTGCGCCCTGGAACAGGCGGAACTTGTACTTGCCCGACAGCTTGCCGAAGGCGATCACCGAGCCGGAGAAGGTAATGGCACCGATGGCTGCGCCGAGGAACAGTTCCAGGCGGTTGCCGGTGGGGATCGGGTCGCTCATGGCGGCAACGATGCCCATCGATTGCGGTTCCAGCACTGCGGCGATGGCGATGAACACCGCAGCCAGGCCGATCATGCTGTGCATGAAGGCGACCAGTTCCGGCATCTTGGTCATCTCGACGCGCTTGGCCATTATCGAACCGGCAGTGCCGCCGACCAGCAGGCCAACGAGGACGTAGCCGATGCCGGCGGTGGCAAGCTCGGCCCCGAGCTTATAAATGAGGCCGACCGTAGTGACGATGGCGATACCCATGCCGATCATGCCGAACAGGTTGCCACGCCGCGAGGTAGTCGGGTGCGACAGGCCCTTGAGCGCCTGGATGAAGCACACCGAGGCGACGAGGTAGAGGAGCGTTACCAGATTCATGCTCATGCTTACTTCTGCGCCTCGTTCTTGGTTTTCTTCTTGAACATCTCAAGCATGCGACGGGTGACCAGGAAGCCACCGAACACGTTGACCGCGGCCAGAGCCACCGCCAGGGTGCCCATCAGCTTGCCGGCCGGGGTCACCGTCAGGGCGGCGGCCAGCATGGCGCCGACGATGACGATCGCGGAGATGGCGTTGGTCACGGCCATCAGTGGCGTGTGCAGTGCCGGGGTGACGTTCCACACCACGTGGTAGCCCACATAGATGGCCAGCACGAAGATGATCAGGTTGTAGATGCCATGGGAAATCAGCATGTCTTCCATTGTCGTGCTCCTTAGCCGTTCTTGCGGACGACCTGACCATCACGGCACATCAGGCAGGCCGCGACGATGTCGTCTTCGAGGTTGATGACCAGCGCGCCGTCCTTGTCGAACAGCAGCTTCATGAAGTCCAGCAGGTTGCGTGCATACAGTGCCGAGGCATCGGCGCCCACCTGGGCCGGCAGGTTGGTCGGGCCGACGATGATCACGCCGTTCTCGTGTACCACCTGGTCGGCGACAGTCAGTGGGCAGTTGCCGCCCTGGGCTGCTGCAAGGTCGATGACCACCGAGCCGGGCTTCATCTGCGCGACGGTTTCGGCGCTTAGCAGGGTCGGCGCCTTGCGCCCCGGGATCAACGCAGTGGTAATTACGATATCCGCCTGCTTGGCGCGCTCGTGCACGGCCTGGGCCTGGCGTTGCATCCAGCTGGCCGGCATCGGCCGGGCGTAACCGCCGACACCTTCGGCGCACTCGCGCTCTTCATCGGTTTCGTAGGGTACGTCGATGAACTTGGCGCCCAGCGACTCGATCTGCTCCTTCACGGCCGGGCGTACGTCGGACGCCTCGATCACTGCGCCCAGGCGCTTGGCCGTGGCAATGGCCTGCAGGCCGGCAACTCCCGCGCCCAGGATCAGCACGCGTGCAGCCTTGACGGTACCGGCGGCGGTCATGAGCATGGGCATGAAGCGTGGATAGTGATGGGCAGCCAGTAACACAGCCTTGTAACCGGCGATGTTGGCCTGCGACGACAGTACGTCCAGGCTCTGCGCCCGCGAGGTGCGCGGCGCAGCCTCCAGCGCGAACGCGGTAATGCCGCGCTCGGCCATCTTGCCGATCAGCTCGCTGTTGAAGGGGTTGAGCATGCCCACCAGGAGGCTGCCACTGTTTATCAGGGCCAGTTCCTGGTCGTTGGGGGCGACCACTTTGAGCACCAATTGGGCGCCGTAGGCATCGGCTGCACTTCCCAGGGAAGCACCCACGGCCTCATAGGCACTGTCCGGAATGCTGGCATTGAGCCCTGCCCCCCGTTGGACGGTGACCTGATGGCCCTGGCCAATCAGTTTCTTGATGGTTTCCGGGGTCGCAGCGACCCTTGTCTCACCGGTCTGCGTCTCGAGAGGAACACCAATGTGCACGACTATTTCTCCTGCGGTGACCTTTTGTCTTTTTAAAAGCCAGCGCACTTCGGATGGTGCGCTGGGGCGGCTGTGGAGCGCCGGCCCGCCGATTCCCGGGCGGGCGAAGCATTTTGCAGACGAAGCCAGAGGCCTTCAACCGGTTCTGGAGCGAAACGAAGTCAAAACTACAAGTCACCCTGTGACCGTATGTCGCAACGGTCAGGCTGCAGCCCGTCAAACATAGGCTATTGGCAGATTAGGAGAAAAAAACAAAAATTTTGCGATCAATTCGCTTACGGCTTGGTGAATGTCGCAAAATAACCCGCAAAGCCGCGCCGTAAGCAGGGTTAAAGCGGATTTTTGCACCCTGCATAACAGTTTACGTATATGCGACAAATACATATATCTGTAGGTGTTAAAAATAATTGACTACGGGGTCAGCTTACCGGGTTTGCTCACGTCTTGGCCGTGTAGGCCTGGGCCTGGCTTAGCAGCCAGTCGCGGAAGGCGCGTAGCGAAGCCGACTCCACCTTGCGCTCCGGGATCATCAGATAGTAGGCCTTGTCACTACTCAGGGCATGCCTGTTAGCGACCACCAACCTGCCCTCCTCCAACTCGCGCTGGATCAGGAACGGCGGAATCAGGGCGATGCCCATCTCATGCATGGCCGCCTGCGCGAGCATCGAGAATAGTTCATAGCGCGGGCCTGTCATGTCGCGTTCCACGTTCATGCCGACGCTGCCGAACCATTGCCGCCAGGCATAGGGGCGTGTGCTCTGCTGCAGCAGTGGTAGCCGGGCGATACGCTGCGCGTCGAGCGTGCCCTGCCCGTCCAGCAGCACAGGGCTGCACACCGGTACCGGGTTTTCCCCCATCAGCCGGTGCGACTGCGTGCCGGACCAGTCGGCATCGCCGAAGTAGATAGCGGCGTCGAAGGTGGTGTCGGCAAACAGGAAAGGCCGGGTGCGGTTGGTGAGGTTGACCGTGACCTCTGGATGGCGCTGCTGGAAGTCCTTTAGTCGCGGTAGCAGCCATTGGGTGCCGAAGGTGGGTACCACGGCGAGCTCGATCACGTTGGCGCCCTGCTGGCGCATTACCGACAAGGTATCGCGCTCTACCGCGTCCAATTGGGCGGCCACCTGGCGGCTATAGGAAAGGCCGGCTTCTGTCAGCTTCACGCCGCGGCGCGAGCGGCGGAACAGCTCCACATTAAGGAAGGCTTCCAGGCCACCTATCTGCCGACAGACGGCGCCTTGGGTCAGCGCAAGTTCCTGGGCGGCCTTGGTAAAGCTCTCGTTGCGTGCTGCCGCCTCGAAACAAACCAGGGCGGCGGTACTGGGGATCTTGCGGCGCATGTACGTCAACCTCACTCGTAAGGCTGTCAATATGGCGTTTTGCCGATTTACGAAGTGACAAATTATCACTAATTGGTGCGCAATCCTCGTTTGTCCCGACGGCCGATCAGGCCTAGGCTCAAAGGCACAAGAAACTGCCCCCTATTTCGAGGATTTCGCTCATGGCCGGTAAAGCAAGCTTCAACTGGATCGACCCGCTGCTGCTCGATCAGCAGCTCACTGAAGAAGAGCGCATGGTGCGTGACAGCGCTTATCAGTTCGCCCAGGACAAGCTGGCCCCGCGTGTGCTCGAGGCTTTCCGTCATGAGCAGACCGACCCGGCGATCTTCCGTGAAATGGGTGAGGTCGGGTTGCTGGGCGCCACCATTCCCGAGCAATACGGTGGCAGTGGCCTGAACTACGTGTGCTATGGCCTGATTGCTCGCGAGGTAGAGCGCATCGACTCGGGTTACCGCTCGATGATGAGCGTGCAGTCGTCGCTGGTGATGGTGCCAATCAACGAGTTCGGTACCGAGGCACAAAAGCAGAAGTATCTGCCCAAGTTGGCTAGCGGCGAGTGGATCGGTTGCTTCGGCCTGACCGAGCCCAACCACGGTTCCGACCCGGGTTCGATGATTACCCGTGCCCGGAAGGTCGACGGCGGCTATCGCCTGACTGGCAGCAAGATGTGGATCACCAACAGCCCGATCGCCGATGTGTTCGTGGTCTGGGCCAAGGACGATGCGGGTGATATCCGCGGCTTTGTTCTGGAAAAGGGTTGGCAAGGCCTCAGCGCGCCGGCGATTCACGGCAAGGTCGGGCTGCGCGCCTCGATAACTGGCGAAATCGTCATGGATAACGTGTTCGTGCCGGAAGAAAACATCTTCCCGGATGTACGCGGCCTCAAAGGTCCGTTCACCTGCCTGAACTCCGCCCGCTATGGCATCTCGTGGGGTGCGCTGGGAGCTGCGGAAGCCTGCTGGCACACTGCGCGTCAGTATACCCTGGACCGTCAGCAATTCGGTCGCCCGTTGGCTGCCAACCAGTTGATCCAGAAGAAGCTGGCCGACATGCAGACTGAAATCACCCTGGCGCTGCAGGGCTGCCTGCGTCTGGGGCGGATGAAGGACGAAGGCACGGCTGCAGTGGAGATCACGTCGATCATGAAGCGCAACTCGTGTGGCAAGGCGTTGGATATTGCCCGCATGGCGCGTGACATGCTGGGGGGCAATGGCATTTCCGATGAGTTCGGCGTGGCTCGTCACCTGGTCAACCTGGAGGTGGTCAACACCTATGAAGGTACTCACGATGTGCATGCACTGATCCTGGGGCGTGCGCAGACCGGCATCCAGGCCTTCTATTGATAAGGAGCCAGCCCATGGGCGCGCTATCACATCTGCGGGTGCTGGACCTTTCTCGCGTGTTGGCCGGCCCATGGTCTGGCCAGATTCTCGCTGACCTTGGTGCCGATGTGATCAAGGTCGAGCGCCCTGGCAGTGGTGACGATACCCGCTCATGGGGGCCGCCTTTCCTCAAGGATGCCAAGGGTGAGAGCACAAGCGAGGCGGCCTATTACCTGTCGGCCAACCGCAACAAGCGCTCGGTGACCATCGACTTTACCCAGGCCGAGGGGCAGCGCCTGGTACGTGAGTTGGCGGCGAAGTCCGATATCGTCATCGAGAACTTCAAGGTTGGTGGGTTGGCTGCCTACGGCCTGGACTACCAGAGCCTGAAGGCGATCAATCCGCGGCTTATCTATTGTTCCATCACTGGGTTTGGGCAGACCGGGCCTTATGCCAAGCGCGCGGGTTATGACTTCATGATTCAGGGGTTGGGCGGGCTGATGAGCCTGACCGGCCGCCCGGAAGGTGAAGAGGGTGCGGGGCCGGTCAAGGTAGGGGTGGCGCTGACCGACATCCTTACCGGGTTGTACTCCACGGTGGCGATCCTCGCTGCCCTCGCCCATCGCGAGCAGACTGGGGTGGGCCAGCATGTCGACATGGCGTTGCTCGATGTGCAGGTGGCCTGCCTGGCGAACCAGGCGATGAACTACCTGACCACGGGCAACCCGCCTCGTCGGCTTGGTAATGCGCACCCCAATATCGTGCCTTATCAGGATTTTCCCACGGCGGACGGCGACTTCATCCTGACCGTGGGCAACGACAGCCAGTTCCGCAAGTTCGCCGAGGTGGCCGGGCAGCCGCAATGGGCGGACGACCCGCGTTTCGTTACCAACAAGCTGCGGGTTGCCAACCGGGCCGAGCTGATTCCTTTGATCCGCCAGGCCACGGTGTTCAAGACGACGGCGGAATGGGTAAGCCAGCTCGAAGCTGCAGGAGTGCCGTGCGGGCCTATCAATGACCTGGCGCAGATGTTCCAGGATCCGCAGGTTCTGGCACGCGGATTGGCGGTAAACATTCCGCATCCGTTGGCGGGAAGTGTGCCGCAGGTGGCGAGCCCGATACGGTTGTCGGAGACGCCGGTTGAGTACCGTCGGGCGCCGCCGCTGCTGGGTGAGCATACCGAGGTGGTGCTGGAGGATGTATTGGGGCTGGATGCCGGTGAGGTGCGGCGGCTGCGCAGTACCGGTGTGCTTTAAGGGCGTTTGGCCTTGGTGAAAAGCGGGGGGGGCCGTCAGGCCTCCCCGCTTTGCTTTTCAGCGATATCAAGGTTTCTTGAAATTAAGGGTTGACGCGGTTTCGAATCCGCTTATAATGCGCCCCACTTCTGACGTGGTCGAAGCGTAAAACTTCTTGTAAATCAATTAGTTAGGCGATTCAGGTAGTATCGGGAGTGCTTCGATCGAATGATCGCCAGCGGTTGAGATGATGGTTGACAGCGCTTCTAAACGCTGTATGATTCGCCTCCCGCTACGAGAGATCGCAGCGAG
>NZ_JBNRIJ010000004.1:227960-254749 GCF_053557675.1 Pseudomonas sp. XP1 | reverse complement strand
GATGCCGTTGTCCAGGGCAACGATGCCTTCGGACGGCAGCACGCGACGGATGTCGGCGACCATGCGCTGCGGGTAGACCGGGAAACGGTCGTCATCGGCACCTTCGGCGATCTGCGCTTCGTTGGCTTCACGGATCGCCATCAGGCGGGTGAAGTCCCAGTGCGTGGTGTCGGTCAGCGCTTCGCTGATCTGCCATACGGCGTTGGCGATGTCGCCGATCACTTCCACCTGCGGGAAGTACACGGCATCGACTTCGGCAGAGCGGAAGTTGATGTGGATGACCTCGGTGCCGCCACGGACCATGAAGAACGGCGGCTTTTCGATCACGTCGTGGCCGATGTTGACGATCAGGTCAGCGGCTTCGACGGCGCGGTGCACAAAGTCACCCGACGACAGTGCGGCGTTGCCCAGGAAGCGTGGGTGACGCTCGTCGACCACACCTTTGCCCATCTGGGTGGTGATGAACGGGATGCCGGTCTTGTCGATCAGTTGCTTGAGGACCTTGGCGGTCATCTTGCGGTTGGCGCCGGCGCCGATCACCAGGATCGGGTTGCGGGCTTTCTGCAGTTTTTCCACGGCGGCTTCGATGGCCTTGTGCTCGGCCAGCGGGCGACGGCTCAGGCTAGGCGGAATCGGCAGGCTTTCGGTCTGCTCGGCAGCGATGTCTTCCGGCAGCTCCAGGTGGACCGCACCCGGCTTCTCTTCTTCGGCCAGGCGGAAGGCTTCGCGCATACGGGCTGGGATGTTGTCGGCGGAAGCGAACTGGTGGGTGTACTTGGTGATGGGGTCCATCATGCCGCACACGTCGATGATCTGGAAACGGCCCTGCTTGGACTTCTTGATAGGCTTCTGGCCGGTGATCATCATCATCGGCATGCCGCCCAGGTAGGCGTAGGCGCTGGCGGTAACCAGGTTGGTGGCGCCAGGGCCGAGGGTCGACAGGCTGACGCCGGTCTTGCCGGTCAGGCGGCCATAGGTGGCAGCCATGAAACCTGCGGACTGCTCGTGACGGGTCAGTACCAGCTTGATCTTCGACTTGCGCAGGGATTCGAGCAGGTCGAGGTTTTCCTCACCGGGAATGCCGAACACATACTCGACACCTTCGTTTTCCAGGCATTGCACAACGACATCGGCGGCCTTGGCCATCTTGCTTGCTACCTCAAGTGATGGGACGGTGGAAGTCCGGAAATGCGCAGCACGGTACGCTGGCATCGCTCAGCACGGGGCCAGGAGTGCCCCGAACCAAAGTCTTGACGTAGGGTAGATACGGGAAAGTCACGTGAATGTGACGGGAATATTGTCGCAGCCTGGGTATTTTGCGGTCGGGCTGGGAGCGGACTGGTGCGCGAAGCGGGCGACGCGGTGGATGGCACCGGCTTTGCCGGTGTTCGCGGGTGAACCCGCTCCCACAGAGGGGGGTGCAGGCCTGGGATTGGTAGGCCAGAAAGACAAAACCCCTACCTGCATGTGCAGATAGGGGTTTTGCGAAATGAATCTTGACGATGACCTACTCTCACATGGGGAAACCCCACACTACCATCGGCGATGCATCGTTTCACTGCTGAGTTCGGGATGGGATCAGGTGGTTCCAATGCTCTATGGTCGTCAAGAAATTCTGTTGCCAGAATGTCCAGATGGACAGCCCAGCGAATTCGGATATGTGAATTTGTGGTTGCGAACTTTCGGTTCGTATCATCTTCACCACCGCAATCTGCGCTAGCAAATTGCTTGGGTGTTATATGGTCAAGCCTCACGGGCAATTAGTATTGGTTAGCTCAANTCTTCACCACCGCAATCTGCGCTAGCAAATTGCTTGGGTGTTATATGGTCAAGCCTCACGGGCAATTAGTATTGGTTAGCTCAACGCCTCACAGCGCTTACACACCCAACCTATCAACGTCGTAGTCTTCGACGGCCCTTCAGGGGATTCAAGATCCCAGTGAGATCTCATCTTGAGGCAAGTTTCCCGCTTAGATGCTTTCAGCGGTTATCTCTTCCGAACATAGCTACCCGGCAATGCCACTGGCGTGACAACCGGAACACCAGAGGTTCGTCCACTCCGGTCCTCTCGTACTAGGAGCAGCCCCTCTCAAATCTCAAACGTCCACGGCAGATAGGGACCGAACTGTCTCACGACGTTCTAAACCCAGCTCGCGTACCACTTTAAATGGCGAACAGCCATACCCTTGGGACCGGCTTCAGCCCCAGGATGTGATGAGCCGACATCGAGGTGCCAAACACCGCCGTCGATATGAACTCTTGGGCGGTATCAGCCTGTTATCCCCGGAGTACCTTTTATCCGTTGAGCGATGGCCCTTCCATACAGAACCACCGGATCACTAAGACCTACTTTCGTACCTGCTCGACGTGTTTGTCTCGCAGTCAAGCGCGCTTTTGCCTTTATACTCTACGACCGATTTCCGACCGGTCTGAGCGCACCTTCGTACTCCTCCGTTACTCTTTGGGAGGAGACCGCCCCAGTCAAACTACCCACCATACACTGTCCTCGATCCGGATAACGGACCTGAGTTAGAACCTCAAAGTTGCCAGGGTGGTATTTCAAGGATGGCTCCATGAGAACTGGCGTCCCCACTTCAAAGCCTCCCACCTATCCTACACAAGCAAATTCAAAGTCCAGTGCAAAGCTATAGTAAAGGTTCACGGGGTCTTTCCGTCTAGCCGCGGATACACTGCATCTTCACAGCGATTTCAATTTCACTGAGTCTCGGGTGGAGACAGCGCCGCCATCGTTACGCCATTCGTGCAGGTCGGAACTTACCCGACAAGGAATTTCGCTACCTTAGGACCGTTATAGTTACGGCCGCCGTTTACCGGGGCTTCGATCAAGAGCTTCGCTTGCGCTAACCCCATCAATTAACCTTCCGGCACCGGGCAGGCGTCACACCCTATACGTCCACTTTCGTGTTTGCAGAGTGCTGTGTTTTTAATAAACAGTCGCAGCGGCCTGGTATCTTCGACCGGCATGGGCTTACGGAGCAAGTCCTTCACCCTCGCCGGCGCACCTTCTCCCGAAGTTACGGTGCCATTTTGCCTAGTTCCTTCACCCGAGTTCTCTCAAGCGCCTTGGTATTCTCTACCTAACCACCTGTGTCGGTTTGGGGTACGGTTCCCAGTTATCTGAAGCTTAGGAGCTTTTCTTGGAAGCATGGTATCAACCACTTCGTCGCCTGAAGGCAACTCGTCATCAGCTCTCGGCCTTGAAATCCCGGATTTGCCTAAGATTTCAGCCTACCACCTTAAACCTGGACAACCAACGCCAGGCTGGCCTAACCTTCTCCGTCCCTCCATCGCAATAACTGGAAGTACAGGAATATTAACCTGTTTTCCATCGACTACGCTTTTCAGCCTCGCCTTAGGGACCGACTAACCCTGCGTCGATTAACGTTGCGCAGGAAACCTTGGTCTTTCGGCGTGCGAGTTTTTCACTCGCATTGTCGTTACTCATGTCAGCATTCGCACTTCTGATACCTCCAGCAAGCTTCTCAACTCACCTTCACAGGCTTACAGAACGCTCCTCTACCGCGTCATCAAAGATGACACCCGTAGCTTCGGTGCATGGTTTGAGCCCCGTTACATCTTCCGCGCAGGCCGACTCGACTAGTGAGCTATTACGCTTTCTTTAAAGGGTGGCTGCTTCTAAGCCAACCTCCTAGCTGTCTAAGCCTTCCCACATCGTTTCCCACTTAACCATGACTTTGGGACCTTAGCTGACGGTCTGGGTTGTTTCCCTTTTCACGACGGACGTTAGCACCCGCCGTGTGTCTCCCATGCTCGGCACTTCCAGGTATTCGGAGTTTGCATCGGTTTGGTAAGTCGGGATGACCCCCTAGCCGAAACAGTGCTCTACCCCCTGGAGTGATACATGAGGCGCTACCTAAATAGCTTTCGAGGAGAACCAGCTATCTCCGAGCTTGATTAGCCTTTCACTCCGATCCACAGGTCATCCGCTAACTTTTCAACGGTAGTCGGTTCGGTCCTCCAGTCAGTGTTACCTAACCTTCAACCTGCCCATGGATAGATCGCCCGGTTTCGGGTCTATACCCAGCGACTAAACGCCCTATTAAGACTCGCTTTCGCTACGCCTCCCCTATTCGGTTAAGCTCGCCACTGAATATAAGTCGCTGACCCATTATACAAAAGGTACGCAGTCACCTAACAAAGTAGGCTCCCACTGCTTGTACGCATACGGTTTCAGGTTCTATTTCACTCCCCTCTCCGGGGTTCTTTTCGCCTTTCCCTCACGGTACTGGTTCACTATCGGTCAGTCAGTAGTATTTAGCCTTGGAGGATGGTCCCCCCATATTCAGACAAAGTTTCTCGTGCTCCGTCCTACTCGATTTCATTGACAAGAGATTTTCGTGTACGGGGCTATCACCCACTATGGCCGCACTTTCCAGAGCGTTCCACTAATCTCAAATCAACTTAAGGGCTGGTCCCCGTTCGCTCGCCACTACTAAGGGAATCTCGGTTGATTTCTTTTCCTCAGGGTACTTAGATGTTTCAGTTCCCCTGGTTCGCCTCTTGCACCTATGTATTCAGTACAAGATACTCAGCTTGTGCTGAGTGGGTTCCCCCATTCAGAGATCTCTGGATCACAGTCTGTTTGCCGACTCCCCAAAGCTTATCGCAGGCTACCACGTCTTTCATCGCCTCTGACTGCCAAGGCATCCACCGTATGCGCTTCTTCACTTGACCATATAACCCCAAGCAATCTGGTTATACTGTGAAGACGACATTCGCCGAAAATTCGCATGTTGCTCTTTCGAGCAGAACTCACAAATTTTACCTTAGCCTGATTAACCAGCAGTGAAACTGGTNATGAATCAAGCAATTCGTGTGGGAGCTCATCAGCAGGCTGATGTCGTCGATTAAGGAGGTGATCCAGCCGCAGGTTCCCCTACGGCTACCTTGTTACGACTTCACCCCAGTCATGAATCACACCGTGGTAACCGTCCTCCCGAAGGTTAGACTAGCTACTTCTGGTGCAACCCACTCCCATGGTGTGACGGGCGGTGTGTACAAGGCCCGGGAACGTATTCACCGCGACATTCTGATTCGCGATTACTAGCGATTCCGACTTCACGCAGTCGAGTTGCAGACTGCGATCCGGACTACGATCGGTTTTGTGAGATTAGCTCCACCTCGCGGCTTGGCAACCCTCTGTACCGACCATTGTAGCACGTGTGTAGCCCAGGCCGTAAGGGCCATGATGACTTGACGTCATCCCCACCTTCCTCCGGTTTGTCACCGGCAGTCTCCTTAGAGTGCCCACCATAACGTGCTGGTAACTAAGGACAAGGGTTGCGCTCGTTACGGGACTTAACCCAACATCTCACGACACGAGCTGACGACAGCCATGCAGCACCTGTGTCAGAGTTCCCGAAGGCACCAATCCATCTCTGGAAAGTTCTCTGCATGTCAAGGCCTGGTAAGGTTCTTCGCGTTGCTTCGAATTAAACCACATGCTCCACCGCTTGTGCGGGCCCCCGTCAATTCATTTGAGTTTTAACCTTGCGGCCGTACTCCCCAGGCGGTCAACTTAATGCGTTAGCTGCGCCACTAAAATCTCAAGGATTCCAACGGCTAGTTGACATCGTTTACGGCGTGGACTACCAGGGTATCTAATCCTGTTTGCTCCCCACGCTTTCGCACCTCAGTGTCAGTATCAGTCCAGGTGGTCGCCTTCGCCACTGGTGTTCCTTCCTATATCTACGCATTTCACCGCTACACAGGAAATTCCACCACCCTCTACCGTACTCTAGCTCGCCAGTTTTGGATGCAGTTCCCAGGTTGAGCCCGGGGCTTTCACATCCAACTTAACGAACCACCTACGCGCGCTTTACGCCCAGTAATTCCGATTAACGCTTGCACCCTCTGTATTACCGCGGCTGCTGGCACAGAGTTAGCCGGTGCTTATTCTGTCGGTAACGTCAAAACAGCAAGGTATTAGCTTACTGCCCTTCCTCCCAACTTAAAGTGCTTTACAATCCGAAGACCTTCTTCACACACGCGGCATGGCTGGATCAGGCTTTCGCCCATTGTCCAATATTCCCCACTGCTGCCTCCCGTAGGAGTCTGGACCGTGTCTCAGTTCCAGTGTGACTGATCATCCTCTCAGACCAGTTACGGATCGTCGCCTTGGTGAGCCATTACCCCACCAACTAGCTAATCCGACCTAGGCTCATCTGATAGCGCAAGGCCCGAAGGTCCCCTGCTTTCTCCCGTAGGACGTATGCGGTATTAGCGTTCCTTTCGAAACGTTGTCCCCCACTACCAGGCAGATTCCTAGGCATTACTCACCCGTCCGCCGCTGAATCAAGGAGCAAGCTCCCGTCATCCGCTCGACTTGCATGTGTTAGGCCTGCCGCCAGCGTTCAATCTGAGCCATGATCAAACTCTTCAGTTCAATACTGCTTGGGTTTTTAAGAAACCCTAAACTTGGCTCAGCAATCTCAAATGACTATGTGATTTCTCGCATGGCCACTTGTGATGCTGATAATCTTTGTGACTATCAGTCCGTACTCACAAGCACCCACACGAATTGCTTGATTCGATTTGTTAAAGAGCGTTTGGTTAAGAGCGTTTCGCCTCAACCGAGGCGCGCATTCTACGCTCTCCTCATTTGCTGTCAAGCGTTTATTTTGAAGTTTTTTGCGAGAAACTCGTTTAGCTTCAAACACTTGACTCGCCGCGATCTCTCGTAGCGGGAGGCGAATCATACAGCGTTTAGAAGCGCTGTCAACCATCATCTCAACCGCTGGCGACCTTTTGATCGTAGCCCTTTCAGCTCTTTCCGAACAACCTAACTTATTGAATTTCAAGAAGTTTGTCGTTCCGATGTCGCTGGAAGTGGGGCGCATTATAAGGGGATCCGAGAGGGCGTCAACCTTTAATTTCATTTATTTGAAATGTTCCAGGCGAAGACCTTATCAAGGCTACCAGGTGCTCGCCACAACACCTTCTGCGCCTGTGAGATCGAGCGCCGCACAGGCCCTTGCCCCCTCCCCTATCTCCGGCCAATTCTGGGCAGCACCCGCGCAACAGCAGGAACCCGCAACACCATCAACACAGCCCCAATACCCGCATAGATCGCCCACTCCCGCAGATCCGAGCGCACGATCCACAAGAAATGCAGCAACCCCAACCCAAGTATCACGTACACCAACCGATGTAGCTTCTTCCAACGCGCCCCCAACCGCCGCTGGCTATACCGATTCGAGGTAACGGCCAGGGCCAGCAACCCAAGAAACCCAAGCGCCCCCACAATAATGTAAGGCCGCTTGCGCAACTCCACCGCCAACTGCCCCCAGTCCAGCCCAAGGATAAAGAACAGGTAAGCCAGGATGTGCAGCACGATATAGGCGAACACCCACAACCCCAGTTGCCGGCGCACCACGATCCAACCCGACCATCCCGTCAGCTTCTGCAGCGGCGTCATGCCCAAGGTAACCAGCAGGAAGGTCAGCGCCCCGAGCCCAAGCCGGTCCATCATGATCTTTCCAGGATCAGGCCCTAGCAGATTCATCGCCGCCTCATACAACCACCAGGCCGGGAACAGGCACCCCACGATGAAGATGGCCAGGCGAAACCAGGGGTAACGCATCAATAGTTCTTCCGCAGATCAAGCCCGGTATACAGCGACGCCACTTCATCGGCATAGCCATTGAACATCTGGGTTTCTCGCACATTGGGACTGAACAGCCCGCTGGGCAGCCGCCGCTCACGCGCCTGACTCCAACGGGGGTGGTCGACCGTCGGGTTCACATTGGCATAGAACCCATATTCATCCGGCGCCAGCCCTTCCCAGGTGGTGCCGGGTTGCTCCGTCACCAGGCTGATACGCACGATCGACTTGATGCTCTTGAAACCATACTTCCACGGCACCACCAGCCGCAACGGCGCGCCATTCTGGTTGGGCAGCTCCCGGCCATACATGCCAACCGCCAGGATCGCCAAAGGATGCATCGCCTCATCCAGACGCAAGCCTTCCCTATAAGGCCAGTCGATCAGGGCGAACCCCGAACGCTGCCCCGGCATGTGCTCCGGGTCTTTCAGGGTTTCGAAGCGCACATAGCGCGCCTTGGACGTCGGCTCTACCTGCTTGAGCAACTGCGCCAACGGGAAGCCCAGCCACGGAATGACCATCGACCACGCCTCCACGCAACGCAGCCGGTAGATGCGCTCCTCAAGCTGGTACGGTTTGACGAAGTCTTCCAGTGCATAGCGCCCGGGCTTACCCACCTCGCCATCGACCACAACGCTCCACGGTTCGGTTTTCAGGCTATCGCCCTTGGCCGCCGGGTCGCCCTTGTCGGGCCCGAACTCGTAGAAGTTGTTGTAGTGGGTGGCATCCTTGAACGGCGTGATTGTCTCACCCTGGACCGTTACTGCCTGCCATCGGGTGGCCGCGAGTTTTTCACTGAACCAGCCAGGCGCCCTGCCAGCTTCGACATCGGCGTAACGGCTGGTTTCAGCTGCGCGCGCCATGCTCGGCAAGGCGCCCAGCGCCAGGCCGGCCAACGAGCCACCCAGCAGGGTACGACGGGAGAGGTAGATGCCTTCGGGGGTGATCTCCGATGCCTTGCACTCGGAAGACCTGGAAAGCTTGATGAGCATGAGCGGCTCCACAGCACTGGATAACGGATGTACCAGTAAGACTATGGAGCCGGCGGGTTATTCCTGCATTAAATGATTGTCACGCTTTGCGACGGCGTGCCTTGAGCAGGAACTGGATCGGCCCCGAAGCCGCATAGGCGAGGAAGATCAGCAGCAGGATACGCGGCGGGTCGCTGAACACCACGGCAAACACAAGCACCACGGCCAGGATAGCCACGAACGGCACACGACCCTTGAGGTCCAGCTCCTTGAAGCTGTTGTACTTGATGTTGCTGACCATCAGCATGCCGGCAGCAGCCACCAGCAGCGCCACCAGGAACGACAGCTTGGAGCCCTGGATGCCGTAGTCACTGAACGCCCACACGGTACCCGCGACCACGCCCGCGGCAGCTGGGCTGGCCAGGCCGATGAAGTAGCGCTTGTCAGCGGTGCCGACCTGGGTATTGAAGCGTGCCAGACGCAGTGCTGCACCGGCCACATAGATGAAGGCGACCATCCAGCCGACCTTGCCCATGTCGCCCAGCGCCCAGCCAAAGGCCAGCAAGGCCGGAGCCACACCGAAGGCGACCATGTCTGACAGCGAGTCGTACTCGGCACCAAAGGCGCTCTGGGTGTTGGTCATGCGCGCGACACGACCATCGAGGCCGTCGAGCACCATGGCCACGAAGATGGCGATGGCAGCGAAGGCAAAGTACTTGCTCGCCTCGCGCGGGTCACCGGCGCTCAGTGCGCTCTGTGCGCTCATCGAGCTGATGATGGAATAGAAACCGGCAAACAGGTTGGCGGTGGTAAACAGGTTGGGCAGCAGGTAGATGCCACGATGGCGCACCTTGCGCCCTTCGGCGTCATGCCCTTCTTCAACGTGCTCATCGACAGGTAGCAGGCTTTCGGCGTCGGAGGGCTTGTTCGGCTCTTCGGGACGTTCGCTCATGGAGGGTACCTTGCAACAGGATGGAAAATGTTCGACACGGGCCTGCAAAACAGGTTCTGACGGCAGGCCACTGGTCTGCTTTATACCAGAAGCGGACTGTCAGAACGAAAAAACGCGGCCGAAGCCGCGTTTTTCATCTTTCGACAAGACTTAGTTCTTGGTCTTGTCGACGATTTTGTTAGCCGAGATCCACGGCATCATCGAGCGCAGTTGCTCACCGATGATTTCGATGCCGTGAGCGGCGTTGTTGCGACGCTTGGCAGTCATCGATGGATAGTTGGTAGCACCTTCGGAGATGAACATCTTCGCGTACTCGCCGTCCTGGATGCGCTTCAGGGCGTTGCGCATGGCCTTGCGGGATTCTTCGTTGATGACTTCCGGACCGGTTACATACTCACCGTACTCGGCGTTGTTGGAGATCGAGTAGTTCATGTTGGCGATGCCGCCTTCGTACATGAGGTCAACGATCAGCTTCAGTTCGTGCAGGCACTCGAAGTAGGCCATTTCCGGCGCGTAGCCAGCTTCGACCAGGGTTTCGAAACCGGCCTTGACCAGCTCTACGGTACCGCCGCACAGAACAGCCTGCTCACCGAACAGGTCGGTTTCGGTCTCGTCCTTGAAGGTGGTTTCGATGATGCCGGTACGGCCGCCGCCTACGCCCGAAGCGTACGACAGGGCAACATTCTTGGCGTTGCCGGAGGCATCCTGGTAAATGGCGATCAGGTCAGGGATACCGCCGCCCTTGACGAACTCGGAGCGAACGGTGTGGCCCGGGGCCTTCGGCGCGATCATGATCACGTCGAGGTCGGCACGTGGAACAACCTGGTTGTAGTGGATCGAGAAGCCGTGGGAGAAGGCCAGGGTAGCGCCCTTCTTGATGTTCGGCTCGATTTCCTGCTTGTACAGTTGGCCTTGGAACTCGTCCGGGGTCAGGATCATGACCAGGTCGGCAGCAGCGACGGCAGAGGCAACGTCGGTCACTTTCAGGCCATGGGCTTCTGCCTTGGCAACGGTGGCCGAACCTTTACGCAGACCGATGGTGACATCTACACCGGAGTCCTTCAGGTTGCACGCCTGAGCGTGGCCCTGGGAACCGTAACCGATGATGGCGACTTTCTTACCCTGGATGATGGAAAGGTCGCAGTCTTTATCGTAGAAAACTTTCATGAAAATACCCCTGGTTATATCTCGGCCCCTGCGGAGCCATCGCTAATTTTTTTGAATTTAGATGCTGAGCACTTTGTCGCCACGGGCAATGCCGGTAACGCCGCTGCGCACGGTTTCGAGAATCGATGCAGTGCCGATCGCCTGGATGAAGCTGTCCAGTTTGTCGCTGGTGCCGCTCAGCTGCACGGTGTACACGCTGGCAGTCACATCGACGATCTGGCCACGGAAGATATCCGTGGTGCGCTTGATCTCGGCGCGCTGGGCACCGGTGGCCTTGACCTTGACCAGCATCAGTTCACGCTCGATGTGAGCGCTTTCCGACAGGTCGACGAGCTTGACCACTTCGACCAGCTTGTTCAGGTTCTTGGTGATCTGTTCGATCACTTCGTCATGGCCAACGGTGGTCAGCGTCAGACGCGACAGGGTCGGGTCTTCGGTCGGCGCCACGGTCAGGCTTTCAATGTTGTAGTTACGCTGGGAGAACAGGCCGACCACGCGGGACAACGCACCTGGTTCGTTTTCCAGCAGCAGGGAAATGATGTGCCGCATATCAGGTACGCTCCGTCTTGCTCAGCCACATGTCACGCATCGAGCCATCCTTGATCTGCATCGGATAGACGTGCTCACTGCGGTCAACCGCGATGTCGATGAACACCAGGCGGTCCTTCATCGCAAACGCTTCTTCCAGCTTCGGCTTGAGGTCCTTCAGGCTGGTGATGCGGATACCCACATGGCCATAGGCCTCGGCCAGCTTGATGAAGTCAGGCAGCGACTCGACGTACGAGTGCGAGTGACGACCGTTGTAGGCCATGTCCTGCCACTGGCGGACCATGCCCAACACACCGTTGTTCAGGTTGACGATCTTCACCGGCAGGCCGTACTGCATGCAGGTGGACAGCTCCTGGATGTTCATCTGGATGCTGCCTTCGCCGGTCACGCAGGCCACGTCCTGGTCCGGGAAGTTGAGCTTGACGCCCATCGCCGCCGGGAAGCCGAAGCCCATGGTGCCCAAGCCACCGGAGTTGATCCAGCGGTTCGGCTTGTTGAAGCGGTAGTACTGCGCCGCGAACATCTGGTGCTGGCCCACGTCGGAGGTGACGAATGCATCGCCGTTGGTCACTTCGCACAGGGTCTCGATGACTTTCTGCGGCTTGATGACATTGCCGTCGCCCTTGTCGTACGGGAACAGCTCGCCATTGCCGCGCCATTCGTCGATCTGCTTCCACCAGGCGTCCAGCGACGCCTTGTCAGGCTGCTCGCCGATTTCCTTGAGGATGCCAAGCATTTCGCTGAGCACGCTGTCGACAGGCCCGACGATCGGTACGTCGGCCTTGATCATCTTGGAGATCGACGCCGGGTCGATGTCGATATGGATGATCTTGGCGTTCGGGCAGAACTTGGCCGGGCCGTTGACCACGCGATCGTCAAAACGGGCACCGACGGCGAAGATGACGTCGGCATGGTGCATGGCCATGTTGGCAGTGAAGCTGCCGTGCATACCGAGCATGCCGAGGAACTGGCGGTCGGTACCCGGGAAGCCCCCCAGCCCCATCAGGGTATTGGTGACCGGCAGGTTCAGCGACTTGGCGATTTCGGTCAGGGCTTCGGAGCCACCACCGAGGATCACGCCGCCACCGGAGTAGACGATCGGGCGCTTGGCCGCCAGCAGCATCTCGGCAGCCTTGCGGATCTGGCCGGAGTGGCCGCGTACCGCCGGGCTGTAGGAGCGCAGCTTGACCTTTTTCGGGTAGACGTATTCGAACTTCTCGGCCGGGTTGGTCATATCTTTTGGAATGTCGACCACGACCGGACCTGGGCGACCGGATTGCGCCAGGTAGAATGCTTTTTTCAGAACTTCGGGGATTTCACTGGCATGTTTGATCATGAAGCTGTGCTTCACGATCGGCCGCGAAATACCGATCATGTCGGTTTCCTGGAAGGCATCGGTGCCCACCATGGTGCTAGGCACCTGGCCGGACAGGATGACCATCGGAATCGAATCCATGTAGGCGGTGGCAATACCGGTAATGGCATTGGTCGCGCCCGGGCCGGAGGTCACCAGCACCACGCCGGCCTTGCCGGTGGCGCGGGCGTAGCCGTCCGCCATATGGGTAGCTGCCTGCTCATGACGAACCAGGATGTGCTCGACTTCCGGTTCCTTGAACAGCGCGTCGTAAACATGCAGGAGAGCACCACCAGGGTACCCGTAGATGTGCTTAACGCCTTCGTCACGCAAGAAGCGGACGACCATCTCAGCGCCAGATAAAAGCTCCACGTTGTTCACCTCTAAAACGCCAGAATACCGCCCTCACTGGACGGGTCTTAATAGGTTTACTGCCAAGCAGAGCATGAGCGAACGTCAGCACTGACTGAGCAAGTATTGGGAGCACCCCAGAGTGTTGCGGGGTTTTCCCACCCAGCGCGAGGTAACGCGTTGCGGGGTGTAACAGGTCGGCGCGGGTGTGCGCCTCATGATCTGCTTAGCGGGTCTGCTTCTGGCAGTCCCTCTACAGCGGAGATTGGATTCTTCTGATTCGGCGCCAACAAGTCAAGAAAAATTATTGCCAATTTTTCCCCAAGATGAATTCCTGCCACCACTAAAAATCGCTTCAGCAGCAGAATAAATAACATTTCTACAAAAAAGGGCCAAAATCTGCGGCCCTTGAAGGAAAAACTGAAGAAATCAGGCGGAAGGAGCAATCAATTGGTCAAATGCTGCCAACAGGCGCCGTAGCTCACGACTTTGTTCTGGCCGGTCGGTAAACACGGTTTCGGCCATTACAAGGATGCCTGATGCATTGGGCAGCGGGTGGCCCAGCTCGATGATGATCTTCATGCGCGGCAGGAAGATCCATTGCAACCACTGCTCGAAACTGAGGGTGTCGACTGCAAAAGGCACCGTACTGGCCAGTGCCTCGTCGCTTGGCGGCTCGTCATCCCACCAGCCTTGCACTTGCAGCTCACGCTCGATCAACAGCAGGTGGTCGGCAACATCCAGAATGCGCTGCTCGATCATCACGAATTGACCCGTGCCTTTTGCCGGGCCAGTGCTGCACCAGCGCTGTCACCCTGCTTTTCGCGGGCCTGGGCAATGGTGTTCCACAGCTCGGCCTGAAGGCTCGGGCGGCCGTTGGCGTAAGTCAGGGCACGACGTGCCAACTGCTCGGCCTGCGGTGCATCGCCTTGCGAAAGACGCACCTGGGCCAGGCGGTAAAGCACCTGCGGCTCGCGCGGGGCAATGCGCTGGGCACGCTCCAGGCTCGAGGCGGCACCGTTGAAGTCACCACTGCCCTGCTGGGTTTTCGCGGTGGTCAGCAGCGCCAGCACCGGGCCGTCCAGCTGCTCGTCGGCCGACAAGCCACCTGCAGCTGCGCTGCTACGCGGTATACCAGTTGGTGCGCTGGTGGTTTGCGGGGCACTGTTCATCGCCGCGATATCGAAAGGTTCGTCGGCGATCGGGTTGGGGTTGGTGGTCATCGGTGCCGAAGTGACAGGCCCTGTGGTGATCGGCCCCGGAGTGATCGGGGAGGTGCTGATCGGCGCTGCGCCATTGGCCGCCGGGAATGTCTGAATGCCCGAGGCGCCAGCGCCCTGCGGGATCATCACGGTGACGCCGGAGTCTTCAGGCAGCGTTTGCGCCTGTGCGGTGCCCGCGCTATAGCCACCCGCAGAGCGGTTGGCCGTCACGCGTTCGCTGTTGGACACGCGGGTGCTCGAGTCGACCACCGGAATATTGCCACGCGGGACGCTGGCGCACCCCTGGAGCACCGCCAGCGCCGTCACGGCAGGAAACAGCCACTTGTTCACGTCACACCTCATCAATGCAGCCTGTGCTTAATTCATCCAGCCCTTGACCCAGTCCATGACCGATTCAACTGGATCCTGCTCACCGCCACAGGTCGCGCCGGCGGGCGGTTCACTGCCGCGAATATACGGCATCTGCACCGCTCCCGGACAGCTGCCATCAGACCCGTGGCCACTGTACGGGTCGATCCAGGCCTGCACCACGTTGTCCGGTTGCGGCATGTCCAGCGGCAGCGGGTCGGCCTTCTTCATGAAGCTGGTCCACACCTGCAAGGCACCGGTGGCACCGGTGAATGGCGTCTTGCCGTTATCGTCACGCCCCATCCATACAACGGCCAGCAGATCCTGGCTGAAGCCGGAGAACCAGCTATCGCGCGAATCGTTACTGGTACCGGTCTTGCCCGCCAGGGTGAGATTGCGCGGCAAAGTGTTGTACACCGAGCGGCCGGTACCTTCGCGCATCACCCGCTGCATGGCGTTCTGCACCAGGTAGATGGCCCCCGGGTCGAAGGTTTGCTGGATCTGGAACGGGTAGCGCTTGAGCGGCTCGCCCTCGGCGGTGAGCACGCTGCGGATACCGCGCATCGGGGTGTTGAAGCCGCCGTTGGCGATGGTCTGGTACATGGTTGCGACCTGCATTGGCGACATGCCACCGGCACCCAGCAGCATGGCCGGGAAGGCTGGCCAGTCGACATTCACACCCAGCCGGCCAATGGTCTTGATCACGTTAGGCACACCCACTTCCAGGCCGATCTTGGCAGTCGACAGGTTGTAGGAGTTGGCCAGCCCCTGGTACAGGTAGATGGTGCCATGCGGGCGACGATCGTAGTTCTGCGGGCGCCAGACCTGGCCGTCGGCACCTTTGACCGAGAACGGCTCGTCCTGCACCCAACTGGTCAAGGTGTACTTGGTCGGTTGTTCCAGCGCGGTCAGGTACACCGCCGGCTTGACCAGCGAACCGATCGGCCGCACAGCATCAATGGCGCGGTTGAAGCCGGCGAAGCCGGCCTGGCGGCTGCCGATCAGCGCCTGCACCTCACCGGTTTCCGGATTGGTCACGACCATCGCCGACTCAACCTCGTCCGCCCCCTTGCGCCCCGCGAGGCGCTTGAAGGTCTCGCTCATCGAGGTTTCGGCCTTCATCTGCAGGATCGGGTCGAAGCTGGTGAAGATGCGCAGGCCTTCTTCGGTCAAGTCTTCATCGCGGTAGTCCTGGCGCAGCTGACGCTTGACCAGGTCGAGGAAGGCCGGGAACGAGCTGTCTGCCAGGCTGCCGCGCTTGGTCACGCCCAGCGGCATCTTCTTCGCTGCATCGACTTCTGCCTGGCTGGCCACGCCCTGCTCGGCCACCAGGTCGAGCACCAGGTTGCGGCGGGCCAGGGCGCGGTCCGGATAGCGACGCGGGTTGTAGTAGGAGGGCCCCTTGACCATGCCCACCAGCAGAGCGATCTGGTGCAATTTCAGCTCCGACAGCGGTTGGCTGAAGAAGAACTGGCTGGCGAGGCCGAAGCCGTGCACCGCACGCTGACCATCCTGGCCGACGAACACCTCGTTGAGGTAGGCCTCGAGGATCTCGCGCTTGTCGTAGTGCAGTTCCAGCAATACGGCCATCATCGCCTCGGTCAGCTTGCGGCTGAGGCTGCGCTCGCTGGTGAGGTAGAAGTTCTTCACCAACTGCTGGGTCAGCGTGCTGCCACCCTGGCGCATGGAACCTGCCGAGGTATTGACCCACATGGCTCGGGCGATGGACTTGGGCGACACCCCGAAGTGGCTGTAGAAATCACGGTCTTCCGTCGCCACCAGGGTTTCGAGCAGGTACGGCGGCACCTGGTCGATCTTGATCAGGATGCGGTCTTCGAGGTTTTTCGGGTAGATGCCGCCGATCATCAGCGGCTCCAGGCGCACTACATCGAGCGTCTTGCCGTTGGCGCCGGAAAGGCCCGCCACATAATCGCCAGAGAAGCGCACACGCACGAACTGCGCCGGCTCCATGCCCTCGTAGAACTGGAAGCCACGGGTATTGAGCTCGACGGTATTGCCGTTGACTGCCGCCGCGCCCGGGCCGTTGGCCGCGCTTTCACGCCGGTAGCCGAGGGCGTCCAGCTCGGTGAGGAAGTCGTTCTTGCTCAGCTTCTGGCCGGTGAACAGCTCCAGCGGCCGGGCATACACCTTGGCCGGGATGGTCCAGCGCTTGCCGGAAAACTTTTCCTGGACAACGGCATCGAGGTAAACCGCGAAGCCGGCGACGATCACCAGGCCGACCAGGCTGAGCTTCAAAGCCCAGCCCAGCCAGGCGCGGGAGCGGCCGGTCGGGCGTTTCTGAGGGGTACGGGGATTTCGGGTTCGGGTCATGGCGGCGGATTATACGCACTTTATAAAGGCTGGGCAGACGCCCCCGGCGGTAGGCAGGGACGGCACCATTGACCATAATGGCGCATTCGAATTCCCTGCCCCCGGAAGGATTTCCCGTGAGCCAAGCCCTTATCACTGCGTTGCAGAACCCCGCCCTGTACCCTCACCCCGTGGATGGGTTCCAGCTCATCGAGACGCATATCTCCTGGGTCCTGCTCACTGGCGAGTATGCCTACAAGATCAAGAAGCCGATGAACTTCGGCTTCCTCGACTTCACCGGCCTGGACCAGCGCCGGCATTTCTGTAACGAAGAATTGCGCCTGAACCAGCGCCTGACCGACGGCCTGTACCTGGAAGTGTTGCCGATCACCGGTAGCGTCGACGCGCCGCAGATCGGTGGTGAAGGCGAAGCCATCGAGTACGTGCTGAAGATGCGCCAGTTCCCCCAGGGGCAGATGCTCAACACCCTGCAGGCCAATGGCGAACTGAATGCCGCGCACATCGACCAGATGGCCCGGCAGATCGCCGAGTTCCACCTGCAGGCCCCACGCGTTCCGGTGGAGCACCCGCTCGGCACGCCGGACAGCGTGATGGCGCCTGTGGAACAGAACTTCGAGCAGATTCGCCCGTTCCTCAGCGACAAGGCCGACCTGCAGCAACTCGACGCCCTGCAGGCCTGGGCACGCAGCAGCTTCGAGCGCCTGCATGGCCTGCTGGAAAAGCGCAAGGCCAATGGTTTCATCCGTGAATGCCACGGTGACATCCACCTGGGCAACGCCACCCTGATCGACGGCAAGGTGGTGATCTTCGACTGCATCGAGTTCAACGAACCGTTCCGCCTGACCGATGTGTACGCCGACACCGGCTTCCTGGCCATGGACCTGGAAGACCGCGGCCTGAAATGCCTGGCCCGCCGCTTCATCAGCCAGTACCTGGAACTGACCGGCGACTACGAAGGCCTGGAACTGCTCAACTTCTACAAAGCCTACCGCGCGCTGGTGCGGGCCAAGGTTGCACTGTTCAGCATGCCAGCCGATGCCGATGGCGTGCAGCGCGCCACCACCCTGCGCACCTACCGCAACTATGCCAACCTGGCGGAAAGCTACAGCGCCATCCCGTCGCGCCTGCTGGCCATTACTCACGGTGTTTCGGCAGTGGGCAAAAGCCACGTCGCCATGCGCATGGTCGAGGCCTTGGGAGCCGTCCGCGTGCGTTCGGATGTGGAGCGCAAACGCCTGTTCGGCGAACAGCAGCAGGCTGACGCTGGCCAGCTGAGTACCGGCATCTATGGCCAGGACGCCAGTGTCGCGACCTACCAGCGCTTGCACGAGGTGGCGGCGACCGTGCTGCGAGCCGGCTTCCCGGTGGTGCTGGATGCCACCTACCTCAAGCGCGATCAACGCCAGGCCGCGGCGGACATCGCCAGCCAGACCGGCGTGCCATTCCTGATCCTCGACTGCCATGCACCGGATGCGGTCATCGCCAGCTGGCTGGAGCAGCGCCAGGCAGAAAACACCGACCCGTCGGATGCCACCCTGGAAGTGGTCAAGGCCCAGGAGGCCAGCCGTGAGCCGCTGAGTGCACAAGAGCTGGTGCAGAGCACCCGTGTCGATACCCAGAGTGCAGGGAGCATGGACCAGGTGATCGAGCAGATTCGCCAGCGCTTGCCTGGGCTGTAAGGTCAGCGTTTTCCTGTGCCGGCCTCTTCGCGGGTAAACCCACTCCCACAGAGTCGTACTGCGTCAGTCGTGAGACTTGCAGAGAACCTTGTGGAAGCGGGTTTACCCGCGAAGAGGCCGGCACAGGACATCTCGTCGCCCCCTATGGCAAAAGGCCGCGCATTTCCCATCCCCCGCTACACTCCTCTCTGACCTGCTCGCGATTTATCCCCCAATCCCCGTTCAGCCATCGCAAGGAGGCTCGATGAACGATGAATTGCAGCATCTGAAGAACCTTGGCAAGACCTCTGCGCAGTGGCTGCATGCAGCCGGCATCCACAGTGCATCGGATCTGCGCCGCCTGGGCGCGGTAGGTGCGTACCAGGCCGTGAAGACACGAGGGTTCCGCGCATCGAAGGTGCTGTTGTATGCCATTGAAGGCGCCCTGCTGGACATGCACTGGAACGATTTGCCGCTGGAGCGCAAAGAGGCGCTCAACCAACAGCTGGATGCGAAAAGCCCTGCGCAAAAAAATCAGAAATAATCTCAGGAAAGGATTGACGACGAAATGAGAATCGTTATGATTATCACAACTGGTCGCGAGACTGGTTGGATAAGCTAAGAGCCCCTGGTTCGGACTCTCAGATTATCTCCTCATCAGGCTAATCACGGTTATTGACCCGGCAATTTGCCGGGTCTTTTTTTGCCTTTTGCAGCCTTGTCACCGCAGTTGCGCGCAATAGTCCTGCTCCGGCGTCGCTGCCGTGTACCACACAAAATCAGCCTCGCCTGCCTCAACCTGCTCACCGACCTCTGCCAGAAGCAATACCTTGCCCTCCCCCTGCGCTTGCAAGTCAGCCAGGTGCAACGGCACACCCAAGTCCTTGCGCACGTGATAAGCCCCGGCCAGCAGCACTGCCGGCTGCGGTGCAGCCAGCAACCGCTCGGCCATGCGCCGGTCGCGCTGTTGCTGCACAGCCAGCATTGCCGGCAGCTGGCTTTCTGGCAGCATCCCGCAATGCCCAGCACGTACATGCTCCAGCAAGGCGGCCTTGACCGCCGGCGCATTGGAGCGTTCGCCAGGTAACGAGGCCGGCTGACGATAAGCCTGGCGCATCTCGCCGGTTGATAGGTTGGCGGCCAGCAAAGGCACCCGCTGCTGCAAAGCCTCAGTCACGATTGGCCCGTACATCTGCCAATCCCAGCCGTCCTGCCAAGCCAGAGCCTTGGGCAAATCTGCCGGCAAAGGTTGCCCCGCGAGCTTGTCCAGCAGCGGTTGCTGCTCGGGCTGCAGCATTTCCAGCAGCAGGCTGCCCTGCACACGTTGGCCTTGCAGGGCGCGCAGCAGCCACAACTGCAGTGCGTGATGATCGGGGTTGTCGTGTTTCTCGCCGACCAGCACCCGGGGGGCGGCAGACAGGTGCTGCACCAGTTGCTCAGGGCTGATCAGCTGGCCATTGGCGAGATCGACGATATGCCCCAGCTCGGCATGGCTGCGCCCCTCACTGCTCTGCCAGGCGGGCAGCGGTGGCAGGTTGGCCTGGCAGCCACCCAGTACCAGCACCAAGCACAGCGAGAAAACGGACAGCAGCGGATGTCGCATGGGCAGTACCTCCATTCATGGTCTGCACCAGCACTTGTAGGAGCGCACCAGCGTTAGCGTGTGATGATCAGCGGATGCCCACGCTCTGGGTGCGTCTGTACCAGCACATCGATCCCGTATACCGCCTTCAAAGCCGCAGGCGTCAGCACTGCTGACGGTGCGGCAAAGGCATGGCAGCGCCCGTGCTCCAGCAGCAGGATACGGTCACAGTAGCGCGCCGCCAGGTTCAAGTCATGCAGGATCACCAGCACCGCGGCGCCACGCTCGGCAAAGCGGCGCACGGCCTCCAGGGTGGTGTGCTGGTGCAATGGGTCGAGCATCGAGGTCGGCTCGTCGAGCAGCAGCGTGGTACCCGCCTCGCCCGGCCACAACTGCGCCAGCACCCGAGCCAGGTGCACCCGTTGCCGCTCGCCGCCAGACAACGCCAGGTAACTCCGCTCCACCAGGTGCCAGGCATCCGCCGTCCGCAAGGCCGCCTCGACGATTTCCGCATCGCGTCGCTGCCCGGTGCCATGAGGCATGCGCCCCATGCCAACCACTTCCTCGACCCGGAACGAGAACCCCAGGCTGGACACCTGCGGCAATACCGCCAGGCGCCTGGCCCGTTCCTGCCCCGCCCAGTCGGCCAGCGGCCTGCCCTTTAGCGTCACCTGCCCGCGATCAGGCACCAGTTCACCACACAGAACACCCAGCAGGCTGCTCTTGCCCGCACCGTTGGGGCCGAGCACGCCCACCACCTGCCCCGGGCCCAGCTGCAGATGAATGTCATGCAGCACTTCATTGCTGCCCCGCCGCAAGTACAGCCCCTCGGCTTGCAACATCAGCTGCGCCCTCGTATCAGCAGGAACAGGAAGAACGGTGCACCGATAAAGGCCGTGACGATGCCGATCGGCAGCTCGGCAGGCGCCACCAGCAGCCGCGCCGCCAAATCGGCGAACAGCATCAGCGCACCGCCCGCCAACAAGGAAGCTGGCAGTACCACACGGTGATCAGGCCCGGCCAGCAGGCGCACCAGGTGCGGTACCACCAGGCCGATGAAACCGATCAACCCGGCAGCCGCCACCGCCGCACCTACGCCCAGCGCCGTGCAGAACACCAGCTCGCGCTTGAGCCGCTCCACGTCAATGCCCAGGTGGCGTGCCTCCGACTCACCCAGCAGCATGGCATTCAACGCCTTGGCCCGGCGTGGCAGCCACACAGCCACGCCCGCAGCCGCCAGCAGCAACGGCCACAGTCGCTGGTAACTGGCGCCATTGAGGCTGCCCAGGTTCCAGAAGGTCAGCGTGCGCAGCGTGGCGTCGTCGGCCAGGTAGGAGAACAGCCCCACGACAGCCCCGCCCAACGCGGTCATGGCCACACCTGCCAGCAGCATCGTGGCGACGTTGGTCTGGCCGTCGCGTCGGCCCAGACGATAGACCAGCGCAGTCACGCCCAGCCCGCCGATGAATGCACAAAGCGACAATAGGTAAGGCGCAAGCAAATCCGGCATGCCGCCCAGCCAGCTGCCACCCACGATGGCCACCGCCGCGCCCACCGCCGCCCCGGCGGCAACCCCTACCAGGCCGGGGTCGGCCAGTGGGTTACGGAACAGCCCCTGCATCGCTACACCGGACAACGCAAGCACCGCGCCCACCGCCAACCCCAGCAAGGTGCGTGGCAGACGGATCTGGCCGAGGATCATCTCGGCCTGCTGCAAGCCGTCAGCAGCTATAGGCAGCCCCAGCAGGCGCAGGCCGGCACGCAAGGTATCGAACAGCGGCAGGCTGACCGGCCCCAGGGCCAAAGACAACCACACCGCCAGGAGGCACGACAGGCTCAGGCAAACGAACAGCGTGCGTGGCTGGACCCGCTGTTTCATTGGGCGAGGCTGGCCTTGGCAGCCGGATAGAAGGTGGCCGCAAGCAACTGCAGTGTTGCCGGCAGGCGTGGTCCGAGCCCGCCGACCAGCAGCGTCGGGTCAAGCGATACCAGACGCTTCTCCCGCACGGCGCGCGAAGCCGCCAGCGCGGGGTTTTCTTTCAGCAACGCCTGCAAGGCCCGCTCATCGGCCAGCGCCCGGTCGGAAAACACGATCACATCCGGGTCCAGCGCCGCCAGTGCTTCGCTGGAGAAATTCTTGTAGCCCTGATGTTCTGCCAGGTTATGCCCACCCGCCTGGTTCAGCAGCCAGTCACCGGCGGTGCCCTGCCCCGCGATCAGCGGCTTGGCACCGGCATGCCCGAGCAGCAGCAATACTCCTGGCGCCTTCTGCCCGGCCTGGGCCTGCCTGACCTCGGCCTGCAAGGCATCGAGCTGCTGGTGGTACCCCGACGCCAAGACCGCGGCCTGATGTTCTGCCCCCAGCAACTGCCCCAGGTGCTTGAGGTTTTCATCCACTGCCGCCAGTTCAGCCTTGCTGGAGAACAGTTCGACCCGCACGCCAGCCTTGCGGATTTGCGCCAGTACCGGTGGCGGCCCCATTTCCTCGGTGCCCACCAGCACATCCGGGCGCAGGCTGAGAATGCCTTCCGCAGACAACTGCCGCTGGTAGCCGACGCTGGGCAGTGACTTCAGCGATGGTGGGTGCTGGCTGGTGGTATCCACCCCCACCAACCGCGCTTCACCACCCAGCGCACTGATCCATTCGCTCAGTGCACCACCAGCGCTGACCCAACGCTGCGGCAGCTCGGCCGCCAGGGCCTGGGTGGGGAGCACAAGGCTCGCGCACAGGGCGAGCAAGGCGACGAGACGACGCATCATCGGGTTCCTTCTGCAGGCGGGCCGCGCGCCTTGTGGCGGGCGACGGAACTGCGCACCATAAGCAGCCGGGCGCAGCGAATGCGGGCCATTTGATAATTATTCGCATTGAAGCGTCAAGCCACCACTTGTTTCACGAGTCGTCCTTGCCATGCACTTCCTTTGTACCTCCCACGGTCTGCTCGAAGGCCAAAGCCGCGCCTTCAGCGTAGACGGCGTCGAACTGTTCGGCGTACGCCGCCAAGGCCAGGTGTACCTCTACCGCAACCGTTGCCCCCACCGCGGCATCCCCCTGAACTGGGCAGAAGATGCGTTTCTCGATGACGGCGCCAGCCTGATCCACTGCGCCCATCATGGGGCGCTGTTCCTGATCGAAAGCGGCGAATGCGTGGCCGGGCCGTGCGAGGGCGAGCAGCTGCAGGCCCTGGGCTGCCACGAGGACAGCCAGGGCATCTGGTTCAAGGGGTAAGCAGCACCGGCAGGCGACGGTCGATGACGATGCCTTCAGCGGCGTCCAGGCGCGTGCCGTAGGCCAGCACCTCCACCCCCTCCGCCACCGCTGCGCGCAGGGCTTGGGCATAGGCCGCATCGATTTCCTCGGCCGGGCGCACCGCGTCGATACCGGTCAGGTTCACGCAATACAGCTGCACCGCCCGCACGCCTTGCCTGGCCAGCTTCGCCAGCTCGCGCAGGTGCTTGGCACCGCGCTGGGTAACTGCATCAGGGAAGGCCGCGACCGTGCTGTCTGGGTAGCCCAGCGTCACGCTCTTGACCTCGACATAGGCCGGGGCACCATCGAACTCCAGGCGAAAGTCGATGCGGCTACCTTCGTCGCCGTAGGCCACTTCACGCCTTAAAGCACTGAAGCCTGCAAGTTCGACGATGATGCCGGCATGTAGAGCCTCTTCGACCAGTGTATTGGCCCGCCCGGTATTCACACAGGCCAGCCGCCCTTGCGGGGTTTCGCTGATTTCCCACGTGCCCGGGAGCTTGCGCTTGGGGTCGTTGGAGCGGCTGAACCACACCTGCCCGCCTTCACGCATGCAGTTGAGCATGGAGCCGGTGTTGGGGCAGTGGATGGTCAGTTGTTCGCCGCCGGGCAGTTCGATATCCGCCAGAAAGCGTTTGTAGCGGCGCAGCAGGCGGCCCTGTTCGAGTGGGGGATGGTACTGCATCAGCCTTGCCAGCTCCGCAGGCCGCGGGCAATCCGCTGCACCGCCTCTTCCAGGCGTGGCAGGCTCTGGGTGTAGGCAAAGCGCACGTGGTGGCCGGCCAGGTGTCGGCCGAAGTCCAGGCCCGGGGTGAAGGCCAGGTGCTCCGTTTCCAGGAAGTGCCGGCAGAAGGCGAACGCGTCACCGCCAAAGGCACTGATGTCGGCATAAAGGTAGAAAGCCCCTTGCGGCTCGACGGCAATGCGGAAGCCCAGTTCGCGCAGGGCGGGCAACAGGTAGTCGCGGCGACGGGCGAACTCGGCGCGGCGCTCCTCGAAAATGGCCAGGGATTCGGGCTGGAAACACGCCAGCGCGGCATGTTGGGCCATGCTTGGCGCACTGATGTACAGGTTTTGTGCCAGCTTTTCCAGGTCGGCCACCGCGCCAGGAGGCGCCACCAGCCAGCCAAGGCGCCAACCGGTCATGCCGAAATACTTGGAAAAACTATTCAGGACAAATGCCGAGTCGTCCACTTCCAGCACGCTGGGTGCGTCCATGCCATAGGTCAGCCCGTGGTAAATCTCGTCTACCACCAGGTGGCCATGCCGTTCGCGGGTGGCGCGGGACAGGCTGGCCAGCTCGTCACGCCCCAGCACAGTGCCGGTCGGGTTGGCCGGCGAGGCGACCAGGGCACCGACCGTGTCCTTGTCCCAGTAGCGGTCGACAAGGCCGGCGGTCAGTTGATAATTCACATCCGGGCCCACCGGCACCAGCTGCGCCCCGCCCTCGACCAGGCGCAGGAAGTGGCGGTTGCACGGGTAGCCCGGGTCGGCCAGCAGCCAGTGCTTGCCTGGGTCGACCAGCAAGCTGCTGGCCAGCAGCAGCGCACCGGAGCCACCCGGGGTGATGAGGATGCGTTCAGGGTCGACAATCAGGCCATAACGCTGGCCGTAGAAACCGGCAATGGCTTCGCGCAGCGCCGGCAGCCCGCGAGCGGCGGTGTAGCGGGTGTGCCCGGCGGCCAATGCGGCCTGACCGGCGGCAACGATGGGCGCGGCTGTGGTGAAGTCCGGCTCGCCGATTTCCAGGTGGATCACATCGTGCCCGGCCGCCTGCAGCTCGTTGGCCCGAGCCAGCAGCGCCATGACGTGGAAGGGTTCGATGGCGCGGCTGCGCGCGCTGTAGGGGTGGGCCATGACCTTCTCTCAATTGGGTCTAAACTGGAGATTCTACCTCTGCACGCCACCGAACGTGCGGTTCGCGCCGTTGTCAATTACCAGGATCGGGCGGGGTAGCGCACCCCCGATCTATCTGGTAAGTTCGGCGGCTCGCAGTCGCAGGGCCGGCGGGTGCCGGAGATGGAGCAGCCTGCGCATTGGATCAGATGAGTGAGAGGCGGTCTATTCATGTCCACCGTAGAAAAGCAAAAAGCCCAGACCATGTACGGTGTCGAGCCCTACGTAGAAACCAAGGGTGAAGAGTACATGGGCGAGCCCATGAAACAGCACTTCACCAAGCTTCTCGGCGCCTGGAAGCGAGACTTGATGGAAAGTGTCGACCGCACTGTGGATCACATGAAGGACGAAGCAGCCAACTTCCCCGACCCGGCCGACCGTGCCAGCCAGGAAGAAGAATTCGCCCTCGAGCTGCGCAACCGCGATCGCGAACGCAAGCTGATCAAGAAAATCGACAAGACCCTCGAGAAGATCAAGGCCGATGAGTACGGCTGGTGCGAATCGTGCGGCATCGAGATCGGCCTGCGTCGCCTGGAGGCCCGCCCTACCGCCGACCTGTGCTTCGACTGCAAGGAAATCGCAGAGAAAAAGGAAAAGACGGTCGGCAAAGGCTGATCTTTCTTTCCACCTGAACGGGGCGCATCATGCGCCCCGTTTCATTTATATACCCAGCCTGACCATGACCGAATCAAGCTACATCGGGCGTTTCGCCCCCACCCCCAGCGGCTTCCTGCACTTCGGCTCGCTGGTCGCCGCCCTCGCCTCCTGGCTCGATGCCCGCGCCGTGAACGGCCGCTGGCTGCTGCGCATGGAAGACACCGACCCGCCTCGGGAAATGCCCGGTGCCCGCGATGCGATCCTGCAGACCCTGGAACGCTACGGCCTGGAGTGGGATGGCGAAGTGGTGTTCCAGAGCCAGCGGCACGATGCCTATGCCGCGGTCGTCGACCGCCTGTTCAACATGGGCCTGGCCTACGCCTGCACCTGCTCGCGCAAGCAGCTCGAAGGTTACAACGGTATCTACCCAGGCCTTTGCCGCAATGCCGGGCATGCTCGTGAAGGCGCAGCGATCCGCCTGCGCGTGCCAGAGCTGCTCTACCGTTTTACCGACCGGGTGCAGGGCGAGTTCCAGCAGCACCTGGGGCGTGAAGTGGGCGATTTCGTCATCCAGCGCCGCGACGGGCTGTATGCCTATCAGCTGGCGGTGGTACTGGACGATGCCTGGCAAGGTGTTACCGACATCGTGCGTGGCGCCGACCTGCTCGACAACACCCCGCGCCAGCTCTACCTGCAAGAGTTGCTGGGCTTCTCGCAGCCGCGTTACCTGCATATTCCGCTGATCGTGCAGCCGGACGGGCACAAGCTGGGCAAATCGTACCGCTCGCCGCCGCTGCAGGCGGACCAGGCGACACCGCTGTTGCTGCGGGCGCTGCGGGCGCTGGGGCAGGAAGCAGACCCCGAGTTGTTGCTGGCAACGCCAGCCGAAGTGCTGGCGATGGCGCGCAAGCAGTGGCG
>NZ_JBNRIJ010000004.1:218396-227882 GCF_053557675.1 Pseudomonas sp. XP1 | reverse complement strand
CCAGCTCCCACAGGTACAGCACAGCATTCAGAACCTGTGGTGATCCTGTGGGAGCTGGCTTGCCGGCGATAGAGCCAGAACAGGCAACCCACCCCTCAAAAACAAAAGCCCAATAAATTCAACCTCTTGGCGAACCCTATGGATTCCCGCTAGCATCCGCCCAGCCATTTGCGCCAATAATAAGTCCAAGCCCGCAGCGCCCAACCATCGAGGCCAGCATGTACATCTATCGTTTGGTCCTGCTTCTGGTCGTGGGGATCTACCTGTTCTCCCCGGCCATCATGGACTGGTGGATCGAACCGACCGGAGCCTGGTATCGCCCTTACCTGCTCTGGCTGATCCTGATCGTCGTCACCTTCATCCTGCAGAGCCAACGAGATGCCGATGAGCTTTAGCCTGACCCAGATGATCCTGATCAGCGCCGCGTACCTGATGGTGTTGTTCGGCGTGGCCTGGATCAGCGAGCGGGGGTTGATCCCGCGCTCGATCATTCGCCACCCGCTTACCTACATCCTGTCGCTCGGCGTGTACGCCAGTGCCTGGGCTTTCTATGGCTCGGTGGGCCTGGCCTACCAGTACGGTTACGGTTTCCTTGCCTGTTACCTGGGGGTGTCCGGCGCGTTCCTGCTGGCGCCGGTGCTGCTCTACCCGATCCTCAAGATCACCCGTACCTACCAGCTGTCCTCGCTGGCCGACCTGCTGGCGTTCCGTTTCCGCAGCACCTGGGCCGGGGCACTGACCACCATCATCATGCTGATCGGCGTGCTGCCCTTGCTGGCCCTGCAGATCCAGGCGGTGGCCGACTCGATAAGCATCCTTACCGGTGAGCCGGTCAAGGCACGGGTGGCCTTCGCCTTCTGTGCGCTGATCATCCTGTTCACCATCTTCTTTGGTTCCAGGCACATCGCCACACGCGAAAAGCATGAAGGGCTGGTGTTTGCCATCGCCTTCGAGTCGGTGATCAAGCTGCTGGCCCTGGGCGGTATCGGCCTGTACGCCCTGTATGGCGTATTCGGCGGCCCGCACGAACTGGAAGTGTGGTTGCTGCAGAACCAGACCGCCCTGGCGGCTCTGCATACGCCCCTGCAAGAAGGCCCATGGCGCACCTTGCTGCTGGTGTTCTTCGCATCGGCCATCGTCATGCCGCACATGTACCACATGGCCTTCACCGAAAACCTCAACCCGCGCTCGCTGGTCAGCGCCAGCTGGGGGCTACCGTTGTTCCTGCTGCTGATGAGCCTGGCCGTGCCGCTGGTGCTATGGGCCGGCCTGCGCCTGGGCGCCACCACCAACCCCGAGTACTTCACCCTGGGCCTGGGGCTTGCCGCCAACAACCAGGCGCTGGCGCTGCTGGCCTACATCGGCGGCTTGTCGGCTGCCAGCGGGTTGATCATCGTCACCACCCTGGCGCTGTCGGGCATGGCCCTCAACCACCTGGTGCTACCGCTGTACCAGCCGCCGGCCGAAGGTAACATCTACCGTTGGCTGAAGTGGACCCGCCGCGCGCTGATCGTCGCCATCATCACCGCCGGGTTCATGTTCTACCTGACCCAGAACAACCACCAGAGCCTGGCCAACCTGGGCATCGTCGCCTTCGTGGCCACGTTGCAGTTCCTGCCGGGCGTGCTGTCGGTGCTGTACTGGCCGACCGCCAACCGCCGCGGCTTCATCGCCGGCCTGCTGGCCGGCACCCTGGTGTGGATGGTGACCATGCTACTGCCACTGCTGGGCAACCTGCAGGGCTTCTACATCCCGCTGCTGGACATGATCTACGTGCTGGACGACACCAGCTGGCACATGGCGGCCATCGCCTCGCTGGCGGCCAACGTGCTGCTGTTCACCCTGATCTCGCTGTTCACCAACGCAAGCAACGAAGAGGTCAGCGCCGCCGAAGCCTGCGCGGTGGACAACGTGCGCCGCCCGCAACGCCGCGAGCTGCACGCCGCCTCGCCACAGGAATTCGCCACCCAACTGGCCAAGCCGCTGGGCGCCAAGGCCGCACAGAAGGAAGTGGAACAGGCTCTGCGCGACCTCTACCTGCCGTTCGACGAGCGCCGTCCCTATGCCTTGCGCCGCCTGCGCGACCGCATCGAGGCCAACCTGTCCGGCCTGATGGGGCCGAGCGTGGCCCAGGACATGGTCGAGACCTTCCTGCCGTACAAGTCCGGTAACGAAAACTACGTGACCGAGGACATCCACTTCATCGAAAGCCGCCTGGAAGACTACCACTCGCGCCTGACCGGCCTGGCCGCCGAGCTCGACGCCCTGCGCCGCTACCACCGCCAGACCCTGCAGGAACTGCCCATGGGCGTCTGCTCGCTGGCCAAGGACCAGGAAATCCTGATGTGGAACAAGGCCATGGAAGAGCTCACCGGCATCGCCGCCAAGCACGTGGTCGGCTCACGCCTGGTCACCATCAGCGAACCCTGGCGCGGCCTGCTGCAAGGTTTCATCAATGTGCCCGACGAGCACCTGCACAAGCAGCGCCTTGCGCTGGACGGCCAGCCGCGCTGGCTGAACCTGCACAAGGCGGCCATCGACGAGCCGCTGGCCCCAGGCAACAGTGGCCTGGTGCTGCTGGTAGAGGACCTTACCGAAACCCAGGCGCTGGAAGACAAGCTGGTTCATTCCGAACGCCTGGCCAGTATCGGCCGCCTGGCTGCCGGCGTGGCTCACGAGATCGGCAACCCGATCACCGGCATCGCCTGCCTGGCGCAGAACCTGCGCGAGGAGCGTGAGGGCGATGGCGAAATCATCGAGCTGTCCAGCCAGATTCTCGAACAGACCAAGCGGGTATCGCGCATCGTCCAGTCGCTGATGAGCTTCGCCCATGCCGGCGGCAGCCACCAGAACAGCGAAGAGCCGGTATGCCTGGCCGAAGTGGCGCAGGATGCCATCGGTCTGCTGGCGTTGAATCGGCGCAATTTCGAAGTACAGTTCTTCAACCTCTGCGACCCTGAGCACTGGGCCGAAGGGGACCCGCAGCGCCTGGCCCAGGTGCTGATCAACCTGCTTTCCAACGCTCGCGACGCCTCGCCGCCCGGCAGCGCCGTGCGTGTGCGCAGCGAAGTCAGCGAGCACACCGTCGACCTGATCGTCGAGGATGAGGGCAGCGGGATCCCGAAGAACATCATGGACCGCCTTTTCGAGCCCTTCTTCACCACCAAGGACCCGGGCGAAGGAACCGGACTGGGGCTCGCTCTGGTCTATTCCATCGTGGAAGAGCATTATGGGCAAATCACCATCGACAGCCCGGCCGATATCGAACGGCAACGTGGCACCCGGATCCGCGTGACCCTGCCCCGGCATGTCGTAGCGACGTCCCCTGAAATTCGAGACCGTCGAGAGAATTGAATCAATGCCGCACATTCTGATCGTCGAAGACGAAACCATCATCCGCTCGGCCTTGCGTCGCCTGCTCGAACGGAACCAGTACCAGGTCAGCGAAGCCGGCTCGGTGCAGGAAGCCCAGGAACGCTTCAGCATTGCCACCTTCGACCTGATCGTCAGCGACCTGCGCCTGCCCGGCGCGCCCGGCACCGAACTGATCAAGCTCGGCCAGGGCACCCCAGTGCTGATCATGACCAGCTACGCCAGCCTGCGCTCGGCGGTAGACTCGATGAAAATGGGCGCGGTGGACTACATCGCCAAGCCCTTCGACCACGACGAGATGCTTCAAGCGGTGGCGCGTATCCTGCGCGACCGGCAGAACGCCCCGGCAGCCGCACCGGCGGCCGAGCCACGCGCCACCAATGGCAAGGCCGCCCCGGCCGACAAAGGCAGCGCGGCAGCCGCCAATGGCGAAATCGGCATCATCGGCTCCTGTCCGCCAATGCAGGACATGTACAGCAAGATCCGCAAGGTCGCGCCCACCGATTCGAACGTGCTGATCCAGGGCGAGTCGGGCACCGGTAAAGAGCTGGTCGCACGCGCCCTGCACAACCTGTCGCGTCGGGCCAAGGCACCAATGATTTCGGTGAACTGCGCAGCCATCCCCGAGACACTGATCGAGTCCGAGCTGTTCGGCCACGAGAAAGGCGCGTTCACCGGCGCCAGCGCCGGGCGCGCTGGCCTGGTGGAAGCTGCCGATGGCGGCACCCTGTTCCTCGACGAAATCGGCGAACTGCCGCTGGAAGCCCAGGCCCGCCTGCTGCGCGTGCTGCAGGAAGGCGAGATTCGCCGGGTGGGTTCGGTACAGTCGCAAAAGGTCGATGTACGCCTGATCGCCGCGACCCACCGCGACCTGAAGAACCTGGCCAAGGCCGGCCAGTTCCGCGAAGACCTCTATTACCGCCTGCACGTGATCGCGCTGAAACTGCCTGCCCTGCGCGAGCGCGGCAGTGACGTCAACGAGATCGCCAGCGCCTTCCTCGCCCGCCAGAGCGCGCGCATCGGCCGCGACGACTTGCACTTCTCGGCCGAAGCGGAGCAGGCCATTCGTCACTACAGCTGGCCGGGTAACGTGCGAGAGCTGGAAAACGCCGTGGAGCGTGCGGTGATCCTCAGCGAGAGCGCAGAAATTTCCGCGGACCTGCTGGGCATCGACATCGAACTCGGCGACCTGGAGGAGGACGAAATCCTCGACAACGCCCTGGTCGTGGCCAGTACGGCAAATGCCAGCCATGAACCGACCGAGGACCTGTCGCTTGAGGACTACTTCCAGCACTTCGTGCTCGAGCACCAGGACCACATGACCGAGACCGAGCTGGCCCGCAAGCTCGGGGTCAGCCGCAAGTGCCTGTGGGAACGCCGCCAGCGCCTGGGCATCCCGCGGCGCAAGAGCAACGCTACCAGCGAGTAACCGTGTTGCCTGGGCGGGAGGCTCCTCCTGCCCTCATCCCTCTCTATGTGCCATTCCGGCCGCTTCGCGGGTGAACCCGCTCCCACAGGAATTTCACTGCCCTCAAGGTGGTGCGGTCCCTGTGGAAGCCGGCTTACCGGGATTTAGCGAAATCTGCGCCGTTCCCGTGGGAGCGGGTTCACCCGCGAAAGGGCCAGCAAAGCCAGCGCACACACCCCAGGTAACACTTCAGCCCCCGCAAAAATCTGTTACCCAAGCTTTCCGCCGTAACAGTTCCCGAGGCGTACGGTAACGAAATTTCGACATTTTCGACCGCCGCTAAACCGCTCACCAGCTCCAACCCCTTGATTTTACTGGGCTTGCAAAAGTTGGCACGGCACCTGCTATATGTCTGGTACAAGAACAATAACAAGCACTGCAACTCAGAATAAGAACAAGACGAAACGGCTCACGCACAATAAAAACAAGACGGCGGAGGCGCAGCTAACTGATTCTTTTGGAGAGGATGCGTGTTTGGGGCTTGCCCCACAACCAGGCAGAGAACAATAAAAACTGCACTAAAAAGCAGCGCCTGAACTGGTTGGATCGACAGATCAACGTGACATCAGCGGCCAAAGCAATCCGTTTGCTCTTAACCCCTGGATTGGGGGTCGTCCACAAGCTTCGAGATTTGTGGGCAGGGCACTCAACAAAAACAAGAAGCCCAGCAAAAAAACAATAAGAGCACGCAACGACTTCTTGGGGAGCTTAGGCTCCCCTTGTCGTTTCTACCCTTCCCGCAGGCACCCTGCTACCCGCCTACACCATTCCTTGAGTAAATGCTAGAATCCCCGCCCATCATGCGGCCATTCTCCTATTCTTGGCCGAACATTCCTTCAAACAGTGCATCCCATGCTGAAGAAGCTGTTCCAGTCGTTCCGCCCGCCCGTACCGGGCCCGCACCACAGGCGCACCACGCCTGAGGTGATCAACAAGAGCCAGCACTCGCTGCAACGCCATCAGTTCAGCCGCCATGCGGTGAGCATCGTGGAACGCCTGCAGAACGCCGGTTACCAGGCTTACCTGGTCGGTGGCTGTGTCCGCGACCTGATGCTGGGCATCACGCCGAAAGACTTCGATGTCGCCACCAGTGCCACCCCCGAACAGGTCCGTGCCGAATTCCGCAACGCGCGCATCATTGGCCGCCGCTTCAAGCTGGTCCACGTGCATTTCGGCCGTGAGATCATCGAAGTCGCCACCTTCCGCGCCCACCACACGGAAGACGACCAGGGCGACAGCCACCGTTCGTCGCACAATGCCAGTGGTCGCATCCTGCGTGACAACGTGTACGGCACCCTGGAAGAGGACGCGCAACGTCGCGACTTCACCATCAACGCCCTTTACTACGACCCGGTCAGCGAGCGCATCCTCGACTACGCCAACGGCGTGCACGATATCCGCAACCGCCTGCTGCGCCTGATCGGTGACCCTACCCACCGCTACCAGGAAGACCCGGTGCGCATGCTGCGCGCGGTGCGTTTCGCCGCCAAGCTCGACTTCGGCATCGAAAAGCACACGGTCCAGCCGATCCGAGAGCTGGCTCCACTGCTGCGCGAAATTCCACCGGCGCGCCTGTTCGAAGAGAGCCTCAAGCTTTTCCTCTCGGGCCAGGGCGCCATCGCCTTTGAAATGCTGGTCGACCTGCAATTGTTCGAGCCGCTGTTCCCGGCCAGTTCACATGCCCTGGACGAACGCCCGACCTACACTCACACGCTGATCAGCCAAGCGCTGAACAACACCGACCTGCGCGTGAAGCAAGGTAAACCGGTAACCCCGGCCTTCCTCTTCGCCGCGCTGCTGTGGCCAGCCCTGCCTGCCCGCGTGTTGCACCTGCAGAACCAGGGCGTACCGCCGATACCGGCCATGAACGGTGCGGCCCACGACCTGATCGCCGAGCAATGCGCACGCATCGCCATCCCCAAGCGTTTCACCCTGCCGATCCGCGAGATCTGGGACATGCAGGAGCGCCTGCCTCGCCGCAGCGGCAAGCGCGCCGACATGCTGCTGGACAACCCTCGCTTCCGTGCCGGCTACGACTTCCTGCTGCTGCGGGAAAGCGCCGGCGAAGAAACCGACGACCTTGGCCAGTGGTGGACCGATTACCAGGATGCCAACGACAGCGAGCGTCGCGAGATGATCCGCGAACTGGGTAGCCGCGACGAAGGTACCGGTGCCGGCCCGCGCAAACGCAAGCGTAGCGGTGGCAAGCGCAAGCGCAGTGGCGACGAGGCGTTCGAGTGAGTACCCGCGCCTATATCGGCCTGGGCAGCAATCTGGACGCACCTGCCGAGCAGCTGCGTAGCGCCTTGCAGGCCCTCGACCAGGTCGAAGCCACGCGTCTGGTGGCGGCCTCGGCCCTGTACACCAGCGATTCACTGCTGCCTGGCCAGCCGCGCTACACCAATGCCGTCGCCGCCCTGGACACTGCCTTGGCGCCGCTGGACCTGCTCGATGCACTGCAGGCTATCGAAAACGGCCAGGGCCGCGTGCGCAAGGAGCGTTGGGGCCCGCGCACACTGGACCTGGACATCCTGCTGTTCGGCGACCAGGTGCTCGACGAGCCGCGCCTGAAAGTGCCGCATTACCACATGCATGCCCGGCCTTTCGTGCTGTACCCGCTGGCAGAACTGGTACCGGGCGATTTCCGCCTGGCCGATGGCCGCGCCCTTGCGCAACTGCTCGACGACTGCCCGTTCGTCGGCCTGGAACGCCTGTAAACCGGGCGTTCCAGCCTTGCGCACTGGCGCGGTAACGCCAGTAACACCCTGATCGTAACAATGCGGTAACAGGGTGATTGACTTCCCCCACCTCGCTCACGACTATAGGCGTCCCGTGTGGCACCAAAGTGCCGCATACCCGTATTTAGGCCCGGACGGACCTGTGCCCGAACATCACGCGCGATGATGTGCCGCTCCGGAAGATGACTACACGCGTTGAATGCAGTCGTTTTTTACAGCGCCTGAACGAGGAATTTCCTACATGCCTGAAGTAACCCTGACCACCCTCAATGGCCTCAAGGCCAAGGGTGAAAAAATCACCATGCTGACCTGCTACGACGCGACCTTCGCCAAGGTCGCCAGCCAGGCCGGTGTAGAAGTGTTGCTGGTGGGCGACTCGCTGGGCATGGTCCTGCAAGGCCACGACAGCACACTGCCAGTGACCACCGCGGACATGGCCTACCATACCGCCAGCGTCAAACGTGGCAACGACGGCGCCCTTATCCTCGCCGACCTGCCGTTCATGGCGCATGCCACCCCGGAGCAAGCTTTCGCCAACAGCGCCACGCTGATGCAGGCCGGCGCCCACATGATCAAGATCGAAGGTGCTGCCTGGCTGGCCGAGACCATCCGCCTGCTGGCCGAGCGTGGCGTGCCGGTGTGCGCGCACATGGGCCTGACCCCGCAGACTGTCAACGTGCTGGGCGGCTACAAGGTGCAGGGCCGTCAGGAAGCCCAGGCCCGACAGATGCGCGCCGACGCCATCGCCCTGGAACAGGCCGGTGCGGCCATGCTGCTGCTCGAATGCGTGCCCAGCGAACTGGCGGCGGAAATCACCAGTGCCGTGGCCATCCCGGTGATCGGCATTGGCGCCGGCAGCGGCACCGATGGCCAGGTACTGGTCCTGCACGACATGCTCGGCCTGTCGCTGAGCGGCCGGGTACCTAAATTCGTGAAGAACTTCATGCAAGGCCAGCCGGATATCCATAGCGCTCTCGTCGCTTACGTCGAGGCGGTCAAGCAAGTCAGCTTCCCAGGCAGCGAACACGGGTTCAGTGCATGAATACAGTCAAGACCGTCCGCGAACTGCGCGCCGCAGTCGCCCGCGCCCGCGGTGAAGGCAAGCGCATCGGCTTCGTGCCGACCATGGGCAACCTGCACAGCGGCCATGCCGCCTTGGTGACCAAGGCTGCGCAGCGCGCCGATTTCGTGGTCGCCAGCATCTTCGTCAACCCGCTGCAGTTCGGCGCCAACGAAGACCTCGACAAGTATCCGCGCACCCTGGCCGCCGATCAGGAGCGCCTGCTCCAGGCTGGCTGCAATCTGCTGTTCGCGCCCAGCGTCGAAGAGATGTACCCCGACGGCATGAGCGTGCAAACCCGCGTCAGCGTGCCCGGCCTTTCCGAAGGCCTGTGCGGCGCCAGCCGGCCCGGGCATTTCGAAGGCGTGGCCACCGTGGTCAGCAAGCTGTTCAACATGGTCCAGCCCGACCTTGCCGTGTTCGGTGAAAAGGACTTCCAGCAGCTGGCGGTGATCCGCGCCATGGTGCGCGACCTGAACATGCCGATCCAGATCATCGGCGAGCCTACCGTGCGGGCCGAGGACGGCCTGGCGCTGTCGTCGCGCAATGGTTACCTCACGCCTGAGCAGCGTGCTGCGGCGCCAGCGTTGTACCGCACGCTGCAGCACATCGCTGCTGCCATCGAACGTGGCCAGCGGGACTTTGCCGCGCTGGTTGCCGAAGGCCAGACACAGTTGACCACCGCTGGTTTTCGGCCGGATTACCTGGAAGTGCGTCATGCCGTTAGCCTGCGCCCGGCAGTGATCGATGATCGAGACCTGGTGGTAATTGCGGCGGCTTACCTGGGTAATACACGGTTGATCGACAACCTGTACCTGCATGTGGAAGAAAAGACCGCGTAACGGCCT
>NZ_JBNRIJ010000004.1:180656-218346 GCF_053557675.1 Pseudomonas sp. XP1 | reverse complement strand
TACGGCTGGCCGGCTCCACGGCGACGAACTCGACCTTGTTTTCATCACCCAGCAGGTCCTTGGCCAGGCGCCGGCCGATATCGGCCAGCTCCCAACTCGATCGCATCGGCCTCGATGCCGTGTGCAGTCCCTGTGGGAGCTGGCTTGCCGGCGATGAGGCCAGTACAAGCGATACAAGACAGTTGCCTCCCCCAAATTCCCCCGCCTTACCCATTCCCTGCAAGTGGCCTTTGCCTATAATGGTGCCAGCCTGAACCCGGCAATGAGTGCCGTGTCCAAGGTCTCACCACGCACCAAGGGAACCCCGCGCAATGGCGTATTACCGTACACCCCACGATGTCACGGCCCTGCCCGCCTGGCAGGCGCTCCAGCAACACCGCGACGCCATGCAAGGCTTCAGCATGCGCGAAGCGTTCGCCGCCGATGCCAAGCGCTTCGACCAGTTCTCCCTGAGTTCCTGCGGCCTGTTCCTCGACTACTCGAAAAACCTGATCACCGAACAAAGCCGCGACCTGCTGGTGAACCTGGCCAACGAAGTGGGCCTGCAGGACGCCATCAAGTCCATGTTCAGTGGCGAAATCATCAACGCCTCCGAAGGGCGCCCGGTGCTGCACACCGCCCTGCGTCGGCCGGTGGGTGACAAACTCAGCGTCAACGGCGTGAACGTCATGCCGGAAGTGCACAAGGTGCTCAACCAGATCACCGAACTGGTAGGCCGCATCCACGACGGCCTGTGGCGCGGCTACAGCGAAAAACCGATCACCGACGTGGTCAACATCGGCATCGGTGGCTCGTTCCTCGGCCCCGAGCTGGTCTCCGAGGCGCTGCTGCCCTACGCCCAGCGCGGTGTGCGCTGCCACTACCTGGCGAACATCGACGGCAGTGAGTTTCACGAGCTATCGGCGAACCTGCGCGCCGAAACCACTCTGTTCATCGTCTCGTCGAAGTCGTTCAATACCCTCGAGACCCTGAAGAACGCCATGGCCGCGCGTACCTGGTACCTGGCCCAGGGTGGCTCGGAAGCCGAGCTGTACCGCCACTTCATCGCCGTTTCCAGCAACAAGGCCGCCGCCGTGGCCTTCGGCATCCGCGAAGAAAACATCTTCCCGATGTGGGACTGGGTGGGCGGGCGCTACTCGCTGTGGTCGGCCATCGGCCTGCCGATCGCCCTGGCCATCGGTACCGCCAACTTCAAGGAGCTGCTGTCCGGTGCCTACACCATGGACCAGCACTTCCAGACCGCGCCGTTCGAAAAGAACATGCCGGTACTGCTGGCCCTGCTGGGCGTGTGGTACGGCAACTTCTGGGGCGCCCAGAGCCACGCGATCCTGCCGTACGACCACTACCTGCGCAACATCACCAAGCACCTGCAACAGCTGGACATGGAGTCCAACGGCAAGAGCGTGCTGCAGGACGGCACCCCGGTGAAGACCGACACCGGCCCGGTGATCTGGGGCGGCGTCGGCTGCAACGGCCAGCATGCCTACCACCAGTTGCTGCACCAGGGCACCCAGCTTATTCCGGCCGACTTCATCGTGCCGGTGGTGAGCTTCAACCCGGTGGCCGACCATCATCAGTGGCTGTACGCCAACTGCCTGTCGCAGAGCCAGGCGCTGATGCTGGGCAAGACCCGCGAGGAAGCCGAAGCCGAGCTGCGTGGCAAAGGCCTGAACGAAGCAGACATCGAAAAGCTTGCCCCGCACAAGGTCATCCCAGGCAACCGCCCGAGCAATACCCTGGTGGTGGAACGCATCAGCCCCCGCCGCCTGGGCGCGCTGGTGGCGATGTACGAGCACAAGGTCTTCGTACAGAGCGTGATCTGGGGCATCAACGCCTTCGACCAGTGGGGCGTGGAGCTGGGCAAGGAGCTGGGCAAAGGCGTTTACCAACGCCTGGTCGGCAGCCTGGAAGAGAGCGCCGAAGATGGCTCCACCCAAGGCCTGATCAACTACTTCCGCGGCCGTCACCGCGGTTGATCCCAAAGCCGTCATACGGCCGCTCCGTGTAGGAGCGGCCCATCGCGGCACAAGGCCGCTCCTACAGGGACCGAGTCTACCCTCAAGGAACATCACCTCTGGCTACACTGTCCTATCGAATAGCCGTTGCAGTCCATCGCCCCTTACAAGAGCAGGACCACCCGCCATGTTCGATATCCGCAACTACCCCCAGGCCCTGGCCGCCGGCCAGTCCGCCGCCCTCACTCCCGACGAGTACCGCCGCCTCTACCGCCAGTCGGTGGATGACCCCGACACCTTCTGGGCCGAACAGGCCAGGCGCCTGGACTGGATCAAGCCCTGGTCGAGCGTGCAGCAATGCGACCTGAAGACCGGCAACGCTCGCTGGTTCGACGGCGCCCAGCTCAACGTCAGCTACAACTGCATCGACCGCCACCTGGACCGACGCGGCGCACAGACCGCCCTGCTGTGGGAGGGCGATGATCCCAAGGATTCCAAGGCCATCACCTACCGCGAACTGCACCGCCAGGTATGCCGCCTGGCCAATGCGCTGAAAGCACGCGGGGTAAAGAAAGGTGACCGGGTGTGCATCTACATGCCGATGATCCCCGAAGCCGCCTTCGCCATGCTTGCCTGCACCCGCATCGGTGCCATCCACTCGGTGGTGTTCGGCGGCTTCTCGCCCGATGCTCTTCGCGACCGTATCCTCGATGCCGACTGCCGTACGGTGATCACCGCCGATGAGGGCGTGCGCGGCGGCAAACGCATACCGCTGAAACAGAACGTCGACAAGGCCCTGGCCAGCTGCCCCGCGGTCAGCAGCGTATTCGTGGTTCGCCGCACCGGCGGCGATGTCGCCTGGACCGAAGGCCGTGATCTCTGGTACCACGAGGCCACGGAAAAGGCCGGCGACGACTGCGCTCCCGAGCCAATGGGCGCCGAAGACCCGTTGTTCATCCTCTACACCTCCGGCAGCACCGGCAAACCCAAGGGCGTGCTGCACACTACGGGCGGCTACCTGCTGCAGGCCACCCTCACTTTCAAGGTGGTGTTCGACTACCGTGACGGCGAGGTGTTCTGGTGCACCGCCGATGTCGGCTGGGTTACCGGCCACAGCTACATCGTCTATGGTCCGCTGGCCAATGGCGCGATCTCGCTGATGTTCGAAGGCGTACCCAACTACCCGGACACCTCGCGCTTCTGGCAAGTGGTCGACAAACACAAGGTGAACATCTTCTACACCGCCCCTACCGCCTTGCGCGCGCTGATGCGCGAAGGCTCCGCGCCGCTGCAGGGCACTTCACGCCAGAGCCTGCGTCTGCTGGGTAGCGTCGGCGAGCCGATCAACCCCGAAGCCTGGGAGTGGTATTTCGAAGAAGTCGGGCAAAAGCGCTGCCCTATCGTCGATACCTGGTGGCAGACTGAAACCGGCGGCATCATGCTCACCCCGCTGCCCGGCTCGCAATCGCTCAAGCCCGGCTGTGCCACCCAGCCCATGTTCGGCGTGCAACCAGTGCTGCTGGACGAAAAGGGCAAGCTCATCGAGGGCCCCGGTGCCGGTCTGCTGGCGATCAAGGCCAGCTGGCCTGGGCAGATCCGAAGCGTCTATGGCGACCATCAGCGCATGGTCGACACCTACTTCAAGCCGATGCCCGGCTACTACTTTACCGGCGACGGTGCCCGCCGCGATGCCGATGGTGACTACTGGATCACCGGTCGCATCGATGACGTGATCAACGTTTCCGGCCACCGTATCGGTACCGCCGAAGTGGAAAGCGCGCTGGTGCTGCATGACAGCGTTGCCGAAGCGGCGGTGGTCGGTTACCCCCACGACCTCAAGGGCCAAGGCGTCTACGCCTTCGTCACACCGATGAATGGCGTAACACCGGACGACGCGCTCAAGGCCGAGCTACTGGCCCTGGTCAGCAAGGAAATCGGCAGTTTCGCCAAGCCCGAGCTGATCCAGTGGGCTCCGGCGCTGCCCAAGACACGCTCAGGCAAGATCATGCGGCGTATACTGCGCAAGATCGCCTGCAACGAACTCGACAACCTGGGCGATACCTCGACCCTGGCAGACCCCAGCGTGGTGCAGGGCCTTATCGACAAACGCCTCAACCAGTAACCGGCGGCCGCTGTTGTTGGCCGCCCTGAACCACAGGTCGCCATGGAAGCCCTTCGCCGCCGCATCGAAACCCAGGTCATGAGCCTTACCGGGCTGGCCCTCGGCCAGCTCGACCTGGAATCGCCCAAGGGCGACCCCGGCCTGTTCGGCCCGCACAGTATCAGCTGGCGGGTACATGGCGACTTCCCGAGCATGCTGGTCGGAGGCATCAGCGCCCTCATGCTGCAGTTGCTGCACCCGCTGGCCCTGGCCGGGGTGTGGGACCATTCCAACTTTCGTGAAGACCTGCTCGGTCGCCTGCGCCGCACCAGCCAATTCATTTCCGGCACCACCTTCGGCGCCACCCGCGATGCCGAATGGTTGATCGACAAAGTGCGCACCATCCACCTTCAGGTGACCGGCATCGCGCCGGATGGCCGCCCGTATGCGGCCAGCGACCCGGACCTGCTGACCTGGGTGCATGTGGCGGAAGTCAGCAGCTTCCTCGCCGCCCATCTGCGTTACCGCAACCCGCACCTTGCGCGCGCAGAGCAGGATGCCTACTACGCAGAGATCGCGCTGATCGCCGAGCGCCTTGGCGCCCGCGACGTGCCGCGCTCGTGCCAGCAGGTCGAGGACTACCTGCAGCGCATGCGGCCACAATTGCACTGCGACGCCCGCAGCCATGAGGTGGTCGGCATCCTGCTCGATGCCCCCGCCCCCAGTCGCCTGGCAAAGCCGGTGGGCAAGCTGATGCTGCATGCCGGCATCGACCTGCTGCCGGGGTGGGCCCAGACCATGCTCGGGCTGCAGCACGGCCCGTTGCAGCGGCGCATCATCCGCCTGGGCCTGCAACGCACCGCGCCAGTACTGCGCTGGGCGATGCGTGACGGCTCGGCGCACCGGGCCAAACGGCGCATGGGCATCGAATGAAGTCGAATGGTCGCCTCAGCGGAACTGATTTAACGTGCCATACTCCAAGCTCTCCTGCTTAGACAGACGAAGCGACACATGTACAAAGGATTGACTCGCGCCGTTGGCGCACTGCTGGCCTTGGTAGCCCTCTACAGCCTTCTCGGCTTTCTCGTTCTCCCCGGTGTCGCGCTGCGCATCGCCAACCAGCAGTTGGCCGAGTACGCAACCGTGCCTGCCCATCTCGAACGGATCGAGCTCAACCCCTTCAGCCTCGAGCTGACGCTGTGGGGCCTGCGGATCGGCGAGCCTGGCAAGGAGCAGGTCGGCTTCGACCGGCTATACGCCAACCTCTCGCTCGACAGCCTGTGGAGTGGCGCCCTGCACCTTGACGCAGTGGAACTGGTCAAGCCACGCAACGAAGTACTGTTCGCCAAGGACGGTACCCTCAACCTGACCCGCCTGTTCAAACTGCCAGCCAGCGAAGCCAAACCTGACGAACCGCCCAGCGACCCGTTCCCGCTACGCATCGGCAGCATCAAGCTCAGCGACGGCTACCTGCACTTCGAGGACCTGCGCCCGGGCGAGCCGATCGAGTTCCTCTATGACAACATGAACCTGGAGCTGAAAAATCTCAGCACCCTGCCCAACGACAACGCCGACATGACTTTGGTGGCCATCGGCCCCAACGGCGGGCGCATCGACTGGAAAGGCACCCTGAGCCTGGCGCCAATAGCCTCTGAAGGCACACTGAAGATCACCGAAGGCAGGATGAAGGCATTCTGGCCCTATGTACGCGATGCCGTGCCACTGGTGCTGGAAGAAGGCGTGGTCAGCCTCGACACCCACTACAAGCTCAACCTTGCCAAACAGACCGAACTGTTGCTGGACAACGCGTCGGTGCGCATTGCTCCGTTCGCCATCAAGGCCCCGGATGGCCGGCCGCTGGCACGCCTGGCCAGCCTGGAGGTAAGCGAAACCTCGGTCGACCTGGTCAAGCAGCTGGTCACCGTGGGCAAGATCCGCAGCGAAAAACTGGAAACCTGGGCTGCGCTGGAAAAGGACGGCCAGCTCGACTGGCAAAAGCTGTTCGCCAGCCAGCCGGCCAAAGCCACGCCGAAGGAAAAGGCCGAGCCTGCCACCGCCGAGCCAACGCCCGAACAGCAAGCCGCCAAGGAGCCAAGCAAACCTTGGCAGGTGTTGCTCAAGGACGTGCAACTGCGTAACTATCTGGTGCACTTGGCAGACCGTACCCAGAAGGAGCCGGTGGCCCTGGACGTCGGCCCGCTCAATGCCGATCTGCAAGGTTTCGACAGCCTCAACAAGTCGCCTTTCACGCTCAAGCTCGATACCGGTGTGGGCAAGCAAGGCAAACTGCAGGCAGCCGGCCAGGTCAACCTGGCGCCCATCTGGGCCAAGCTGGACGTGAGCAGCCGCGACATCGACCTGCGAGTGGCCCAAGCCTATATAAGCCCGTTCATTCTGCTGGAGCTGCGCAGTGGCATGCTCGCCAGCGACCTCAAGGTCGACTTGAAGAACACCGCACCGCTGGCCTTCAGCGTTACCGGCAAGGCACAGGTCAGCCAGCTGCACACCCTCGACACCATCAAGAGCCGTGACTTCGTCAAATGGCAGCAGGTGAACGTCGATGGCCTGTCCTACGTGCACGGCGATGCGCTGTCGATCGACAAGGTGACCCTGCTGCAACCCTATGCGCGCTTCATCATCAACGAAGACCGCACCACCAACATCAACGACCTGCTGATCCCGCAGCCGGCCGGCGCTCCGGCAACCAGCCAGGCCAAGCCGGCCGCTGCCAGCAACGACAAGCCGCTGGGCATCCACATCGGCCAGATCGACATCAACGACGGCTCGGCCAACTTCGCCGACCTGTCTCTCACACCCAACTTCGCTACGGCCATCCAGCAGCTCAACGGCCGGATCGGCACCATCGACAACCGCAAGCCGGTGCCGGCCAAGGTCGACGTCAAGGGCAAGGTCGACCGCTACGCGCCAGTCACCATCAAAGGCGCCCTGAACCCTTTCAACCCGTTGGCCAGCCTGGACATCGCCACGAGTTTCAAGCGGGTCGAGCTGACCACACTCACCCCCTACTCCGGCAAGTTCGCCGGCTTCCGCATCCGCAAGGGCCGGCTCAACCTCGACTTGCACTACCTGATCACCAATGGCCAGCTGAAGGCCGAGAACAAGGTGGTGGTGGAGCAGCTGCAGTTGGGCGAGAAGGTCGACAGCCCGGACGCAGTGGACCTGCCGATCCGACTGGCGGTGGCGTTGCTGAAGGATACAGAAGGCAAGATCTCGATCGAGCTGCCTGTGTCAGGCGACCTCAACAACCCGCAGTTCAGCGTGATGCCGATCGTCTGGCAAACACTGCGCAACCTGGTGTTGCGTGCGGCGCAGGCACCGTTCAAGTTCATTGGCGGGCTGGTTGCCGGCGGTGGCTCGGAAGACCTGGGCAACGTGTCCTTCGCGCCGGGCTCCAGCGAGCTCGGTGGCGACGCCAAGGCATCGCTGGACAAGCTGGCGTCGGCCCTGAAGGAACGCCCGGAGCTGCGTCTGGAAATCGAAGGCACCAGTGCCCAGGCCAGCGATGGCCCGCTGATCGCCCAGCAGCGCCTGGAGCGTGAGTACCAGGCCACCTGGTACAAGATCCTGCAGCGTCGCGGTGACAAGGTACCGGCCAATGCCTCGATGCTGGTGGTCGACGACAGCGACAAACCAGCGATGCTCGAAGGCATCTACCGTAATCGCCTGAAACAGCAGCCGCCTGCCGAATGGGAGCAACTGGGCCGTGACGAGCGCACCGCCAAGCTGCGCGAGGCGGTGATCAAGTCCTGGGCCGAGAGTACTGCGCTGCTGCGCACGCTGGGCCAGGAGCGGGCCAGCAGCATCAAGGATTACCTGGTGGACAAAGGCCAGCTGGAAGATGACCGGGTGTACTTCATCGATACCAACCTGGGCCAGGCCGAGAGCGATGGGCGGGTGGTGACGCCGATGCATCTGGATGCCGAGTAGTTTCTACCAGCAGGGCTGGCCTCTTCGCGGGTAAACCCGCTCCCACAAGGTATGCGCTGGCCTTGAGCTGTGCGCGCTCCCTGTGGGAGCTCATCGGGGCGCCGAACCGCCGCGAAGAGGCCGGTACAGGCTTCACACCAAACGCTGGCCCGACACCGCCGGGTGATACAACGGCTGCACCTTGTTCCCTGCCGGGTCCAGCAGGTGAAAGCTGCGCGCCCCGTCACCATGGTTGAACGGCCGGTCCAGCAAGGTCACGCCGTGCGCCTTGAAGTACTGGTACCAGGCTTCCAGCTCCTCCACGCTATCGACGATGAACCCATAGTGGTCCAGGGTCTGCAACCCATTGGCCGCCCCTGCCCCACGCCCCAGCGACAGATTGTCGTTACCACAAGTGAGATACACCAGGTCTTCGTTGGCCCGGTTCAGCACCTCCATGCCCAGCACATCGACGTAGAAACGTTCGCACTCCTCAAGGTTGGGCACCAACAAGGCAATATGACGCAGGCCATTCAGGCGACCAGGGCGGGCAGGCAATTCGGACATTGGCGAGGCTCCATTTTTGTATACAATTCACAGTAGAATTTAAAACAAAAGGAGAGCCTTGTGTATAGCCTGTTCATCAAGACCCGAGTGAAGCCCGGTTGCGCCGAAGATTTTCTGACTGCGATCAAGGTCAATGCCGCAGCGTCTGTCGCCACCGAATCGGGCTGCCTTGTGTTCGACGTGTCGCAGGACCGGGCCGACCCGGAGGTGATCTACCTGTACGAGATCTACCGCGATGAAGCGGCGTATGAAGCGCACACCGAAACCGCGCACTTTCGCGATAGCCGGCCGTTGGTCGAGCCGCTGATCATCGAGCAGGAATGCTTCGAGAGTGATGTGATCGCACGTAACCCGGTTTACTAGCCGCAAATGAAAAGCCCCGGCAAATAGCCGGGGCTCGGAGCAAAGATGGCCAAATCCGTTTGGCCGACGGGACAATCCTTATTCGGCTTTCAGGCCATCCGACATCACACTCTTGACGCCTTTGATGTTCTTGGTAATACGAACAGCTTCTTCTTTCTGGGACTGAGTCACCGCCACGTCAGACGACAGCGAGACGACACCTTGGCTGGTCTCGACTTTGATGTCGCTGCCTGGAATACCTTTTTCAGTCAGCAGGTCCGCTTTCACTTTGGTGGTGATCCAGGTGTCAGAACCTTCCTGCTTGGCGTTGTCCACGGTATTGGCGGCCAACATGACTGGAGCCTGGGTTGGCTCTGCAGCGAATGCGCCGTTAGCCAGGGTCAGGGTCAGGGCGGTAGCAGTAGCGGCAGCAATGGCGAACTTCTTCATGTGAGTCACTCCTGTTTTTCGAAAGGTCTGCGCCGTATGTCCTGGCGTCAGATATGAAGGTAGTTGCACGCGCTGTGCCAGCTTTTCCGCCTCGCTTGTTTCCTTTTAAATCAATAAGTTAACGAAAAATCAGTATTCCTGTCGTCGTGCATTTTGCAATCCGCACCGTAAACCTGCATGCAAGATGCAAGTCCGCAAAAGGTTCCCTTTCGCCCATGAAAAAAGGGCCCCGAAGGGCCCTTTCCTGTAGCGTGGCAGTCGCTTAGACGCCCGAGGCCTTGGCCGCGGCAACATCCTTGATCGACAGCTTGATACGGCCGCGGTTGTCCACGTCCAGTACCAGTACTTCGACTTCCTGGCCTTCTTTCAGGATGTCGGTAACTTTCTCGACGCGAGCATCGCTCAGCATGGAGATGTGTACCAGGCCGTCCTTGCCAGGCAGGATGTTGACGAAGGCACCGAAGTCGACGATGCGTTCGACCTTGCCGACGTAGATCTTGCCAATCTCGGCCTCGGCGGTGATGCCCAGGATGCGCTGCTTGGCAGCCTCTGCCGCTTCCTTGGTTTCGCCGAAGATCTTGATCGAGCCATCGTCTTCGATGTCGATCGAAGCCTTGGTCTCTTCGCAGATGGCGCGAATGGTGGCGCCGCCTTTACCGATGACGTCACGGATCTTGTCGGTGTCGATCTTCATCGCGATCATGGTCGGAGCGTTGGCCGACAGCTCGCTACGCGACTGGGCGATGATCTGGTTCATCTGGCCGAGGATGTTCAGGCGCGCTTCCAGGGCCTGGCCCAGGGCGATTTCCATGATCTCTTCGGTGATGCCGTTGATCTTGATGTCCATCTGCAGCGCGGTAACACCCTTGGCGGTACCGGCTACCTTGAAGTCCATGTCGCCCAGGTGGTCTTCGTCACCCAGGATGTCGGTCAGGACAGCGAACTTGTCACCTTCCTTGACCAGACCCATGGCGATACCAGCAACTGGGGCCTTCATCGGTACACCGGCGTCCATCAGGGCCAGGGAAGCACCGCAGACCGAAGCCATGGAGCTGGAACCGTTGGATTCGGTGATTTCCGAAACCACACGGATGGTGTACGGGAAGTCGCTGTCGCTCGGCAGCATGGCCTGCACGCCACGACGGGCTAGGCGACCGTGACCGATTTCACGACGGCCGGCGCCGCCCATGCGGCCGCACTCACCCACCGAGAATGGCGGGAAGTTGTAGTGCAGCATGAACGGGTCTTTCTTCTCGCCTTCCAGGGTGTCCAGCAGCTGGGCGTCACGTGCGGTACCCAAGGTCGCGACAACCAGGGCCTGGGTTTCACCACGGGTGAACAGCGCCGAACCGTGGGTCTTCGGCAATACGCCGACTTCGATGTTCAGCGGGCGCACGGTGCGGGTGTCACGGCCGTCGATACGCGGTTTGCCGTTGACGATGTTCTCACGGACGGTGCGGTATTCCAGTTCGCCGAAGATGTCCTTGATGGCGCTGGCGGACGGGCCGGTCTCTTCGTTGCTCAGACGGGCAACAGCTTCGTCGCGCAGCTGGCCCAGGCGGTTGTAGCGGTCAGCCTTCTGGGTAATGGTGTATGCCTGCGAAACGGCTTCACCGAACTCGCCACGCACCAGGTTCATCAGCTCGACATTGGCCGGGGCTGGCTGCCAGTCCCAGGTCGGCTTGCCGGCTTCGGCGGCCAGTTCCTTGACGGCCTGGATCACGGCCTGGAATTCGTCGTGTGCGAACAGTACGGCGCCCAGCATCTGGTCTTCGGTCAGCTCTTTGGCTTCCGATTCAACCATCAGTACAGCCGATTCGGTACCGGCAACGACCATGTCCAGGCTCGAGGCAGCCAGTTGCTCGTAGGTCGGGTTCAGCAGGTAGCCGGTGCTTTCGTGGAAGGCAACGCGAGCGGCGCCGATCGGGCCTTCGAACGGAATGCCGGAAATGGCCAGGGCAGCCGAGGTACCGATCATCGCAGCGATGTCCGGGTCGGTCTTCTTGCTGGTGGAAACCACGGTGCAGACAACCTGCACTTCGTTCATGAAGCCTTCCGGGAACAGCGGACGGATCGGACGGTCGATCAGGCGCGAGGTCAGGGTCTCTTTCTCGGAAGGACGGCCTTCACGCTTGAAGAAGCCACCCGGGATCTTGCCGGCGGCGTAGGTCTTTTCCTGGTAGTGAACCGACAGCGGGAAGAAACCCTTGCCTGGATCAGCCTGCTTGGCGCCTACCACGGTCACCAGCACGGTGACGTCGTTGTCGACGGTAACCAGCACAGCGCCGGTTGCCTGACGGGCAATACGGCCCGTTTCGAGAGTAACGGTCGATTGACCGAACTGGAAAGTCTTGATTACCGGGTTCACGGTTTCCTACCTTTTTCAGTGGCTCTTGGGGGGAACTGGTTTCTTGCGAATTCTTGGGCAGAACGGGGAATCGGCCCCATTGACCGTCCAGATACAACACGAGGCTGGGAGCCTGGCGCCAAGCGGAAGATCCGCTCAGCGTTGCCAGGCTGCCAACCTCGGAGATACGCGTGGCGTGTCCAACGGCAGCGCTGCAAAACAGCCCTGCCGAAGCCTGCGACACGCCATGCACACCACTGGCCAGGCCGCTATTAGCGACGCAGACCCAGGCGACCGATCAGGGCGCTGTAACGAGTGGTGTCTTTGCCCTTCAGGTAGTCCAGCAGCTTACGACGCTGGTTGACCATACGAATCAGACCACGACGGGAGTGGTGGTCTTTGTCGTTGGCCTTGAAGTGGCCTTGCAGCTTGTTGATGTTGGCGGTCAGCAGAGCAACCTGCACTTCCGGGCTACCGGTATCGCCGGCGGCTTGCTGGTATTCGGCAACGATCTGAGCTTTTTCTTCAACGCTGAGGGCCATGTGGCTTCTCCTGATAACGGATCCCGCATGCGGGTCCAATAGGCCAGGGACAAATCCCTGTATTAATAAAAAAGGTGTGACCGTGCCTACTGACAGCCACCCTTGGTCCCGTGGAACCTGGCAATTGCCCGGCCCCGCGGTTTCGGTCATTCCGACCGAATCAGCCGACGCGGCGCAATGCGCCCGTCTTCGCTCACTTCACCGATACCGATGAAGCGTGCATTGTGATCCTGTACCCGGACCATGCCAAATTGTGGCGCGTCCGGCGCGCGTACCGCCTGCCCATGCAGCCAGTAGAACGCACTGTGCTCGGACAGGCACACCAGTGGCCAGTCCTGCAGGCCGCTGTCAGAAGGCATAAGGAAGCGGTCGAGCGCTTCGTTGCCGCCTTCGGCGTGGGCCTGTTCGAGTTCCTCGAGAGTGACCGTCTGCGCCAGCGCGAAAGGCCCGGCCTGGGTCCTGCGCAGCTCGGCGACATAGGCGCCGCAGCCAAGAGCCTCGCCGATATCCTCCACCAGGGTGCGGATATAGGTGCCTTTGCTGCATCCTACGCTCAACCGCGCACGGGTGCCTTCGCACTCGAGCAACTCCAAGCGGCCAATAGTAACAGAACGCGCCTCGCGCTCCACTACCTCTCCTGCACGTGCCAGCTTGTACAGTGGCTGGCCGTCACGCTTGAGCGCCGAGTACATCGGCGGTATCTGGCTGATCTGGCCACGAAAACGCGGCAGCAGGGCCTCGATGTCGGAGCGACCAACGGTCACGTCGCGAGTCTGCAGCACCTCACCCTCGGCATCGCCGGTGTTGGTAGTCTGCCCCATCTGCATGACTGTTTCGTAGCCCTTGTCGGAATCGAGCAGGTACTGCGAAAACTTGGTTGCTTCGCCAAAGCACAGCGGCAGCACGCCGGTTGCCAGCGGGTCGAGGCTGCCAGTGTGGCCGGCCTTTTCCGCATTGAGCAGCCAGCGCACCTTTTGCAGGGCCGCGTTGGAGGTGAAGCCCAGCGGCTTGTCGAGCAGGATGATGCCGCTGACGTTGCGGCGGATACGTTTGACCTGGGCCACCGCTTACTCCTCGGCGTCCGGCTTGTCGGCATCCTTGTGCAGACGGTCTTCGGCGACCGCGCGCTCGATCAATGCCGACAGGTGGGCACCACGGCTGACGCTTTCGTCGAAGTGGAAATGCAATTGCGGCACGCTGCGCAGTTGCATCACACGCCCCAGGTGCAGGCGCAGGAAGCTCGCGGCGCTGGTCAGGGCCTTGAGGGTCTGCGGCACGGCGTCGGCGCCGTCCTGGCCCATCACGGTGATGAACACCTTGGCGTGGCCAAGGTCGCGGCTGACGTCTACGGCAGTGATGGTCACCAGGCCGACGCGCGGGTCTTTGACTTCACGGCGGATCAGCTCCGACAGCTCGCGCTGCATCTGATCGCCGATGCGTTGGGTACGGCTATATTCTTTTGCCATTCTTGCTACCTGTAACTTAAAGCGGCAAACGCCCGGCCAGGCTGAAGCCTGACCGGGCGCTACCTTCAGAGGCGCTGCCAGCCGCCCAAGGGCGGGGCCTGCACCACGCTCGCCCCTTACAGGGTACGAGCCACCTGGACTTTCTCGAAGACTTCGATCTTGTCGCCGACCTTGACGTCGTTGTAGCTCTTCACGCCAATACCGCACTCCATGCCGTTACGCACTTCGGAGGCATCGTCCTTGAAGCGACGCAGCGACTCCAGCTCGCCTTCGAAGATCACAACGTCTTCGCGCAGTACGCGGATCGGACGGTTGCGGTACACGGTACCCTCGATGACCATACAGCCAGCGATGGCGCCGAACTTCGGCGAACGGAACACGTCACGAACTTCGGCGACACCCAGGATGTTCTCGCGAACATCGCTGCCGAGCATGCCGGTCAGAGCCTTCTTGACGTCTTCGATGATGTCGTAGATCACGTTGTAGTAACGCATATCCAGACCTTCCTGCTCGACGATCTTGCGCGCGCCGGCATCGGCACGCACGTTGAAGCCGAACAGTACTGCATTCGAAGCCAGCGCCAGGTTGGCGTCGCTTTCGGTGATACCACCGACGCCGCCACCGATCACACGCACCTGAACTTCGTCGTTGCCCAGGCCCGACAGCGAACCCTGCAGTGCTTCCAGGGAACCACGTACGTCGGTCTTGAGGACGATGTTGAGGGTCTTCTTCTCTTCCTGACCCATGGTCTCGAAGATGTTTTCCAGCTTGCCGGCGTGAGCACGAGCCAACTTGACCTCGCGGTACTTGCCTTGACGGAACAGGGCAACCTCACGGGCTTTCTTCTCGTCGGCAACCACGGACAGCTCGTCACCGGCTTCCGGGGTACCGTCCAGGCCGAGGATTTCGACCGGGATCGACGGGCCGGCTTCCTTCACAGGCTTGCCGTTCTCGTCGAGCATGGCGCGCACGCGGCCATAATTGGAACCGCACAGGACCATGTCGCCCTGACGCAGGGTACCGTCCTGAACCAGGATGGTCGCCACCGGGCCACGGCCCTTGTCCAGGCGCGATTCGACAACCACGCCACGACCTGGAGCGGTCGGGGTAGCGGTCAGCTCGAGGATCTCGGCCTGCAGCAGGACAGCTTCAAGCAGTTCGTCGACGCCGGTACCCATCTTCGCCGAAACCTTGACGAATGGAGTATCACCACCCCAGTCTTCGGAGGTCACGCCTTCGACGGCCAGCTCGTTGCGAATGCGATCGATATCGGCACCCGGCTTGTCGATCTTGTTCACCGCAACCACCAGCGGAACGCCCGCGGCCTTGGCATGCTGAACGGCTTCGCGAGTTTGCGGCATCACGCCGTCGTCCGCCGCCACCACCAGGATGACGATGTCGGTAGCCTTGGCACCACGGGCACGCATTGCGGTGAACGCAGCGTGGCCTGGAGTATCGAGGAAGGTGACCATGCCGCGGTCGGTTTCCACGTGGTAGGCACCGATGTGCTGGGTAATACCACCGGCTTCGCCAGCAGCAACCTTGGCACGACGGATGTAGTCGAGCAGCGAGGTCTTGCCGTGGTCAACGTGACCCATGACGGTAACGACCGGCGCACGCGATTCGACTTCACCTTCGAACTTCAGCGATTCGGCCAGGGAGTCTTCCAGGGCGGTATCGCTGACCAGGGTCACTTTGTGGCCCAGTTCTTCGGCGACCAGCTGAGCGGTTTCCTGGTCGAGCACCTGGTTGATGGTGACCGGAGTACCCAGCTTGAACATGAACTTGACCACTTCAGCGGCCTTGACCGACATCTGTTGGGCCAGTTCCGAGACGGTGATGGTCTCGCCGATGGTCACGTCACGGATGACTGGACCGGTCGGGTTCTGGAAGCCGTGCTGGTTGCGCTTCTTCAGCTTGCTCTTGCCACCGCGGCCACGGCGTACGCCATCGCTCTCTTCATCGGTGGTGCGCGGTGCGGCCCGTGGAGTCGGAGCCTTTTCCTTCTCCTTGACCTTGACCTTGATCGACACGCGCGGGGCCTCGCCACGACGCTCGCCACCACGACGGTCTTCGTCACGGGTACGGCCTTCGTTGCGACGGGCTTCGTCCTTCTTGCGCTCGGCAGCACGGGCTGCGGCGTCTTCGGACGCCGGGGCATCGGCAACTACCGGGGCCGGGGCAGCGGCAGGCGCCGACTCTGGCTTGGCGGCAGGCGCTGGGGCTGCAGCGGCGGTTTCGGCGGCCTGACGGCGGGCCTGCTCTTCGTTGCGCTGGCGAACTTCGGCCTCGACCTTCTCGCGAGCGGCGTTTTCAGCCGCACGGCGCTCTTCCAGTTCACGCTTCTGCTCAGCCTGGATTTCTTCCGGGCTACGCTGCACGAATACTTTCTTCTTGCGTACTTCTACGCTGATGCTCTTGCTACCGGCGACACGCAGGGTGCTGGTGGTTTTGCGCTGCAAGGTAATCTTGCGCGGCTCTTCCGCCTTGCTCTTGTGGCTGCTCTTCAAATGAGTCAGCAAGGTCTGCTTCTCATTGTCGGTCACTACCTGACCGGCGTCGGTGTGCGGCAGACCTGCCTCACGCATCTGCTGCAGCAGGCGCTCTACCGGTGCCTCGACCTCTTGGGCCAGTTCTTTCACCGTGACTTGCGTCATGCACTTCTCTCCTCAGGCCGCGCCTAATTACTCGAACCAGTGGGCTCGGGCGGCCATGATCAACTTGCCGGCACGCTCTTCGTCGATGCCGTCGATGTCGAGCAGATCGTCTATCGACTGCTCGGCCAGGTCTTCGCGGTTAACCACGCCGCGCACCGCCAGTTCCGCCGCCAGGTCTTTGTCCATGCCCTCGAGGGAGAGCAGGTCGTCAGCCGGATGGGCGTCTGCCAGTTTTTCTTCGGTAGCGATGGCCTTGGTCAACAAACGGTCCTTGGCTCGAGCGCGGAGCTCGTTGACGATATCTTCGTCAAAGCCATCGATGTTGAGCATTTCTTCCAACGGTACGTAGGCAATTTCTTCGAGGCTGGTGAAGCCTTCGTCGACCAGCACTTGGGCCAGCTCCTCGTCGACTTCCAGTTCATCGATGAAATTGCGCAGGATGTCACCGGTTTCGGCCTGCTGCTTGGCCTGGATGTCCTTCTCGGTCATCACGTTCAGGGTCCAGCCGGTCAGCTGACTGGCCAGGCGAACGTTCTGACCGCCACGACCAATGGCCTGGGCCAGGTTGTCCTCGGCAACGGCGATGTCCATGGCATGGGCATCTTCATCAACGATGATCGCCGCGACTTCAGCCGGCGACATGGCGTTGATGACGAACTGCGCCGGGTTATCGTCCCACAGGACGATATCCACACGCTCACCACCCAACTCCCCGGATACGGCCTGGACGCGCGAACCACGCATGCCGATGCAGGCGCCTTGCGGGTCGATGCGCTTGTCCTTGGAGCGGACGGCGATCTTGGCTCGCGAACCCGGATCACGGGAGGCAGCCATGACTTCGATGAGGCCCTCGGCAATTTCCGGCACTTCGATGCGGAAAAGCTCGATCAGCATCTGTGGCGCGGTGCGCGACAGGATCAGCTGTGGGCCACGATTCTCGGTGCGAATTTCCTTGAGCAGCGCACGCAGGCGCACGCCAACACGGAAGGTCTCGCGCGGAATGATGTCTTCGCGGGCCAGCAAGGCCTCGGCGTTGTTGCCCAGGTCAACGATGACGTTGTCGCGGGTAACCTTCTTGACGGTACCGGAGATGATCTCGCCAACGCGCTCGCGGTAGGCATCGACCACCTGGGCACGCTCGGCCTCACGGACCTTCTGCACGATGACCTGCTTGGCGGTCTGGGCGGCAATACGACCGAACTCGATGGACTCGATCTTCTCTTCGATCACGTCACCGACCTTGGCTTCAGGGTGGGTTTCGTGAATCTTGCTCAACCAGGTCTCGATCGCCGGATCATCAAGATCGGCTTCGTCGACCACGGTCCAGCGACGGAAGGTTTCGTAGCTACCGGTGTGGCGGTTGATTTCCACACGCAGGTCGACTTCGTCTTCAAAACGTTTTTTGGTTGCAGTGGCCAGTGCCACTTCCAGCGCTTCGAAAATGACGCCGGGCGGTACACCTTTTTCGTTGGATACCGATTCAACAACCAGCAGTACTTCTTTGCTCATCGTACGCCTCGCCTTGCGCAAGCCATTGGGCCCGGATAGTCCGCCGGGCCCGGCACGTCTCAGTCAAAACTGGGAATAATATTGGCCTTGTCGATCGAGTCGATCGGCAACAGGAACTCTTGATTGTCCACCTGGACCACCACGTCCTGCTCCTCCACACCGCGGAGAAGGCCCTGGAAGTTACGACGACCCTCGAAGGGTGAGCGCAGCTTGATCTTCACTTGTTCGCCGGCATGCGAGGCAAACTGTTCCAGAGTGAACAGTGGGCGATCCATGCCTGGAGAAGACACCTCGAGGGTGTATTCACTGCTGATCGGATCTTCCACATCGAGAATTGCGCTGGCCTGACGGCTGACCGCTTCGCAGTCGTCCACCAGGATACCGCCTTCCTTGTCGATGTAGATGCGCAGTACCGAATGCTTACCCTGGGAAACGTATTCGATCCCCCAGCATTGATAGCCCAGACCCTCGACAACCGGGGCCAACAAGGCCTGCAACTGTTCTAGCTTGCTCGACACCTGAACCCCCTCGTGCATGCTGTGCAAATAAAAAATGGGCGAAGCGCCCATCCCTGAAAGCGCCGTTGGACAACGACGCCGAAAACTGTTCGGTTAGCAAAAAGCCCCTGAAAAGGGGCTCCGCTGAAGCTGGTTGCGGGGGCTGGATTTGAACCAACGACCTTCGGGTTATGAGCCCGACGAGCTACCAAGCTGCTCCACCCCGCGACAAAGCTGGGGCAAAAGTATAAGACCGAACCCTCTTGAGGGTCAAATCCGAACCTTCACCTGCAAGAAAGCCCGCTAAAGCGGGCTCTCAAGCTTTAATTGGTACCGAGAAGGGGACTCGAACCCCTACACCCTATGGGCACAACCACCTCAAGGTTGCGTGTCTACCAATTCCACCACCTCGGCAATACTACTACTTGAAACCCGTTACTTCTGCTCTTGTGCCGGAGGAGGTACATCACCCGTGCTAGGAGTGGTTTCGCTCTTCTGCTGCTGGAGCACCGGTACATCATCATTAACTGCCGGTTTCTGCGGCTCTTTCACTTCTAGCACTGCTGGATCTGGAAGACCTGCTTGGCTAAGCTGGTGAGCTTGTTGCTTCGCGAAGTATCCTAACCCAAGTGCTGTCAAAAAGAAAGTGGCAGCGAGTATAGCAGTTAATTTACTCAGGAACGTTGCAGAGCCTTGGCTCCCGAACACGGTATTTGAAGCACCCGCGCCGAAAGATGCACCTGCTTCAGCACCTTTACCCTGTTGCAACAGAACCAGCACTACAAGCGACAGCGCTGCCAACAGATGAAAAACAACGATGACTGTTTCCAGCATTTGTTCAGTTTCCTGCGGCGCGACAAATTGCACCGAATTCGTCTGCGTTCAGGGAAGCCCCACCAATGAGCCCCCCATCGATATCCGGCATGCCGAACAGTTCGGCCGCATTGGCCGCCTTCACGCTGCCGCCGTAGAGCAACTGCACCTTCGCAGCCACTTCAGCATCTTCTGCCGCCAACTGGCCACGGATGGCTGCGTGCACATCCTGGGCCTGCTGTGGCGTGGCCGTAAGGCCAGTGCCAATGGCCCATACAGGCTCATAGGCAATTACTGCATTGGCAAAAGCCTTAACACCGAATTCCTCGATGATACTGCTTAGTTGACGCCCGACAACTTCGAGCGTTTTGCCAGCCTCGCGCTCTTCAAGGGTTTCCCCGATGCAAAGCACTGGCTTCAAACCTTTGGCTTGGGCCGCTGCAAACTTTCGATTGAGCACTTCGTCAGTTTCGCCAATGATCTGGCGACGCTCCGAATGACCAATCAACACTAACTTGCAGCCTGCTTCAACCAGCTGTTCCGGAGCAACTTCTCCGGTCAGCGCACCCTGTTCGGGTTGTACTGCAGAATTCTGTGCGCCGACAGTAATTTCCTTACCTGCCAGGCCATCGATCACTTGATTGATGAACAAGGCCGGTGGAAACACAGCGACTTCCACTCCGCTCGGCAAGGCCAGGTTTCTCAAGCCTTCGGTCAGCTCAGCGACGCTAGCGCGGGTACCGTGCATCTTCCAGTTACCAGCTACCATAGGGCGACGCATGCTTTACCTCGTCGGTCAAAGTGGGCGCAGATAGTACCCAACCCTATCTGCGCTGGCAAGCGCCTTCAGACACAAACTTCGTCGACCAGTTTGGCCAACGCTTCTGCGTGCGCACGCACCTGGCTTTCGTCCTCGCCCTCGACCATCACCCGCACCAACGGCTCGGTACCGGATTTGCGCAGCAGCACGCGGCCGCGGCCGGCCAAGGCCTCGGTCACCTTGGCACTGGCTTCCTTGACCGCCGGGTGCTCCAGGGGGTCGACCTTGCTGGCGCCATAGCGCACGTTGATCAGCACCTGCGGGCACTTGCGCAGGGCCTGACGAGCCTGGGCCAGGGTTTCGCCGCGACGCTTGAGTGCCATCAGCACCTGCAGCGCAGCGATGATCGCGTCACCAGTGGTGGTGTGATTGCAGCACACGACGTGACCGGAGTTTTCACCACCGACCAGCCACTCACGCTCCAGCAGCTCGGCCATGACGTAACGGTCACCGACCTTGGCCCGCACGAACGGGATATCCAGGTCCTTCAGCGCAAGCTCCAGGCCCAGGTTGCTCATCAGCGTGCCTACCACCCCACCCTGCAGCTTGCCCCGCTCCTGCAGGTCGCGAGCGATGATGAACAGCAGCTCGTCACCATCGACGATGGCGCCGGTGTGGTCGACCATCAACACGCGGTCGCCATCACCATCGAAAGCGATGCCCAGGTCGGCATGACCGACCAGCACGGCAGCCTGCAGCGACTCGATGTGAGTCGAGCCACAGCCTTCGTTGATGTTCAGGCCGTCGGGTTGGGCATGCAGCACGGTTACGTCGGCACCCAGCTCACGGAAAACGCTTGGCGCGACCTTGTAGGTGGCGCCATGAGCACAATCGACCACCAGCTTGAGGCCGTCGAAGCTGGTGCTGCTCGGCACGCTGCTCTTGCAGAACTCGATGTAGCGGCCGGCGGCATCGTTGATGCGCGAAACCTTGCCCAGCTTGCCCGACTCGACAACGGTCATAGGCTGGTCGAGCAATTCCTCGATCATCAGCTCGACTTCGTCCGGCAACTTGGTCCCCTGGCCCGAGAAGAACTTGATGCCGTTGTCGTCGTGCGGGTTGTGCGAGGCACTGATGACGATGCCGGCTTCGGCATGGAAGGTACGCGTCAGGTAGGCGATAGCCGGCGTAGGCATCGGCCCGAGCAGCATCACGTCGGCACCTGCCGCGGACAGGCCGGCTTCGAGTGCGGACTCGAACATGTAGCCGGAAATACGCGTGTCCTTGCCAACCAGTACCCGGCAGTGGCCTTGCTTGCGGAAGGCCATGCCGGCGGCCCAGCCAAGCTTCAGCATGAAGTCAGGCGTGATCGGGTATTCGCCGACGCGACCACGAATGCCGTCGGTACCAAAGTATTTTCTGCTCATAGGGACTCCAATGTTCTTATTCGGCGTTTTGCACCGCAGCGATCATGCGCACCACATCAACGGTTTCGGCCACGTCATGGACACGAAGGATGCTCGCCCCCTTGGTCATGGCCAACGCCGCCAGCGCAAGGCTGCCGTACAACCGCTCGCCGACCGGACGTTCCAGCGTCAGGCCGATCATGCTCTTGCGTGAAACACCCACCAGCAGCGGGCGCTTCAGGCGATAGAGCGCTTCCATGTGTTTGAACAAGCTCAGGTTATGCGCCAGTGTCTTGGCGAAACCAAAGCCCGGATCAAGGATGATTCTGTTTGCATCTATGCCGGCCGCAGCACAGGCGGCCATTCGCTGTTCAAGATAACGCGTAACGTCGGCGGTCACATCTTCGTAATGCGGGTCGTCCTGCATGTTGCCTGGCTCGCCGCGCATATGCATGAGGCATACCGGCAGGCCGGTATCCGCTGCAGCGTCCAGGGCGCCATCGCGCTCCAGGGCACGCACGTCGTTGATCAGCCCGGCACCGAGACGCGCCGATTCACGCATGACCGCTGGCGTGGAGGTATCGACCGAGATGACCACATCGAGGCGACTGTTGATCGCCTCGACCATGGGGGCTACCCGCTCCAGCTCCTCGGTCACCGATACCGCGCGCGCGCCCGGCCGCGTGGATTCGCCGCCGATGTCGATCAGCGTGGCACCTGCGGCAACCATCGCCTCGGCATGACGCAACGCCTCGTCACGCTGGTTGAAGCGCCCGCCATCGGAGAAGGAATCAGGGGTGATATTGAGAATACCCATGACATGGGTACGCGACAAATCAAGAACCCGGTTGCCGCAAGGCAACCGGGTCGGGTACTGCACTGAGCTCATAGATGCCCTTAGTGTTGAGCCGCTGGACCGCCAATTGGCGATTCCGGGCGATCACCCTGGGCAGCAGGCTTGCCCGAAGCCGAGTCATCATCCCAGTCGCGCGGTTCGCGGGGGGTACGGCCGGCCATGATATCGTCAATCTGCTCGGCGTCGATGGTCTCGTACTTCATCAGCGCTTCGGCCATGGCATCGAGCTTGTCACGGTTGTCGGTGAGCAACTGCTTGGCCGTGGCGTAGCACTGGTCGATGATGCTGCGCACTTCCGAGTCGATCAGCTTGGCGGTTTCGCCGGAAACGCTGGCGTGCTGGCTGGCAGCACTGCGACCCAGGAACACCTCGCCTTCTTCCTCGGCGTACATCAGCGGGCCGAGTTTTTCGGAAAGGCCCCACTTGGTCACCATGTTGCGGGCGATCTGGCTGGCACGCATGATGTCGTTGGAGGCGCCGGTAGTGACACCGTCGAAGCCCAGAGTCATTTCCTCGGCAATACGGCCGCCATACAGCGAGCAGATCTGGCTGATCAGTGCGCGCTTGGACAGGCTGTAGCGGTCTTCTTCCGGCAGGAACATGGTCACGCCCAGGGCACGACCGCGCGGAATGATCGAAACCTTGTAGACCGGATCGTGCTCAGGCACCAGACGACCGACGATGGCGTGGCCAGCCTCATGGTAGGCGGTGTTCTGCTTTTCTTTCTCGGACATGACCATGGTCTTGCGCTCGGCGCCCATCATGATCTTGTCCTTGGCCAGCTCGAACTCTTTCATTTCGACCAGGCGCTTGTTGGCGCGCGCGGCAAACAGAGAGGCCTCGTTGACCAGGTTGGCCAGGTCCGCACCGGAGAAGCCAGGGGTACCACGGGCGATGACGGCCGGGTTGACGTTCTCGCCGACCGGCACCTTGCGCATATGCACCTTGAGGATCTGCTCGCGACCACGAATGTCCGGCAGGCCGACCACCACCTGGCGGTCGAAGCGGCCGGGGCGCAGCAGAGCCGGGTCGAGCACGTCCGGGCGGTTGGTAGCGGCGATGACGATGATGCCATCGTTCATCTCGAAGCCGTCCATCTCCACCAGCAACTGGTTGAGGGTTTGCTCACGCTCGTCGTGACCGCCACCCATGCCGGCGCCACGGTGGCGACCAACGGCGTCGATCTCGTCGATGAAGATGATGCACGGGGCGTGCTTCTTGGCCTGCTCGAACATGTCGCGCACACGGCTGGCACCGACACCGACGAACATTTCCACGAAGTCCGAACCGGAAATGGTGAAGAACGGCACCTTCGCCTCGCCGGCGATGGCCTTGGCAAGCAAGGTCTTACCGGTACCGGGCGGGCCGACCATCAACACGCCACGCGGGATACGGCCGCCCAGGCGCTGGAACTTGCCCGGGTCGCGCAGGAACTCGACCAGCTCGCCGACCTCTTCCTTGGCTTCGTCGCAACCTGCAACGTCGGCCAGGGTGGTCTTGACCTGGTCTTCGGAAAGCAGGCGTGCCTTGCTCTTGCCAAAGCTCATCGGCCCGCCTTTGCCGCCCGCACCGCCCTGCATCTGGCGCATGAAGAACATGAACACGGCGATGATCACCAGGATCGGGAAGCTCGCAACCAGCAACTGGGTCCAGATGCTCTGCTGCTCAGGCTGCTTGCCTTCGATGATGACGTGGTTGTCGACCAGGTCGCCGATCAGGCCATTGTCGGTAATGGCCGGGCGCACGGTCTTGAAGTTGTCGCCGTCGGCGCGCTTGCCGGTAATGATGTAACCGTCGACGGTCACACGCTCGACCTTGCCATCCTTGACCTGCTGGATGAAGTCGGAATAGTTGAGGGTCTGCGGCTCGTTAGGGCTGGAGAAGTTGTTCATCACTGTCACCAGGACAGCTGCGATGATCAACCACAGGATCAGATTCTTTGCCATGTCGTTCAATTCGCTACCCTCTGAGGCCGGCGCACGACGCAGCCGTTCCTCGCATGATATTCATCGCCCTAACTTACTACATTACCTACGCAGCCGCAGGCACCGTCTGTAACCCTTTGTGAAAGCTAGACTACACGAAGTTCGGACGATCCTGACGCAGCGGCCGATTGGAAATAACTATCGGCCACCACGCTTCACGCCTTTCATGCCCCCTTGAAGCCCCTGCCCAGCAGGTACTGTTCGCGGGAACGGTCACGCGACGACGACGGCTTGCGCATCTGCACCTTGTCGAACTTGCTGCGCACGTCCTTGAGGTACACGTCAAAACCTTCGCCCTGGAAAATCTTGATCAGGAAGTCGCCGCCGGGCTTTAGCACGCGGGTTGCCAGATCGAGGGCCAGCTCGCAAAGGAACATGGCACGCGGCATGTCAACCGCAGGCGTACCACTCATATTGGGGGCCATGTCGGAAATCACAAGGTCTACGTGCGAATCGCCGACAGCCTCGAGAATGCGCTGCAACACTTCATCATCGGTGAAATCACCTTGGATGAAGGTCACATCGGGGATCGAGTCCATCTCCAGGATGTCGGACGCAATCAGGCGACCCTGGCCACCAATCAGACGACTGGTCACTTGCGACCACCCACCAGGAGCCGCGCCGAGGTCGATCACGCTCATGCCTGGGCGGATCAGCCGGTCCTTTTCCTGGATCTCCAGCAGTTTGTAGCTCGCACGCGAGCGGTAGCCATCCTTTTGTGCCTGTTTCACAAAAGGATCGTTGAAATGCTCTCGCAGCCAGTTTGCGCTGCTTTTGGAACGTTGTACCACGGGGCACCTCGATGATATGCGTCGTGATTGACTGGGCGGAGCCGGTGGCCCTCGGGTAAAATGCCGGTCAATTTTACAGAATCAGACGGAAAGGGTCAGATTATGCCGCTCAATAACGAGCAGAAGAAGCAATACAAGTCCATTGGTCATGACCTGAAGCCGGTCCTGATCGTTGCTGGCAATGGTTTGAATGAAGGTGTCATCGCCGAACTGGAGCGCGCCTTGGTCGACCATGAGCTGATCAAGGTCGAAATTCGCTCGGAAGACCGCGAAGAGCGTGCCGAGACCATTGCCGAGCTGTGCAAGGCCGGCCGTGCCGAGCTGGTGCAGACCATCGGCAAGAAAGCCCTGATCTACCGCAAGAACCCACAGCCGAACAAGCAGCTGTCCAATATCCACCGTTACAAGTAACGGCAAAGGGGCTGCTGCGCAGCCCATCGCCGGCTTGCCGGCGATGGGCCGCGAAGCGACCCAGCGATCTCGAGCCGCTTAGCGGCGCACCTTGACCGGAACCGGCTGGGCCACCAGCACGATGCCGGAAAAGCCCAGCACCAGGAAACAGAGCAGCTGCCAGCGCTCGCCAACGGAAATACCGTAGCGCAAGGTGTAATACCCCACACAGGCACCGAAGCCGAGCAACAGCATCTGGCCACGGAACTGCTGCCACCAGGCCGACAGACCGTCCACCCTTGCCAGCACCGCCAGCTGGGTCAACAAGCCAAGCAGCGCCACACCGATCAACCAGCGGTCGATCTGCCCGGCGATATCCTGCACCAGCAGCGGCGCCAGGCCACTGACCTTGAGCGCGGGCACCAGCCCCACGTGAAACACCCACAGGCCACCAACCCAGAAAACCTGGGCCAGCTGCCAGAGGATTCCCTCGAGGGATGGCGCCCGCAGGCGCCGGTCAGATGTGCTTGACTTCGACAATCTCGTACTCGACCGTACCGTTAGGCGTCTTGACGACAACGGTATCCCCTTCTTCTTTGCCAATGATGGCGCGGGCAATCGGGGCGCTGTTCGAAAGCTTGCCTTTCTTCACATCGGCTTCATCTTCGCCAACGATCTGGTAGGTCACTTCATCATCGGTTTCGGTGTTGGCCAGCACCACAGTGGTGCCAAAAATCACCTTGCCGGTGTGAGCAATGGTGGTCACATCGATCACCACCGAGTTCTGCAAGCGACCTTCGATATCGCGGATACGCGCCTCGACCATGCCCTGCTCTTCACGAGCGGCGTGGTACTCGGCATTTTCCTTCAGGTCGCCCAGTTCGCGCGCTTCACCAATGGCCTGGCTCAAGCGCGGGCGCTCGGTCTTGCTCAGGAAGAGCAGTTCCTCTTCCAGGGCGCGAGCGCCCTGAACAGTCATCGGGTACTTGGTAATGCTCATGCTTTCAGTCCTGCATGCAGATCCTGCAGGCGGCGAACGGTCTTTTCCGGACCAAATTTCAGCGCCTCGCAGATGGCTTCACCGGCCGCAATGGTAGTAGTGCAGTAAATCTTGTGCTGCAGTGCATTGCGACGAATCGAGTAGGAATCGGCGATCGACTGGCGGCCTTCGGTGGTGTTGATGATCAGCGACACTTCGTCGTTCTTGATCATGTCGACCACGTGCGGGCGACCTTCGGTCACCTTGTTCACACGGCGCACTTTCAAGCCAGCCGCTTCGATAACCTTGGCAGTGCCGGCAGTTGCAACCACTTCGAAGCCCAGGGCGATCAGGTCGCGAGCAACGCCAGCCACTTGCGGCTTGTCGTCGTCACGCACGCTGATGAAGGCGGTACCGCCGGTCGGCAGCACTTCGCTGGCACCCATCTGGGCCTTGGCAAAGGCTTCACCGAAGCTGTCACCAACACCCATGACTTCACCGGTCGATTTCATCTCAGGGCCGAGGATCGGGTCAACCCCTGGGAACTTGGCAAACGGGAAGACGGCTTCCTTGACGCTGTAGAAGTTCGGGATGATTTCCTGGGTGAAGCCCAGCTCTTTGAGGGTTTTGCCGGCCATAACGCGAGCCGCGATCATCGCCAGGGAGGTGCCGATGCACTTGGAGACGAACGGCACGGTACGCGAAGCGCGCGGGTTGACTTCGATCACGTAGATCTTGTCGCCCTGCAGGGCCAGCTGCACGTTCATCAGGCCGACCACGCCCAGCTCCAGGGCCATTTTCTTGACCTGTACGCGAACTTCATCCTGCACTTCCTTGCTCAGCGAGTAAGGTGGCAGCGAGCACGCCGAATCACCGGAGTGAACACCGGCCTGCTCGATGTGCTGCATGATCGCGCCGATCACCACGTCGGTGCCGTCGCATACCGCATCCACATCCATCTCGATGGCGCAGTTGAGGAAGTGGTCGAGCAGTACCGGGCTGTCGTTGGACACCTGCACGGCTTCACGCAGGTAGCGCTTGAGCTCGTCCAGCTCGTAGACGATTTCCATGGCACGGCCGCCCAGTACGTAGGACGGGCGCACTACCAGCGGGTAGCCGATGCCGCCAGCAGCGCTGATGGCTTCTTCTTCGCTACGCACGGTGGCGTTTGGCGGCTGCAGCAGGCTCAGTCGCTGAACCATCTGCTGGAAACGCTCGCGGTCTTCGGCGCGGTCGATGGCGTCCGGGCTGGTACCGATGATCGGTACGCCGGCTTCTTCCAGGGCGCGCGCCAGTTTCAGCGGGGTCTGGCCGCCGTAGTGGACGATCACGCCTTTCGGCTTCTCGACGCGGCACACTTCCAGCACGTCTTCCAAGGTCAGCGGCTCGAAGTACAGGCGGTCGGAGGTGTCGTAGTCGGTGGAAACGGTTTCCGGGTTGCAGTTGACCATGATGGTCTCGTAACCGTCTTCACGCAGCGCCAGTGCGGCGTGTACGCAGCAGTAGTCGAACTCGATACCCTGACCGATACGGTTAGGGCCGCCACCCAGGATCATGATCTTGTCGCGGGTCGACGGGTTGGCCTCGCACTCTTCCTCGTAGGTGGAGTACAGGTAGGCGGTGTCGGTGGCGAACTCGGCAGCGCAGGTGTCGACGCGCTTGTACACCGGGAACACTTCCAGCTTGTGGCGGTGACGGCGCAGGTTCTTGTCGGTGATACCCAGCAGCTTGGCCAGACGCTGGTCGGAGAAGCCCTTGCGCTTGAGGCGCAGCATGTAGTCCTTGTCGATCGACGACAGGGCCAGGGTCTTGACCTTTTCTTCTTCCTTGATCAGGTCTTCCATCTGCACCAGGAACCACATGTCGATGCCGGTCAGGTCGAAGATCTGCTCGCAGGTCATGCCGGCACGCATGGCGTCGGCCACGTACCAGATACGCTCGGCGCCCGGCACGGTCAGCTCGCGCTTGAGAATGCTGCTGGCTTCAGGGTTGGCCAGGTCGACTTTCGGGTCGAGGCCGCAGGCGCCGACTTCCAGGCCGCGAAGGGCTTTCTGCAGGGACTCCTGGAAGGTACGGCCGATGGCCATGACTTCACCCACGGATTTCATCTGGGTGGTCAGGCGGGCGTCGGCTTTCGGGAATTTTTCGAAGGCGAAACGCGGCAGCTTGGTGACGACATAGTCGATCGACGGTTCGAAGGACGCCGGGGTGCGGCCGCCGGTGATGTCGTTCTGCAGTTCGTCGAGGGTGTAGCCGACAGCCAGCTTGGCAGCGATCTTGGCGATCGGGAAACCGGTGGCCTTGGAGGCCAGCGCCGAGGAACGCGAAACGCGCGGGTTCATCTCGATCACGACCATGCGGCCAGTGTTCGGGCAGATACCGAACTGCACGTTGGAACCGCCGGTTTCTACACCGATTTCACGCAGCACCGCCAGCGAGGCGTTGCGCATGATCTGGTATTCCTTGTCGGTCAGGGTCTGTGCCGGGGCAACGGTGATCGAGTCACCGGTGTGCACGCCCATCGGGTCGAAGTTCTCGATCGAACAGACGATGATGCAGTTGTCCTTCTTGTCGCGGACCACCTCCATCTCGTATTCCTTCCAGCCGATCAGCGATTCGTCGATCAGCAGTTCCTTGGTCGGCGACAGGTCCAGGCCCCGGGCGCAGATTTCTTCGAACTCTTCACGGTTGTAGGCGATACCACCACCGGTGCCGCCCATGGTGAACGACGGACGGATGATGCACGGGAAGCCCAGGCGCTCGAGGACGGCGTTGGCTTCTTCCATGCTGTGGGCGATACCGGAGCGCGGGCACTCCAGGCCGATGTCCTTCATTGCCTTGTCGAAGCGCGAGCGGTCTTCAGCCTTGTCGATGGTGTCGGCGTTGGCACCGATCATTTCCACGCCGAACTTTTCCAGAACGCCGTGGCGCTCCAGGTCCAGGGCGCAGTTCAGTGCAGTCTGGCCACCCATGGTCGGCAGCAGTGCGTCCGGGCGCTCTTTCTCGATGATCTTGGCCACCGACTGCCATTTGATCGGCTCGATGTAGGTGGCGTCGGCCATGGCCGGGTCGGTCATGATGGTGGCCGGGTTGGAGTTCACCAGGATGACGCGGAAACCTTCCTCGCGCAGGGCTTTACAGGCCTGGGCGCCGGAGTAGTCGAATTCGCAGGCCTGGCCGATCACGATCGGGCCAGCGCCGAGAATCAGGATGCTTTTGATGTCTGTACGTTTTGGCATGGTTGTCACTCAAATCCGGGGTCAGTCGGCAAGCCGCCTTGAACAATCTGGGTCAGGCGCTTCCGGGCGCGGCGCAAGCCGGCCCGGGGCCTTGAAGCAGGATGCTCAGCGGCGCTTGGCCATGGCATCGATGAAACGATCGAACAGTGGCGCGACGTCGGTCGGGCCTGGGCTCGCTTCAGGGTGGCCCTGGAAGCTGAACGCGCTCTTGTCGGTACGCTCGATACCCTGCAGGGTGCCGTCGAACAGCGACTTGTGGATGGCGCGGACGTTGCCCGGCAGGGTGGCTTCGTCAACGGCAAAGCCGTGGTTCTGGCTGGTGATCATGACCACACCAGTGTCCAGGTCCTGGACCGGGTGGTTGGCACCGTGGTGGCCGTGGCCCATTTTCACGGTCTTGGCGCCAGAGGCCAGGGCCAGCAGCTGGTGGCCCAGGCAGATGCCGAATACCGGGATCTCGGTCTCGAGGATGTCCTTGATCGCCTGGATAGCGTAGTCGCACGGCTCGGGGTCACCAGGGCCGTTGGACAGGAACACGCCATCCGGGTTGAGTGCCAGCACTTCGCTGGCCGGGGTCTGGGCCGGCACCACGGTCACGCGGCAGCCACGGGCAACCAGCATGCGCAGGATGTTCAGCTTGACGCCGTAGTCGAAGGCGACGACGTGGTACGGCAGGTCAGCGGCTTCGATGGTCGGGTGACTGTCGGTCTTCAGTTCCCACACGCTGGAGCGCCACTCGTAGCGTTCCTTGGTGGAAACGACCTTGGCCAGGTCCATGCCCTTCAGGCCCGGGAAGGCGCGGGCGGCGGCGATGGCGGCTTCTTCGCTGATATTGTCACCGGCGAGGATGCAACCGTTCTGAGCGCCCTTTTCACGCAGGATTCGGGTCAGGCGACGGGTGTCGATGCCGGCGATGGCGACGACGTTGTTGGCCTTGAGGTACTCAGGCAGCGACTGGGTGTTACGCCAGTTGCTGGCCAGCAGCGGCAGGTCACGAATGACCAGGCCAGCGGACCAGACGCGGTTCGACTCGGCGTCTTCCGGAGTAGTACCGGTGTTGCCGATGTGCGGGTAGGTCAGGGTAACGATTTGCTGCGCATAGGAAGGGTCTGTAAGGATTTCCTGGTAGCCGGTCATAGCGGTGTTGAATACCACCTCACCAACGGTCTGACCGTCGGCACCGATAGCTTCACCGCGGAAAATACTGCCGTCGGCAAGGGCGAGTATGGCTGGCTTTGTCAAGAAGACCTCCCGTAAATCAAGCATGAAAGGGCGATCGCAGGTTGCAAAAAAGCGGAGTGACGTATGGACACGTCACCCCGCTTTCATGTGCTGAATTCAATTCGCTGCGCGCTTTTAGTGGACACACTAAAGCTGTAGCTTACAGAAAAGTGCGTTTTCGGTCTACCGCGGATGTGCCTCTAAAACACATCAATGCGACAGGCTGACATCGGCGCCGGCTTTCTTCGCGGGTAAACCCGCTCCCACAGGTACAGCGCTGCCCTCAGGCATGGCGCTATCCCAGTGGGAGCTGGCAAGCCCGCGAAGAAGCCAACACCACTCCAACTGCTTAACGCAGCTCGAGCACATCCTGCATGTCGTACAGGCCAGGCTCACGCCCGTCCAGCCACAGCGCCGCTCGCACGGCACCCTTGGCGAAGGTCATGCGACTGGAAGCCTTGTGGGTAATCTCGACGCGCTCGCCTTCGGCGGCGAACAGCACGGTATGGTCACCCACCACATCACCGGCACGTACGGTGGCGAAGCCAATGGTCTGACGCTCACGTGCGCCGGTCTGCCCTTCACGTCCATACACGGCCACTTCCTGCAGGTTGCGACCCAGTGCCTGGGCAACCACTTCCCCCATGCGCAGCGCGGTGCCCGACGGCGCATCGACCTTGTGCCGGTGGTGCGCTTCGAGGATTTCGATATCCACATCGTCACCCAGCACGCGCGCTGCGGTATCCAGCAGCTTCAGGCACAGGTTGACACCGACACTGAAGTTGGCGGCGAAGACGATCGGGATTTCCTTGCCGGCTTCGGCCAACTGCTGCTTCTCTTCCGGAGTGAAGCCCGTAGTACCGATGACCATGGCCTTGCCCGCCTTGCGGCAGAACGCCAGGTTCTTCAGGGTTACCGAAGGGTGGGTGAAGTCGATCAGCACGTCAAACTCATCGACCACCTTGCCCAGGTCGTCGGAAATCGGCACACCAATACGGCCCAGGGCCGCCAGCTCACCAGCATCAGCACCCACCAGCGAGCTGTCCGGGCGGTCAATCGCCGCCGTCAGGCCTGCTTGGGGTGCCTGCTGCTGCACGGCTTCGACGAGGGTCTTGCCCATCCGCCCTGCCGCGCCCATCACTGCAATACGTCGCATAGCCATTTCCTTGTCAGAGATCGCCGAAGAAGCGCTTCACGCCATCGAACCAGCCACTGGCCTTGGGCGAGTGGGAGCTATCACCTTCCAGCGAATCACGCAGCTCTTCGAGCAATTCGCGCTGGCGGCGACTGAGGTTGACCGGAGTTTCCACCGCAACGCGGCACAGCAGGTCACCCGCACCACCACCGCGCACCGGGGCAACCCCCTTGCCGCGCAGACGGAACTGCTTGCCGGTCTGGGTGCCTTCCGGGATCTTCAGCTTCACCCGACCATCCAAGGTCGGCACTTCCAGCTCGCCACCCAGGGCGGCATCGGTGTAGCTGATCGGTACTTCGCAGTACAGGTGCTTGCCGTCACGCTGGAAGATCTCGTGCTCACGCACGTTGATCACCACATACAGGTCGCCAGTCGGGCCACCATGGGTACCAGCCTCGCCCTCGCCCGACAGGCGGATGCGGTCGCCGGTATCGACACCTGCCGGTACCTTGACCGACAGCGTCTTGTATTCCTCGACACGGCCTTCGCCGTGGCACGAGGTGCAGGGATCGGTAATGATCTTGCCCTGGCCATGGCAGCGCGGGCAGGTCTGCTGTACCGAGAAGAAGCCCTGCTGCATGCGCACCTGGCCGATACCGCCACAAGTCGGGCAGGTGGACGGGGTGGAGCCCTTCTTGGCACCGGAGCCGTCGCACGGCTGGCAGTTGACCAGGGTGGGCACGCGGATGCTGACCGTGGTGCCACGCACCGCCTCTTCCAGGTTAAGTTCCAGTGTGTAGCGCAGGTCGCTGCCGCGCTGGGCGCCGCCACGCGAGCCGCCACGCCCACCACCGAAGAAGTCGCTGAACACATCGCCGAAGATGTCGGAGAAGTTGGCACCACCGAAACCTGCGCCACCGCCACCCATGCTCGGGTCCACACCTGCATGGCCGTATTGGTCGAAAGCCGCACGCTTGCTGGCGTCAGACAGCACTTCGTAGGCCTCGTTGGCCTCCTTGAACTTGTCTTCCGACTCTTTGTCGCCTGGGTTGCGGTCCGGGTGGTACTTCATCGCCAGGCGGCGATAAGCCTTCTTGAGGTCAGCTTCGCTGGCGCCGCGCTCGACACCCAGTACCTCATAATAATCACGCTTGGACATAGGTCATTTGCACCTTGTTGGGCGTCTGGCATCTGCGCCGCGCCATCAGCACCTGCCTTATGCCCACCAGGGCCACTGACAGATGCTGTAAAAATTCTCGAATTCCAGATACGCCAACGCGGGAGCAAGCCCCCGCGCGGCGACATCCTACCAGCTCACCGCCAAACGGCGGTGAACCGGCCGACAACTTGCAGGGATTACTGCTTGTTGTTGTCTTTCACTTCTTCGAACTCAGCGTCAACCACGTCATCGTGCTTGGCTTCCGGCTCGGCTTGATGCGCGCCACCCTGAGGCTGTTCGGCCGACTGCTCGGCGTACATCTTCTGGGCAACCGGTGCCGAAACCTTGGACAGCTCTTCGACCTTGGCGTCGATGGCAGCCTTGTCGTCGCCTTTGACAGCGGCTTCCAGGGCAACAACGGCAGCCTCGATGGCGGCTTTCTCTTCGGCGGTAACCTTGTCACCAGCGTCAGCGACCATCTTGCGGGTCGAGTGAACCAGCGCGTCACCCTGGTTACGGGCAGCGGCCAACTCTTCGAACTTGCGGTCTTCCTCGGCATTGGCCTCGGCGTCACGCACCATGCGCTCGATTTCTTCGTCCGACAGGCCGGAGTTGGCCTTGATCACGATCGACTGCGACTTGCCGGTGGCCTTGTCTTTGGCGCTGACGTGCAGGATGCCGTTGGCGTCGATGTCGAAGGTTACTTCGATCTGTGGCACGCCACGTGGAGCCGGCGGAATGTCAGCCAGGTCGAACTTGCCCAGCGACTTGTTCTGGGCAGCCTGCTTGCGCTCACCTTGCAGCACGTGAATGGTCACCGCGCTCTGGTTGTCATCGGCAGTCGAGAACACCTGCGACTTCTTGGTCGGAATGGTGGTGTTCTTCTCGATCAGCGAAGTCATCACGCCACCCATGGTTTCGATACCCAGGGTCAGCGGGCTGACGTCCAGCAGCAGCACGTCTTTCACGTCACCGGCCAGCACGGCGCCCTGGATGGCAGCACCCATTGCCACGGCTTCGTCCGGGTTGACGTCCTTGCGCGCTTCCTTGCCGAAGAAATCGGCAACGGCTTTCTGTACCAGCGGCATACGGGTCTGGCCACCGACCAGGATCACGTCGTCGATCTTGCTGGCGTCGATGCCGGCGTCTTTCAGAGCGATGCGGCAAGGCTCGATGGTACGGGTAACCAGGTCTTCGACCAGCGATTCCAGCTTGGCGCGGGAAATCTTCACGTTCAGGTGCTTCGGACCGGTAGCGTCTGCAGTGATGTACGGCAGGTTTACGTCGGTCGACTGAGCGGAGGACAGTTCGATCTTGGCCTTTTCAGCGGCTTCTTTCAGACGCTGCAGTGCCAGGGGATCGTTCTTCAGGTCCATGCCGGACTCTTTCTTGAACTCGTCCACGAGGTAGTCGATCAGGCGCATGTCGAAGTCTTCGCCACCAAGGAAGGTGTCGCCGTTGGTAGCCAGTACTTCGAACTGGTGCTCACCGTCGACTTCGGCGATTTCGATGACCGAAACGTCGAAGGTACCGCCACCCAGGTCATAAACGATGACGGTGTGGTCGCCCTTGGCCTTGTCCATGCCGTAAGCCAGTGCAGCGGCAGTCGGCTCGTTGATGATGCGCTTTACGTCCAGGCCAGCGATGCGACCGGCATCCTTGGTGGCCTGACGCTGGCTGTCGTTGAAGTAGGCCGGAACGGTGATGACCGCTTCGGTAACGGCCTCGCCGAGGTAGTCTTCGGCGGTTTTCTTCATTTTCTTCAGGACTTCGGCGCTGATCTGCGGCGGAGCCATGTCCTTGCCGCTGGCCTGAACCCAGGCGTCGCCATTGCTGGCCTTGACGATCTTGTAAGGCACCAGCTTGATGTCTTTCTGTACCACATCTTCTTCGAAGCGGCGGCCAATCAGGCGCTTCACTGCGAACAGAGTGTTGTGCGGGTTGGTGACCGCCTGACGCTTGGCCGACTGACCCACCAGGATTTCGCCATCATTGGCGTAGGCCACGATCGAAGGGGTGGTACGCGCACCTTCGGCGTTTTCGATGACCTTGACGTTACCGTTTTCCAGAACAGAGACGCACGAGTTGGTGGTCCCCAGGTCGATACCGATGATTTTACCCATGTTAACTCTCCCGAAACTTGAATTTGGTAGCAGCGACTACTTTGGCCAACTGCGGTAATACTTGAAGGCTTGACACCTAGATGGGGATGCCCGGAAGGATTTCAAGCCTTTTCATCGATCGAGGGCTGCGCGGCGCTCGGCGCCTTGCTGACCACCACCATGGCAGGGCGCAGCAGGCGGCCGTTGAGCAGATAGCCCTTCTGGAACACGTTCAGCACGCTGTTCGGCTCGACTTCGGCGTTTTCCTGCATGGCCATGGCCTGGTGATGCTCTGGATTGAACGGCTGGCCGTGAGGGTCGACCGCTTCAAGGTTGTAACGCTTGAGGGTGTCCTGGAACATCTTCAGGGTCAGCTCGACACCTTCACGGATCTGCTTGACGTGCTCGTCGTCGGCACTGGAGTGCGCCAGGGCCAGCTCCAGGCTGTCGATCACAGGCAGCAGGTCGCCCGAGAACTTCTCGAGGGCAAACTTGTGGGCTTTCTCGACATCCTGTTCGGCACGACGGCGAGCGTTCTGCACGTCGGCAACGGCGCGCAGCGCCTGGTCCTTGGCGGCGGCCAGCTGCTCCTCGAGTTCCAGGACGCGGGCGTCGGCAGCATTACCTGCACCGGTCTCTTCGACGTTTAGGTCTTTCTCGTTCAGCTGTTCGTCAGCCATGGGGTCTCTCCTGCGCAATTTTGTGGACTGCGAGCCAGGCTCGCCTTGGATGACGGCTATATGGGGCCGGAAAAACCAGCTTCAAGGGGCAAGGTGGTTTTCCCGGCTGCAACAGAATCTGCCAAGGGGCATTGGCAGGCCTGAAAAAAGTACTGTATAAATAAACAGACCTGACCTTTCGGGAGCCGCCCCATGCTGGTGCACCTGTCCATTCACAACTACGCCATCGTCGAGCACCTCGATCTCGAAATCGCCCGCGGCATGTCCGTCATCACCGGCGAGACCGGTGCCGGCAAGTCGATCATGCTCGACGCCCTCGGCCTGGCGCTGGGCGACCGGGCTGACAGCGGCGTGGTTCGCCCCGGCACGGACAAGGCAGACATACTCGCCACCTTCGACCTGGTGGACATCCCCGAGGCACATGCCTGGCTGGCCGAGCGCGACCTGGACAACGACGGCCTGTGCATCCTGCGCCGGGTGATCACCGCCGAAGGCCGCAGCCGCGGCTACATCAATGGCACGCCCTGCCCACTCGGCGATCTCAAGGCACTGGGCGAGCTACTGATCGATATCCACAGCCAGCACGAGCACCAGTCGCTACTGAAGACCGACACGCACCGGCGCCTGCTCGACGAGTACGCCGGTGCCGTCGACCTGGCCCGCCAGGTACAGCTGGCGGCCAAGCGCTGGAACCAGACCCGTCTGGAGCTGGAGCGCCTGTCCAACTCCGGCGATGAGCAGCGCGCCCGCCATCAGCTGTTGAGCTACCAACTGGAAGAACTGGACAACCTCGGCCTGGGCGAACACGAGCTGGAGCAGCTGGAGCAGGAACACAAGAACCTGACCAGCGCCGAAGCCCTGTTCGGCATTTGCCGACAGGTCATCGACCAGTGCAGTGAAAGCGATTCGGGCAATGTGCTCAGCGCCCTCACCTCCAGCCTCAACCGCCTGGGTGCCGCTACCAACTCGCCGAAGGCACTGAGCGAAGCGGCCAACCTGATCGCCAGCGCGCAGATCCAGGTCGAGGAGGCCGTGGGCGAGCTCAACCGCTTCCTCGACAACTTCGACGCCGACCCCATGCGCCTGCAGGCACTGGAAGAACGCCTCGACACTATCTATACGCTGGCGCGTAAACACCGCGTGCACCCCACCGAACTACCCCACCTGCAACAGCAGTTGATGGAAGAGCTGGAAGGCCTGAACGCCAGTGACGAGTCGATCGAGCGGCTGGGTGAAGAGCTGGCCGCTTTCGCCCAGCATTATAAAGAGAAGGCTCGCGAGCTCAGTGCACTGCGCCAGCAGGCCGCCCAGCAGCTGGCAGTGGCCGTCGAGCAGGAAATCCAGCGCCTGGGCATGCCCGGCGGGCGCTTCTGCATCGCACTTACACCCAATGAGGGAGCAGACCTTTCGCCTCATGGCCTGGAGCAGATCGAACTACTCGTCAGCGCCAACCCCGGCCAACCGCTCAAAGGCCTGGCCAAGGTGGCTTCAGGTGGCGAACTGTCCCGCATCAGCCTCGCCATTCAGGTGATTACCGCGCAGACCTCGCGCATTCCCACCCTGGTGTTCGACGAAGTCGACGTCGGTATCGGCGGGCCTACTGCCGAAATCGTCGGCCAACTGCTGCGCCGCCTGGGCGAACGCGGCCAGGTGCTAACCGTTACTCACCTGCCGCAGGTGGCGGCACAAGGGCATCACCACCTGTTCGTGCACAAGGTGCGCAACAGCGACACCACCCATACCGCCGTGGCCAACCTGGGCAAACGCGAGCGGGTCGAGGAAGTGGCGCGGATGCTGGGCGGCATAGACCTGAC
>NZ_JBNRIJ010000004.1:129954-180513 GCF_053557675.1 Pseudomonas sp. XP1 | reverse complement strand
CCCGCTATGCGGCCGGCACAAACGACCCAGCTCTCAGCCTCAGAAAGCACAAAAGCGACCCGAAGGTCGCCTTTGCCATTCATAACGATAAGAAATCGTTACTTCTTTTTACGCACGTACAGGACCAGATTGTGGTCTACCAGCTCGTAGCCATGCTCGGCCACGATTTCGCGCTGGCGTTTCTCGATCTCGGCATCCATGAACTCGATGACTTCACTGGTATCCACGTTGACCATATGGTCGTGGTGACCGCCATCGGCCAGTTCGAACACCGCATGACCGCCGTCGAAGTTGTGGCGAACCACCAGACCCGCCGCTTCGAACTGGGTCAGTACGCGGTAGACGGTGGCCAGGCCCACGTCCTCGCCAGCCTCCATCAGCGCCTTGTAGACATCCTCGGCGCTCATGTGACGCTGCTCGGTGGAGTCGAGCATCTGAAGGATCTTGACTCGAGGCAGGGTCACCTTGAGACCGGCTTTGCGCAATTCGCTATTTTCAACCATGGTCAGCTTTCTCGCCGATGCTGCTTCGCAGCTTCTCTTAATACGGGTATGATCGGGGTTTACGTTGTCCAGCCAAGATAGTGGAAGTCGCCCACCGATGCAAAACACCAAGCTCTTGCTAACCAGCCTCACCCTAGTGGGACTGCTCGCACTCGCCGGTTGCTCGTTTCCCGGGGTTTACAAAATCGACATCCAGCAGGGCAATGTCGTTACGCAAGACATGATAGACCAATTGCGCCCCGGAATGACCCGCCGGCAAGTAAGGTTTATCATGGGTAACCCGCTGATCCAGGACACCTTCAACACCAACCGTTGGGATTACCTGTACAGCCTGCAGCCAGGCGGCGGCAAACGCCAGCAAGAACGCATGAGTGTGTTCTTCAACGAAAGCGATCAGCTGGTCAGCCTTTCTGGCGACTTCATGCCAGGCGTCAGCCGCGACCAGGAAATCCTTGGCGGCAGCAGTGACACCACGGTCAGCCCGGCCAACCAGGCAGAGCAGCCAACCGTGCAGCCTGAAGAAAAACCGGCCAAGCCAGGCTCGGTGGAAGAATCCATCCAGCGCGAGATCGACACCATCGAGACCACCCCGGTCCCGACTCCAGCTCCGTTGGAAACCTCGCCTCAATAAGCGGCGAGCAGAAACAAAAAAGCCCGGACCTGGTCCGGGCTTTTTGTTGCCGCTTTTTCAGTCAGGCATTCAACTGCTTGGCACGCTGGCAAAACGCATCCACCAGCGTATTGGCCGCCTGGTTGAACAGCGGACCCAGGGTCGCGCGCACCAGCGGGCCGGCATAATCGAACGACAGATCCAGGCTGATCTTGCAGGCCTTGTCACCCAACGGCTTGAACACCCACAGGCCATGCAGCTGGGTGAACGGCCCTTCTTCCAGGTTCATCTCGATGGACTGCCCCGGCACCAGTACATTGCGGGTGACGAAGTGCTGGCTCATGCCGCCCTTGGCCACTTCGAGCTTGGCGCGCATGTGCGTGTCGCTGGCTTCGATCACCGTCGAGGCCGAGCACCAAGGCAGGAACTGCGGATAGCTGGCCACATCGTTGACCAGATCGTAAAGCGCCTGGGCAGGGTATGGCAGCAGGGCGGAGCGTTGAATATGGGTAGTCATCCAGGCGTCACTTCCAAGGCTGGGTGGCGGCGCTTCGCAGCGCGCCGAAAACAGGTTCTGCCGCAAAGACAGGGGCTGTATTGTCCGGTATTCATTGCAGTGGCTCAAGCACACCGAAATCCCATAGCCGACGACGCGGCGACTGCCTATAATGCCGCCCCTATGGCTAAACAAAAGAAACATCCGACCGGGACCATCGCGCAAAACAAGAAGGCGCGACACGATTACTTCATCGAACACAAGTTCGAGGCCGGGCTGGTCCTGTCCGGCTGGGAAGTAAAAAGCCTGCGAGCCGGCAAGGCGCACCTGACTGACAGCTACGTGCTGCTGAAGGACGGTGAAGCCTGGCTGTTCGGCAGCCACATCACCCCGCTGACCACGGCCAGCACCCACGTCATCGCCGACCCCATCCGTACTCGCAAGCTGCTGCTGAACAAGCGCGAGCTCGAGCGACTGGAAGCGGCCGTGGCGCAAAAGGGCTACACCTGCGTGGCCCTGGCGCTGTACTGGAGCAAGCACCTGATCAAGTGCGAAATCGCACTGGGCAAGGGCAAGAAGGAATTCGACAAGCGCGACACCATGCGCGAGCGCGATTCCAACCGCGAGCTGCAGCGGGCAGTGCGGAACAAGGGCAAGGAAGAGTAATACCTCTTCTTTAGCCTGTTCTGGCCTCTTCGCGGGTAAACCCGCTCCCACTGGATTAACACTGAGTTCAGATTCGGTGCAGTCTCTGTGGGTGCGGGTTTACCCGCGAAGAGGCCAGCACTGCCAGTACAAATCTCAACGCCCGCTACGCCGCTCCGCCCGCGCCACTCGCTGCGCTTCTTCATGCGCCTCTTCCAGCACCTCCTGCACATACAGAATGTGCCGGCTGGACACCTCCCGCGCATCCTCCGCCCTGCCCTCGACTATCGCCAGGTACAGCTCCCGGTGCTGGCTGATCAGCATGTCCCGGGTCTCGGTGCGTTGCTGGTACATGCCACCGATGTTGGTCACTACATTGCGCTTGAGCAGGTCGAACAAGCCCCGAATGGTGTGCAGCAGCACGGCGTTATGGCTGGCTTCGGCAATCGCAAGATGGAAGCGCGCATCGGCAGCGCCCTCCTCTGCGCGAGTCACCTCATCAGCCCTCGCATAGCAGTCCTGCAGCGCATCGAACGCCGCCTTCAGCCGCGCCCGGTCCGGCTGGGTCGCGCGCTGGGCCGCGTAGTAGGCGCAGGACGCCTCCAGGGTATGGCGGAATTCGAGCAGGTCACGCTGCGCCTCGGCACTGTGCTCGAGCAGCTGCAGCAATGGGTCGCTGAAAGTGGACCCCAGAGACTCGGCGACAAAATTGCCCCCACCCTGGCGGCTGACCAGCAGCCCCTTGGCCACCAGCTTCTGGATCGCCTCACGCAGTGACGGGCGGGAAACGCCGAACTGCTCGGCAAGGACACGCTCGGCCGGCAGCCGCTGCCCCGAAGTCAGCGTGCCTTCCAGAATCATCCCTTCCAACCGATCGACAATGTCGTCGGACAGGCGCCGTTGGCGGACCTGATCAAAAACCATCACATGCTCTCCACAAACCCCCGGCAGATTTCAGGGGGCGTCTATTCTCGCCGATCCAGATCGCGCAAACACCCACCAGGTGACGATTTTCCCGGCCCACCAGGCGCCCGCTCATCGGCACACGACCAAAGTTTTGCACGGGACAAATTGACACACCCACGAAGACGCTTTTAACCTAGCGCCCAGCCATTGTAAATTGGTCTTACCAATTATCCAATGCCAGTGCCTGACCAACAACAATTAGGGGCCACCCCATATGCAAACCTGGCAACAAATCTATAGTCCGCTTGGTAGTCTTGGCCTGTCCGCACTGGCGGCGGTCATTCCCATCGTCTTTTTCTTCCTTGCCCTCGCCGTGTTCCGCCTCAAAGGCCACGTGGCCGGCAGCATAACTCTCGCATTGTCGATCCTGGTGGCCATCTTCGCCTTCCAGATGCCTGTCGACATGGCATTCGCCGCTGCGGGTTATGGCTTCCTCTACGGCCTCTGGCCGATTGCCTGGATCATCGTAGCCGCGGTGTTCCTGTACAAACTCACGGTCAAGAGCGGCCAGTTCGAAGTGATCCGCAGTTCGGTGCTGTCGATTACCGATGACCAGCGCCTGCAAGTGCTGCTGATCGGCTTCTGCTTCGGTGCCTTCCTGGAAGGTGCGGCAGGCTTTGGCGCACCGGTGGCAATCACTGCCGCGCTGCTGGTGGGCCTGGGCTTCAACCCTCTGTACGCCGCCGGCCTGTGCCTGATCGCCAACACCGCGCCAGTGGCCTTCGGCGCCCTGGGTATCCCGATCATCGTGGCCGGCCAGGTCACCGGCATCGACGCCTTCCACATTGGCGCCATGACCGGCCGCCAGCTGCCGCTGCTGTCGCTGTTCGTACCGTTCTGGCTGGTGTTCATGATGGACGGCCTGCGTGGCGTGAAAGAAACCTGGCCTGCCGCCCTGGTCGCCGGCCTGAGCTTCGCCGTCACCCAGTACTTCACCTCGAACTTCATCGGCCCGGAGCTGCCGGACATCACCTCGGCCCTGGCCAGCCTGATCGCCCTGACCCTGTTCCTGAAAGTCTGGCAGCCCAAGCGTTCGTTCGCCGAAGCCAAAGGCAGCGTCGGCGCCGCCGTGGTTCAGCCAAGCGGCAGCCAGCCAAGCCCCTACAGCTTTGGCGAAATTTTCAAGGCCTGGTCACCGTTCCTGATCCTCACCGTGCTGGTCACCATCTGGACCTTGAAACCGTTCAAGGCAGCGTTCGCCCCAGGCGGCGCGATGTACAACTTCGTGTTCAACTTCGCCATCCCGCACCTCGACCAACTGGTGATCAAGACCGCACCGATCGTCGCCGCGCCAACCGCCATGCCAGCGGTGTTCAAGCTCGACCCGATCTCTGCCACCGGCACCGCGATCTTCCTCTCGGCGCTGATCTCCATGGCCGTGCTGAAGATCAACTTCAAAACTGGTCTGACCACTTTCAAGGAAACCTTCTGGGAGCTGCGCTGGCCAATCCTGTCGATCGGCATGGTGCTGGCCTTCGCCTTCGTCACCAATTACTCCGGCATGTCCTCGACCATGGCGCTGGTGCTGGCGGGTACCGGTGCCGCGTTCCCGTTCTTCTCGCCATTCCTCGGCTGGCTGGGCGTGTTCCTGACCGGTTCCGACACTTCGTCCAACGCCCTGTTCAGCTCGCTGCAGGCCACCACCGCGCACCAGATCGGGGTCAATGACACTCTGCTGGTAGCAGCCAACACCAGCGGCGGCGTGACCGGCAAGATGATTTCGCCGCAGTCGATCGCCGTGGCCTGCGCCGCCACCGGCCTGGTTGGCAAGGAATCCGACCTGTTCCGCTTCACCGTCAAGCACAGCCTGTTCTTCGCCACCATCGTCGGCCTGATCACCCTGATCCAGGCCTACTGGCTGACCGGCATGCTGGTTCATCACTAAAGTGAAAGGGGCCGGGCGCCATCGCGCGCCCGGCAGTCCCCACATGCAACGCTGCGAGAATCCATGATCATTTCTGCCTCTACCGACTATCGCGCCGCGGCCCAACGCAAGCTGCCTCCCTTCCTGTTCCACTATGCCGACGGCGGCGCCTACGCCGAGCACACCCTGCGCCACAACGTCTCGGACCTGGCCAGTATTGCCCTGCGTCAGCGCGTGCTGAAGAACATGTCCGAACTCAGCCTTCAGACCAAACTGTTCGACGAAACCCTGAGCATGCCAGTGGCCCTGGCCCCGGTCGGCCTCACCGGCATGTACGCCCGCCGCGGCGAAGTGCAAGCGGCGCGCGCGGCAGCTGCCCACGGCATCCCGTTCACCATGTCCACGGTGTCGGTTTGCCCGATCGAAGAAGTGGCCCCGGCCATCGACCGGCCGATGTGGTTCCAGTTGTACGTGCTCAAGGACCGCGGCTTCATGCGCAACGCTCTGGAGCGGGCCAAGGCCGCCGGGGTCAAGACCCTGGTGTTCACCGTCGACATGCCGACACCCGGCGCCCGGTACCGCGACGCCCACTCTGGCATGAGCGGCAAGAACGGCCCGCTGCGTCGCGTGCTGCAAGCCATGACCCACCCCGAGTGGGCGTGGGATGTCGGCGTGATGGGGCGCCCGCACGATCTGGGCAACATTTCCACCTACCGTGGCAACCCCACCGGCCTTGCCGACTACATCGGCTGGCTGGCCAACAACTTCGACCCGTCGATCTCCTGGAAAGACCTGGAGTGGATCCGCGAATTCTGGGACGGCCCGATGATCATCAAGGGCATCCTCGATGCCGATGACGCCCGTGATGCGGTCAGGTTCGGTGCCGACGGCATCGTCGTGTCCAACCACGGCGGCCGCCAGCTCGACGGCGTGCTGTCCAGCGCCCGCGCCCTGCCGGCAATTGCCGATGCGGTCAAAGGTGACCTGAAGATCCTCGCCGACTCCGGCATCCGCAGCGGCCTCGACGTGGTGCGCATGATCGCCCTGGGCGCCGATACCGTACTGATCGGCCGCGCCTTCCTCTACGCCCTTGCCGTGCACGGCCAGGCCGGGGTGAAGAACCTGCTGGAGCTGTTCGAGAAGGAAATGCGCGTAGCGATGGTGCTGACCGGCGCCAAGTCGATCAGCGAAATCACCCGCGACTCGCTGGTACGCGAACTGGGCGCCTGACCGCCCGCAAGAACGACCGCCTGATTGACCCGGGGCATGTGGCGCACAGACGCCACGGCCCCGCGAGGAGACTGCATGAGCCTGCCTGCCGCGTTCCTGCGTGATGCCGAGCGCCTGATCCCCGCCGAACGCCGTTTCGACGACCCCACCTCCACCCTGGCCTTCGGCACCGACGCCAGCTTCTACCGGCTGATCCCCAAGCTGGTGGTGCGCGTCGAGTCCGAGGACGAAGTGGTCGGCCTGATCAAACTGGCCCAGCGCGAGCGGGTGCCGGTCACCTTCCGCGCCGCCGGCACCAGCCTGTCCGGCCAGGCCATCAGCGACTCGGTGCTGATCGTGCTGGGCGATAACTGGAACGGCCGCGAAATCCGCGGCCAAGGCGAACAGATCCGTCTGCAGCCCGGCGTCATCGGCGCCCAGGCCAATGCCTGGCTGGCCCCCTTCGGGCGCAAGATCGGCCCCGACCCGGCCTCGATCAACGCCTGCAAGATTGGCGGCATCGTTGCCAACAACGCCAGCGGCATGTGCTGCGGCACCGCGCAGAACACCTACCACACCCTGGCCGGCCTGCGCCTGGTGCTGGCCGACGGCACGCGCCTGGACAGCGAAGACCCCGCCAGCGTCGCCGCGTTCGAGGCCAGCCACGCCGACCTGCTGGAAGCACTGGCCCGCCTGGGCCGCGAGACCCGCGCCAACACTGCACTCGCCGAGCGCATCCGGCACAAATACCGGCTTAAGAACACCACCGGCCTGTCGCTGAACGCACTGGTGGACTACGACCAGCCGCTGGATATCCTGCAACACCTGCTGGTCGGGTCCGAAGGCACCCTGGGCTTCATCAGTGCCGTCACCTACGACACCGTGCCCGACCACCCGCACAAGGCCAGCGCCCTGTTGGTGTTCCCCAGCGTGGAAAGCTGCTGCCGCGCGGTGACCGTACTCAAGCGCCAGCCGGTCTCGGCCGTGGAGCTGCTCGATCGCCGCAGCCTGCGCTCGGTGCAGAACATGCCCGGCATGCCGCTGTGGGTAAAAGGCCTGTCGGATAATGCCTGCGCCCTGCTGATCGAGTCCCGCGCCGCCAGCCAGAGCCTGCTGCATGAACAGCTGCAACAGGTGATGGCCTCGATCGCCGACTTCCCGCTGGAACAGCAGGTGGACTTCAGCGAAGACCCGGCCGTGTACAACCAGCTGTGGAAAATCCGCAAGGACACCTTCCCTGCTGTTGGCGCCGTGCGCCAGACCGGCACCACAGTCATCATCGAAGACGTCACCTTCCCCATCGAGCAACTGGCAGACGGCGTCAACCGCCTGATCCAGCTGTTCGACAAGCACCGCTACGATGAAGCGATCATTTTCGGCCATGCCCTGGAAGGCAACCTGCACTTCGTCTTCACCCAGGGCTTCAACAGCGCCGAGGAAGTCGCCCGCTACCAGGCCTTCATGGACGATGTGGCGCAGCTGGTGGCGGTGGAGTTCGGCGGTTCGCTCAAGGCCGAGCACGGCACCGGGCGCAACATGGCACCGTTCGTCGAGCTGGAATGGGGCCATGACGCGTACCAACTGATGTGGAAGCTGAAGCGTCTGCTCGACCCAAACGGCATCCTCAACCCCGACGTGGTGCTGAGCGAAGACCCGGATATCCACCTGAAGAACCTCAAGCCGCTGCCCGCTGCCGACGAGATCGTCGACAAGTGCATCGAGTGCGGCTTCTGCGAACCGGTGTGCCCGTCCAAAGGCCTGACCCTGAGCCCGCGCCAGCGCATCGTCATGTGGCGTGACATCCAGGCCAGGCAGCGCGCCGGCATCGACACCCGCGAACTACGCCAGGCCTTTCAGTACCAGGGCATCGACACCTGCGCCGCCACCGGCCTGTGCGCCCAACGCTGCCCGGTCGGCATCAACACCGGCGAACTGGTGAAGAAACTGCGCAGCCAGGCTGCCGAGCACGAAAGAACCGCCGACTGGCTGGCCGAACACTTCCACACTGCCTTGGGCGGCGCGCGCCTGACCCTGACCGCCGCCAACACCGCACGCAAGCTGCTCGGCGCCCCACGCCTGGGCCGCCTGAGTGCCTCGCTGAACAAAGCCAGCAAAGGCCGCCTGCCACAGTGGACCCCGGCGATGCCACAACCCCTGCGCCCACTGGACTTCGGCCCGGCCAGCAACGACGCCCGCCCTCGCGTGGTGTACCTGGCCGCCTGCGTCTCGCGGGTGATGGGCCCGGCCTATGCCGACCGCGAGCAAAGCTCGCTGCTGGACAAGACCCGCGCCCTGCTGGAAAAGGCCGGTTACCAGGTGGTCTTCCCCGACAACGCCGACAGCCTGTGCTGCGGCCAGCCGTTCGCTTCCAAGGGCTACCCCGAACAAGCCGAACACAAGCGCCAGGAGCTGATCAACGCCCTCTTGCACGCCAGCCGCGGCGGCCTCGACCCGATCTACTGCGACACCAGCCCCTGCACCCTGCGCCTGGTGCAGGACCTGGGCGAAAGCCGGCTGGACTTGTACGACCCGGTGCGCTTCATCCGCACCCACCTGGTCGACCGCCTGGAGTTCGCGCCCCAGGACGAGCCGGTAGCCGTACACGTGACCTGCAGCACCCAGCACCTTGGCGAAAGCCAGGCGCTGATCGACCTGGCGCGGCGCTGCAGCAAACAGGTGGTGATCCCGGAGGGCATACACTGCTGCGGCTTTGCCGGTGACAAAGGCTTCACCACCCCCGAGCTCAACGCCCACTCGCTGCGCAGCCTGAAGGAGGCGGTGCAGTACTGCAGCGAAGGCATCTCCACCAGCCGCACCTGCGAGATCGGCCTGAGCAGCCACAGCGGCATCGACTACCACGGCCTGGTCTACCTGGTAGACCGCGTCACCCGGCCGCGTAGCATCTGACCCTGTGGGAGCGGGCATGCCCGCGAACACCGGCAAAGCCGGTGCCATACACCGCGCCGCCTGCTTCGCGGGCACGCCCGCTCCCACCGGTTCAGCGCATACCCCGAGCCAACCCAATTCCATGTGGGAGCGGGTTCACCCGCGAACACCGGCAAAGCCGGTGCCATCGCCATCCTCATTTCACTCCGCCAGCATCCCGATTGAACCCCCGCCAATCCCCCGCAGTCCACCCTTACAGGCCCACCTTCCAGAGGCCCAGAAGGAGACTCCCATGAAAGGTACCGCGCTTTCGGCCCTGTTCGCGGCCGCCACCCTGCTGGCTTCGCCGGTGTTCGCCGCCGAAGACCTGTGCACCGCCAACCTGCAAAAGATCGACGACAGCATGGCCACCGCCGGCGCCACCTCCGAAGGCCTGGACAAGGCCATCACCGAGCACGTCGACAAAGCCAAGGCTGCCCAAGCCTCGGGCGACACCAAGGAATGCATTGCCATCACCAGCAAAGTCCTGGAGCGCCTGGAAAAAACCGAGAAAGGCAGCGGCACCAGCGGCGGCGGTAGCGGCGCGTGAGCCCAGAAGCGGGCGACCGGACCGGCTGTCGACGTCGCCCGCGCAATGGCGTATACTCCGCCTCACGTACCGTAAGGTGCGTTAGCTTAGAGCTAGTGTGGGGCCGATCAGGATTCGACGCCGGTAGCGAAACTCTAGGTGCATGCCGAGTTGGTAACAGAACTCGTAAATCCACTGTTGCAACTTTCTATAGTTGCCAATGACGAAAACTACGAGGGCTACGCTCTCGCTGCGTAAGCAGCTGAGCCCGCTCTCCTGGTAGCTTCGGCTCCAGCAATCATCAGGGGATGCCTGTAAACCCGAAATGATTGTCATACAGAACAGGATCGTCGTGTAGCACGTTGGGGGCAAAGCGACTAAAACTTACCCAACTCGTCCAAAGCACCCTGCCCGTCGGGCGGCTGCGGATTAACTCAGTAGACACGGCTAAGCATGTAGTACCGACAGCGGAGTACTGGCGGACGGGGGTTCAAATCCCCCCGGCTCCACCAAATGATCAAACAAAGACGTCCACGGACGTCTTTTTTTGTGCCTGAAAGCCAGTAAATACGCGGCCTCCAGCGCTTTTGCGGTCTTTCAAGAGTTTTTGAGTTCCAGCCATTCGGGTATTCCAGGCGGTATTCCAGCTCACCCGGTGCTAATCTTTGGAATACCGAATCAGTGCTTGAGGACAATCTCATGCCTGCTCAAAACCTCCGCCTCTCCGATCGACAACTCAAGGGAGTCAAACCCGCGTCCAAGGATTATGTCCTCACTGACGGTGACGGTTTGCAGCTCCGCGTACGCAGCAACGGCTCGTTGCTGTGGAATTTCAACTACCGCGAACCGGTGACCAAGAAGCGCATCAACATTGGCTTCGGGACCTACCCCGAACTGTCACTGGCGAACGCACGAAAGAAGGCAGTCGAAGCCCGCGAGCTGCTCGCTCAAGGCATCGATCCGAAGGTGCAGCGGAATACGTTGAATGAAGCCAAACGCGCGGAAACCGAACACACCTTCGAGAACGTGGCCACCGCCTGGTTTGAACTCAAGAAAGACTCGGTCACCCCGGCCTACGCCGAGGACATTTGGCGATCGCTCACGCTGCACGTATTCCCCGATTTGAAGACGACGCCACTGACGAAGATCACCGCTCCGATGGTGATCGCATTGCTTCGCCCAATCGAAGCGAAAGGCAGCCTGGAGACGGTCAAGCGTCTCAGCCAGCGATTAAACGAGATCATGACCTACGGCGTAAACTCCGGCCTGATCTTCGCCAACCCGCTCAGCGGCATCAGGGCAGTCTTCAAGAAGCCCAAAAAAGAGAACATGGCTGCGCTTCCACCCGAAGAGCTCCCGGAGCTCATGCTGGAGATCGCGAACGCCAGCATCAAACGCACCACCCGCTGCCTGATCGAATGGCAGTTGCACACGATGACTCGCCCCGCCGAGGCGGCGACTACTCGCTGGGCAGACATCGACTTCGAAAGGCGTGTCTGGACTATCCCACCGGAGCGTATGAAGAAGCGCCGTCCACACAGCATCCCGTTGAGTGATCATGCTGTCGCACTATTGGAGTCACTGAAGACTCACAGCGGCCATCGCGAATACGTCTTCCCGGCCGATAGAAATCCACGCACCCACGCCAATAGCCAGACCGCCAACATGGCATTGAAACGCATGGGCTTTCAGGATCGATTGGTCAGCCACGGTATGCGCTCGATGGCCAGCACCATCTTGAATGAACATGGGTGGGACCCCGAACTCATTGAGGTCGCACTGGCGCATGTCGACAAGGATGAGGTGCGCAGCGCCTACAACCGAGCCGACTACATTGAACGCAGACGACCGATGATGGCCTGGTGGAGTGAGTACATCCAGAAAGCCGCCACCGGCAGCCTGCTTGCCTCAGCCTACGGTCAAATCAGAGACAAGAATGTGGTGCCGATTCGTTAGCACTGTGCAGGCGCAAGAATTGCGGTAAAAACTGAACGTTCAAGACTCGGGGCAAGCAGCCTCGCTTATCCGCTTCTCAGCGCGGGTCCATCCAAACAGGGCTGCAAAGCCGCCCTGTTTGGATGGACCTCATTTTGAAGAGCTAAAAGCCACGACGTTGTCCGGGATTTACCACGAAATTCCACCGGTGGATAACCGCTTTTCACGTCCCCAAGAGCGCTGAATTTCGGCCCTTGACCGGGTTTATCCACAGGCGTAGAACTGGTCGTGCAAAGGCTGTCGATGACAGCACCCCAGGTGACCCGAACCTTAAAGGTCACGCCGCTCCCTCGGTGGTTCTCCCCAAGGGCGATTCGCATCCGGCAGCTCGCCCGGTCACTACCCATGTGATGGATGCTCTTACACATATGGCGCTCGTGCGCCAGCTACACCGTATCTCGCTGCCCTGCAGCAACCTATCCGCTTGGCCGAATATTGCGCCAACCTGTGCCCGTCTCTTTCTTCTGGAAAGAGACGGGCACTTCTACCACTGCTGCAGCCCTGATCGCACAAGGCTTTGCGGCATTCCCCCTCGTGACAATCGGCGTGACAAACGCCGATGTCACCAGCAACAGCGCTGTAGATGATGGTGCCGCAGACCAAGGAATGGACTGCACCTGACTGACAGTCAGGCATGCCCCGGTCATCGCATTGCTGCTTGCACCTGGCTCAGGATCTTCAGGCGCTGGTCTCGTCAGCCAGCGCTGCCTCCACCCGCCCACCGGTAACGGTGTTCAGGAGGCCAGGTCATGAGATGCCCTTGCTCCCGGTCGTAAGGAGCCGCCAGTCCCGCGTAGAGGACATTCCCCACAGGTCGCAGGGGCCTTGATCCCTGATAACACTCAGCATTCTTGGCGGGATGACGTGGGGCGAGGATCGGAGAACAGGCGATGAGGTGATTCGACATGGCAATGGTGGGTAGACGCGATGGCCGTAATTTCGGCTACGGCAGGCAACTGAGCTACGCAGGGCCGCAGGCGTTGAAAGACATGTTCGGCGGCGGCCACTACGGCACGGTGAAGGCACACTGTGATCGGTGGCAGGCATTCGTCAGATGGTGCCGCTCCGAACAAGGGCCCGGTATCAATGATGCGCGGCAGATTGATCGGAAGGTATTGGCGGACTATGCGGCGTACCTGCGCGACGTGGTAAGGCACGGTGACCTTGCTGTCAGCACCGCACAAAACCGCTTATCCAGCGTTAACAGGACAATGGCGGCGCTGCGCGGTGATCAGTGTGTGAAATTGCTCAGTCCGAGCAAGGCGTTGGGAATGCAGCGCACCGGAGTTCGCAAATCGGCTCCGCAAGGCCAAGACCGCGAACAGGTTAAGCAGATTGTCGATGTGCTTTGCCGCGATCATCAGCTACGGGCCGCTGCAATCGTTCTGTTGGCGCGAGCCACCGGCATGCGCTTGCGTGAGGCCATCTTAGCCGACTTGCCACGGCTGAGCCGTGAGGCTAACGCCCTAGGCAGGATTAACATTCAGGACGGCACCAAAGGTGGTCGCAACGGAGCGTCGGCGCCACGCTGGATTGCGGTGGACGACCATATTCGAGGTGCACTTGGGTTTGCACGGCAGGTGTCGCCTGCGTGGAGCCGTAACCTGATTGCACCAGACGAAAGCTACCTAAATCTTTTGCAAAAAATCATCCGCCCGGCGCGGGACATCCTGCATGGCCACAACCTCAAAGGCTTCCACGAACTGCGAGCGGCCTACGCTTGTGAGCGCTATCAGCAAATCACCCATCACCGAGCGCCTGTCAACGGCGCTAAATGCTTCCAAGTAGCTGAGCGCCTTGATCGCGAGGCCCGGAGGCAAATTAGCTATGAGCTGGGGCACGGTCGGATCGACGTGGTCGCCGCATACATTGGAGGACGGCTATGAGCAAGCGCTTTGACATGGAGCTGTTCTTGGCCGGCGTTCTGAGCGGCTCGCACGCAACCCGGCAACGCCATGTACGCCAGGCGAAGATCATCCAGGCAGAGATCGCACAGCGTTGGCAGCGAGAGTCACCTTGGGCTTGGCAGAGAAAGCATGTTGTTTGGTTTCTCGAACATCGCCTCGGCAGCAGCAGTGAAGCGACAAGGTATTACTATTTGCTGACCGTGCGGCTGCTTGCTCGTCGCTTACAAAAAACATGGGGTTGAGTCTCTGACTGAGAACAGTTGCTATCGACCCACAGTTGCCCTTCGTGGAGGATAATAACCGACTATGATCCTCCCGTCCCAATAGGCCCATAAGGTACCACTACATCAGATGCCTCCGCGGCCCGACGATCGCTTCTACGCGTTGTGATGGATGGCCATTGGATGCGACGCGGCCTAGGCAATCACAGCGGCCATCCATAGAAAGGATGAGAGTGCCATCTCTGTCAGGACCATTCCCTTATCGACAACTGTACAAACATACATCATCATGATGCATGGCAGTATGAAATGCCTGAGAAAAGTGGTTAGATGTCATATCACATAGCCACCAATGCGGAGAGAGGCAACATTTGGCCACTTTAACTGACGAGCAAATTGCTTCACTAAAGATAAGCAACTTCCTCTTTCATGTTGTTCACCATGGAAAGGATGAGCCCGAGTATTTTGATGACGTCCCGCTCGGAAAGTTTGAGCCTTTCTTCATTGCCCGAATAAAAGACACTTTAAAAGGAAATAGATTTTCTTTCTTAGATGACTCGAGCGTTAAAGCAGGGATATTAGAATGGCAAGGAAATAATATTACATTTCTTGAGCTTTCAAAATTACTGGCTTTTCAGTTTAACTCACTTTACGACAAGCGAGTTACCCTTGGGGTTTTGATTGTGATAGAGCTTTACGCTGGAGAGAAGCGTTACTATTCACTTATAAAATATGACTCAGATGAGGTTGTTAGCTTCACAAGGAATGGGGCAAAAGCTGTACTAGAGGATGTAGTGAATAATTTCACGCAGTCAGCCAAATCACTTCAAAAATCGGCGCTTGTTGATTTGGAAGCAGTTGCAGGCGACGGTCATGTTGCAGTAATTGACCGTCAGACACGATCCAGTATAAGTGATATTTTCAGAAAATTTCTGGGTGTGGAACGCACCAAAAAACCAGCGGAGCTGACTGAGTCACTGCATAAGGCGGTAATTAAGATTGTTACCAAGCATAAAGATGACTTTCCCGCCTCCTTTACTTACCGCGCTGGAGATCAAGTAAGAGAAATCGCAGAAAAGCAAAAAGAATTTGATGCGGACGGGTTTTATAATCAGCTTTTCGGCGCCAATGGAAGTGATGAAGTCAAAGCGACTTATCAAAAAGAGATAGCTAATCAAGGTCTAGCCGGCGAGGTATTTGAGTATGTACCTGAAGCATTGCCGGAAGTGCGAAAGGTGAGATATAGGACCCAAGAGGGTATTTTGATCACGGTTCCGCCTGGGGCTGGCAATGCCTTTAAAATTTCGCCCGACGGGAAAACCATTACCATTTCCACCTCCAAGGTTAACGAGATTTGATATGGATTATGGTGCTCAATTAATCAGGTTGCTAGAGCAACCAGGGGTGGGCGCCAAAGCCATAATTTCCGAAACGATGACCGAAGTGCGGATGGATGATTTATCCGATCCCGGCGTAGAATTTATTGAAGAGCTTAAACTTACGTCAGCATATATCACGGAGCACCAGCTAGGCTCGATAGTGATTATTGGCACAATCAGCGGTCAGGAGTGGTCTGCTGAAAACTTCTTACTACATAATGCCTTAGAGCCTGTTAGGGTCATTATCACAAAGCTTTCGACTAGTGGATGGGCATACTTCGTAACGATCGATGGGTTTCGTGACTGGCTGAAAAGCTTTTCTGCTGGCCAAGCGATTCCTCCAGACAGACTTTGCGTCTGGGTTGCAGGAGAGTTTACGCCCTTTGCTACTTTTCAACACGCTATAAGCCCATTTTTCTCAGATAAGTTGCTACCCGAGATCGAGCAGAAGCCTGAAAAGCCGTGGAAGCTCGTCCGAGACTTAACTCACTCCTATACCCCGTCGTCTATCAATCCGTGGTTAATTTTAGAAATACCTACTGCGTCAAGCATGGTATACGAAGCATGGTCAGATGTAGCCAAACAGAATCTGGCTTTCTGCTTGCCATCTGAAATTCGTAGCGAAGGTGACGTTGTAGAGGCAGTTTTTCGAGGTGGGCGCTCACTTCCTGTAACTGTAGAGGAAGTGGACTGGAGCACCATTGACTATTTTAGTTTTAGTGATGCATGTAGTTGGGTTTATGCTACGCCCCGAGAAGCGGAAACAAAATTTCAACTATTAAATAATCACTTGGCCATTAATTGGAGTCCGGGGAGTGTATGGCCAGGAGGTTCCAATCAAGTCCTAGATAACAGCCTAGCAGGTGCTAAAGAGGCGTTTGCTTTCCATTTACAGGATCAGAGCAAGGAAGCGGTAAAAGGCCTTGGCGATTTGAGAAAAGGCCTACAGGAAGAAGTCACTAAAACGCAGTCTGCGGCGCGAGACCTCATCTCAGCAGTATGGCGAGACTTCGCTATTGCAGGTGTTGTGCTAGCGCTTAAAACCCCAGGAAGCCCTATCAACTTAGATGGAAAAGTTATTCAGTCGCTTTACATTGCAACGGCTGTACTGCTAACGCTCAGCGTTTTTGTCAGCGGCTTCTCAAATCTAAGGTTTAATGCATTGACCGACTCCAGCAGGAAGGACTGGAGGAACAAGCTCTACAGCTTCATGTCTGATCAAGACTGGAAAAAGCTAGTGGAGTCTCCAATCAGATCAGGAAGAATAGTATTCTGGATAATCTGGGGCCTTTGCTTCCTACTTTATGGCTCTATCGCCTTATACTTAGTATCACTTGCATTCCCCGGGGAAATCACCAGCATTCTCAGCAATTTGTTTATAAACTACCTTAACCCAATGAACGAAGCAATTAGACAATCCATTGACTGCTGCGCCTACTAAGCAGCGCAGTAGGATATCTGAGAGTCGTGGAGTCCGCAAATCTAGTGGTACGGCGCTCTGTCGACGCTCGTAAACTCAGTCGATAGCCGATGTCTTTCCACTTACCTTGAGTAACGTACGATATGTCGGAAAAAAAACCTAGGATTATGAGCATCGGTCTTCACATTGACGAAGGAGACAGTGTTCATGGTGTTTGGAGTGAGGAAGCTCAACGGATGACTTTGCGTGTCATTCGGGATGGTAAGGCTGTGAGCGCCAGAAAAGTTGAATCGACAACCTACTATGAGCGTCCTAAGAAACCCAAAATTCTGAGTCGTCAAGAGTTCAGTCGCTCGCGCGACTTCACGGTGAGCGATGAAGAGTCTGTGCAATTATTCTCGCAATTATGGGCAATTGATACCAATCACAAGGAGATTTTTGGTCATTCAGCCAATGCTGCGGTAGCTACGGTATGTGGGACTGACGGGTCGGGAACCTACTATCCAGTCTTGGCTATGGTTTTCGGAAAGGTTTCAGGAAACCCAGAGCTGTTTGCTTGGCGTCGTTTCATCGAATTTGCCCAAGGCGCCTCTAGCTATGATGCTGAAGCTCAATATGCGCTTGTTGTTGATTCGGAGTTATCAATGATCCCTAAGTTAAATGATCAATCAGCACCGATACATGGGCAGTTTTATCTACCAAAAAACTGGAAACTTATTTACGCTACTTCAGATTCCGGCAAGGAGAGTATTTTCAATCAGCTCATTGCAAGCTCTGACAGCGCTGCTAGTAAGGTTCTAAGGTTAATCGCCACCAAGGAATCGAACGTGAAGCATTGGCTCCCCGTAACGACTGAGGAAGATCATCAACCTACCTGGTTTGCTTTGGCTCCTCCTACGGTTCCAAGCTGATAGAGCTTGCGGCGCTACACCGCGATCGCGGGCTGGGCGACAGCGTTGAGGTAGTCATGAAATCCCGAGTTCGATTCCACCGAAAGCCATAACTAGCTGATTTATTTATAGTTACCAGTTGGGGTACGCCAAATTTTCCACCGACTTCCAGACCCGCAGAAAGCCTGGCCCAGACGACACATGCCGTTCGTCTGGTGCCAGATCATGAGATGCCCTTACTCCCGGTCGCAAGGAGTCGCCAGTCCCGCGTTAGAGGACATCCCCACAGGTCGCAGGGGCCTTAGTCCCTGATAACACTCAGCATTCTTGGCGGGATGACGTGGGGCGAGGATCGGAGAGCGAAAGATAAGGTGACCGTCATGGCATTTGTGGGTTGATACCGGCAGCCAGCCCTACATCCATGCCTCACAGAGCGTCTCAGCCTGCGCCAGCACTAGTTGTGCCGCCTCCTCCTGCTGATCCGGCGGATACTTATATTTACGCAGGATGCGCTTGACCAGAAGCCGCAGCTTGGCCCGCACACTATCACGATTACTCCAGTCCACGGTTACGTTCTGGCGCAGGCTATCGGTCAGCTCATGGGCGATCTTGGCTAGGATCTCATCGCCCAACTCTCGCACCGAGGCCTCGTTATTGGCCAGCGCATCGTAGAAAGCCAACTCGTCATCATTCAGACCCAGCGCATCTCCACGCTTGCTCGCTGCGGCAAATTTCTTGGCCATCTCGATCAGCTCTTCGATGACCTGGGCGGTCTCGATAGAACGGTTCTGGTAGCGCTTGATCACGCTATCGAGCAGCTCGGAGAACTTCTTCTCCTGGGCCAAGTTGCTGGCAAACTTGCTCTTGATTTCACCCTCCAGCAGGCGCTCCAGTAGCTCAACCGCCAGGTTTTTCTCCGGTAGGTTGCGCACCTCGGCAAGAAACTCATCATCGAGCAGGCCGATGTTGGGCTTGTCCAGACCGACCGCCTCGAACACATCCACCACCTCGCCGGAGACTACGGCGTTGCCGATGATCTGGCGGATCGCCAGCTCACGTTCTTCGTCGGTTTTCTTTTGGTCGCTGATGTCACGCTTGATCAGCAGCACCTTGATGGCCTGTAGGAAAGCCACTTCCTCCCGAACGGCTTTGGCCTCGTCCAGGGTGCAGCACAAGGTAAACGCCTTGCTCATGGCCAGAGCATTGTCGGCAAATCGCTTCTTGCCGTCCTCCAGCCCCAGAACATGGTTGGCGGCACCGGCCAGCAGCTTGTGCCCGCCAGTCAGGAAGTCGCCGTAATCGAAGCCATACAGCAGGCTACGTAGCACATCGAGCTTTTCCTCCAGCACCGCATAGGCTTCATGGGCATCGACGGTGGGCCGCCCCCTGCCTTTGCTGGCGGTGTACTCCTTGAGCGCCGCCTTCAGTTCGTTGGCAATGCCGATGTAATCCACTACCAGGCCGCCCTGCTTGTCCTTGAACACCCGGTTCACCCGGGCGATGGCCTGCATCAGGTTATGGCCCTTCATCGGCTTGTCAACGTACAGGGTATGCACGCAGGGCGCATCGAAACCGGTCAGCCACATGTCGCGGACGATCACCAATTGCAGCGGATCGGCAGGGTCCTTGAAACGTTTCTCCAGGCGCTTCTTCACCTGCCCTGGGTAAATATGCGGGCGCAGCAGTGCCTTGTCCGATGCGCTACCGGTCATGACGATCTTCACCGCGCCCTTCTCCGGATCCTCATCGTGCCATTCGGGGCGCAGGGCGATGATCTCGTTGTACAGGTGCACGCAGATCTCACGACTCATGGCCACCACCATGGCCTTGCCGTTTTGCGCCTGGTTGCGTTCCTCGAAGTGCGCCACCAAATCGGCCGCCACGCTCTTGATACGCGGCTCAGCCCCCACGATTTTTTCCAACGCAGCCCAGCGCGACTTCAAGCGTGACTGCTGATCCTCCTCCTCATCCTCGGCCAGCTCGTCGACCTCGTCGTCGATATGCGCCAGCTCCGAGTCTTTGAGCGACAGCTTGGCCAGCCGCGACTCATAGTAGATGGACACGGTGGCGCCATCTTCCTTGGCCTGCTGCATGTCGTAGACGTGGATGTAGTCGCCGAACACCGCACGGGTATCACGATCTTCGCTGGACACCGGCGTGCCGGTAAAGGCCACGAAGGTAGCGTTAGGCAGAGCGTCGCGCAGGTGCTGGGCATAACCCACCTGATAGCGAGCACTGACCTCGGCCACCTTCAAGTCCGGGACCTTCAGCGAAGCACTGAAGCCGTATTGGGTGCGGTGCGCCTCGTCGGCCACCACCACGATATTCGAGCGCATGGACAACACCGGGAAACTGTCTTCATCCTCGCCCGGCATGAACTTCTGGATGGTGGCGAAGACAATGCCGCCACTAGGGCGATTGGCCAGTTTCTCGCGCAGATCGCCGCGGGTGGTCACCTGCACCGGCTGTTCACGCAGTAAGTCCTGCGACAGCGAGAACACTCCGAACAACTGGCCGTCCAGGTCGTTGCGGTCGGTAATCATCACGATAGTCGGGTTCTCCATCGCCGCTTCCTGCATCACCCGGGCGGCGAAGCAGGTCATGGTTATGCTCTTGCCCGAGCCCTGGGTATGCCAGACCACTCCGCCCTTGTGCGTGCCGCCTGGGCGCGAAGCGCTGACCACCTGCTGGATCGCCGCACGCACGGCATGGAACTGGTGATAGCCGGCAATCTTCTTCACCAACCGACCGTCATCCTCGAACAGCACGAAGTAGCGTAGGTAATCCAGCAGCATCGCCGGCTGCAGCACCCCACGCACCAGCGTCTCCAGCTCGTTGAACTCACCTAACGGATCCACCGTGACCCCATCGATGGTGCGCCAGCGGGCGAAGCGCTCGATATTCGCGGACAGCGAGCCCATGCGCGCCTCGCTGCCATCGCTGATCACCAAAATCTCGTTGTAGTGAAAGACGTCCGGAATCTGCTCCTTGTAGGTCTGGAGCTGGTCGAACGCCTTGACCAGGTCGGCATTCACATCCGCCGGGTTCTTTAGCTCCAGAAGAACCAGCGGAAGGCCGTTGACGAACAGGATGATGTCCGGCCGGCGCGTATACTTAGACCCCTGGATGCTGAACTGGTTGATAGCCAGCCACTCGTTGGCTCGCACATTGGCCCAGTCGATCAACCGCACGAAATCGCCGCGGGTCTCGCCGTCCTTCTGGTATTGCACCGGCACACCGCCGACCAGCAAACGATGGAATAGGCGGTTGGCCGACAGCTGCACCGGCACGCCCAGCTCCAGCACCTGGCGCAAGGCGTCCTCACGCGCCGCCAGTGGGATCTGCGGGTTGAGCCGGGCGATGGCCGTGCGCAGGCGCATGGTCAACAGCACGTCGCGATAGCTCTCGCGCTCGGGGTTATCGCCGTCGTGGGCAATGTCCGGCCCATAGAGGTGCGCGTAACCCAGCTCAGTGAGCCAGCCGAGGGTTTCCTGTTCCAGTTGGTCTTCGGTCATATCCGTCCTTAACGTGCCTTACCTGGCACCTCTGCAAGCTCAACGGGATCCACTTAGTCGATTACAGTCGCGATAATGGGCTATCTACCCCAAATCAGCGGCTGCCGTGACTACCCCATCAACCACTTGCAATCGCCCTTGAGCAGCAAGCGCGCCTACTCTCTCCTCAAGGATGCCCGCAATCTTCGATGTCGCTCGCCCGAAGCCCAGCAGCCCGAGAGCACCAGAAATGGCATCTTCGCGCCCCATAGAGAAACCGAGGGTTACTGTTTCCAGTAATGCCTGATCCAACTCCTCCGGAGCAACCCACTCAATTTTTCGCTCTGCAGATTCCAAATGAGCACGACTGCGAATCGGGACGGGCCGGTTATCCGCGCAATACACAAAGCTGCCATGGCCGCGGTACACGCCCTGCCGAACACCGAGGCGAATGGCTTCGTCCACAACGCTGGTAATCCTTGCACCTGCCCGAGCCACACCGTAGGCCTCCATAATCCGCCGCGTGACCTCACTGGCATGCACTGGTGCCTCAACCTCAACCACAGTCCGGATCATCTGCATCAATCGTTCTGGCTTTTCCTGATGCAACTCGGTCATCGATGCCACTGGAGTTAGTCGAGCCTTCACGTATGGTTGGCTTGAACTCGGTACTGCCTCTTCTGCCGGTGCTCCTCGAACAATCTTATGCTTCGGTTCTGTCGCCACCTGAGGAAGTGCATGACGCCCCTCCGCTATCCTCGTGCGAGCCGCCTCAATGGCCGCTACGGCGCGAATGATTTCCTGTTGGGGATTGCGGAACCAATCCGTGCTCCAGATCCGGTGGAAGTTCCAGCCCAACCCTTCCAACACGCCCTGACGCAAACGATCTCGATCACGTGCAGACCGTGAGCTGTGATATGCAGCGCCATCGCACTCGATAGCCAGAACATAACGTCCCGGATAGTCAGGATCCTTGACTGCGATATCGATAAAGTAGCCCGCGGTGCCTACCTGCGGCTCCACCTCGTAGTTCCTTTCCCGCAACGCCTCTATCACCTCCAGCTCAAACGGCGAATCTGCCGCCTTGCCTGTCTCCCGTGCGACTTCAAGCACACCCGTCTCGGCGTACTTGAGGAAGTTTTTCAACGCTCTCACTCCGAGGCTGGCCCCCGCATCGAGCTCAAGCTCGTCAGCCCTAAAGTTGCAGAAAACACGCATCGCCAATTTAGCGCGCGTGATCAGAACATTGAGTCGGCGGTGCCCGCCCTCGCGGTTCAATGGGCCAAACTCCCTGGCAATTCGGCCAGACTCGTTACGCCCATAGCCGATGCTGATGAAGATCTTGTCCCGCTCATCCCCCTGGATGTTCTCCAAGTTCTTGACGAAGAAGGGCTCGCTCCCTTGCGAGGTGAAAAACGCCTCAGCCTCAGGCATCTGCCGGCGCAGCAACTCGATCTCGACCTGGATCAGGTCTCGCTGCGCCACACTGAATGCGGCAACCCCCAGCGATAGCTCTGGCGTTTGGATCGCGTGCTGCATAACGGCCTGCGCGACAGCCTTGGCCTCACCTTTGTTGGTACGGGTTCGCCCCCGGTCATATAACGCATCTGGCAGATAGTCGAAGCTCACTCCACTGGCATGCGGATGCTGGCCCGCAGAGGGGAACACCACCAGCTTGCTGTCGTAGAACTCGACGTTGGAAACCGCGATCAACGACTCATGCCGGCTTCTGTAGTGCCAGCGGAGATAGCGCTCCTGGCTACCGGCGGCCTTAAACATGCTCAAGATGCTTTCAATGTCGGCGGTCGCAGCATCCTCGTCATCCAACTCGACATCACGGCTGAAGAAATCGGTAGGGGGCATCTGCCGGGTATCCCCGACCACAACCACCTGTTTACCGCGCATGATGGCGCCGAATGCATCGACAGCCTTCACCTGGGAGGCTTCGTCGAATACCACCACATCGAACTCCAGCTTTCCAGGAGGTAGAAAGTTCGCGATCGACATGGGGCTCATCATGAAAACAGGCTTGATCTGCTGAATCGCCCGCCCCGCCTTCTCAATCAGCTGCCTGATCGGGATATGCCGGCGCTTCTTGTTCAATTCAGCGCGCAGTACGGCCATTTCGCCAGGCTGATTAATATTGGGCATCCCCTCCCAGACCTGTTTAGCCAAGTGCGTTTGCGCATGATTGAGCGAAGCCAGATCGAGGGATTTGAACCGCGCGATCTGGTGCTCGTGTTTAATGCGGTCGAACTGCTGCAAAGCTGGTTTCTCGGCATAGACCCGCTGCACCAGCCCCGAATACCAGGAGAAGTCCAAAATGGCAGTTAGCTTCCTGGGTTTATCACTGCTGATGGCAATCTCGAGCAACTCGTCGAGCTTAATGTCGCGTATCTGCTGCGCCAGAACATTGAACCGCGCCATCTGGTAAAGCGCGGTCAGTCCTCCCTGCCACTGTTGCAAACGCTCGCCGAGAGCCGCCAGGCCCAGCTTTCTGACGTCAGCGTTAGCGTTTTCCGCCTGCATGCCGGTCACCTCAAGCGCACTGAGTAGCGCCTTGTCCAACCCGGCAACATGCTGCTCTATTCCGCTTACAGCATCCCCCAGGCCACTGGCATCGGCATGCCCGGCCAGAAAGGCGATGATGCCTTGGGGAATCTGTCCATTTCCCAGATCGTCATGCAGCCTGATTACCCAGGCGCTCAAGCGCTCGAGCACTGCCCAATCTGTTTTCTGGCGCTGCCATTGGGCACCGAACAGCGCGCTACCCAATGCCTCGTGCTGGTCATACACCTTCTTGCACTGCTGGTAGGTCAGTACCGAGTCCACCAGTTCCAACATACCCGCATTGGTCTTGGGCAACGCTTCCCGAGCGAGCCCCTGCAGACGGGCCCGGGCTGCACGGAAGCGCCCCGAGAAGATCCTCCACCATTTATCGCCGTACGCCTGAAGGCTCTGCCGAGCCTCCAGCAGATCCTGCTCCCAAGCAGCGTCGATCAACTGGCTGTCATGCCGAGTGCGGCACGCCGTCATTCGCTCTCCTGCTTCCAGCAGTTCGCGAATGACATCACGCCTTGACTGCCACTCCCCTGTAGATAGCTGGACACCTTCGAGTCGCGGAGCCTCGGCAGCACGACGAGCAGCCCGGCAAACCACATCCACATCTGCCAGGGTGGCCGGCTGAGTCAGCATTAACCGCTCAGAAAGAGCGGCAGCAGCCAACTGCAATGCGCTGAGATGGGAGCTCGCCAACTGTAGTGCATCATTTGCACTGCTCTGCTCGATAGGCGAGAAGAAGGTGCGCTGACTTCCCCAGAAGACGCTCTCGTCGGGGCGCCCCATCTCCTCAAGGTGCAGCACCAGCTCCTCAACCAACGCTCGCCGCTTTTGCTGCTCGGCAAAACTCCATGCCACCATAGGCGCAAAAGAAATGGCCGGCAGCCCTTCATGAACTCGTTTCAGTTGCATGTAACGGCCGAGCACATCAACAAAGGGCAGACCGCTTGCTCCTGCAGAGGAGCTCACAGCCTCGCAATACTGATTAAGAGCATCTTGCAGCTCTTTCAAGCTCGCAAGATCCTCCTCACCGACCTTGGTCAGTGGCCGCCCCTGATCCAGAGTCCGCCCCAACTCCTTGAGCACAGATTGCTTGGTAGCCTTGTGGCTATGCAGTTCAAGGACGGCATCACCCAGATGACTCTCATCCAGACGACGCTTGACCACCTCGAGCGCGGCCATCTTCTCGGCAACGAACAGCACCGATTTCTTCTGGCCAATCAGCTCCGCGATGATGTTGGTGATCGTCTGCGACTTGCCTGTGCCGGGAGGCCCCTGGATCACCAGATTGGAACCCTCGCGCACCTCCAGAATCGCCTCGGTCTGGCTACTGTCGGCATCCTTCACAAAACGCACATCGCCCGGTTTGATCACCGAGTCGATGTTTACATCTTCTGCATACGCTGCGGGCCTATCCCCGAAGCCTGAGCCAAGCAGACGTTTCATCACGCCGTTGGCGTCCGGTTGCTTCTCTTCCGGCCAGCTCTTCGGGTCGAGGTCCTTGAACATCAAAAACTTGCCGAAGGAAAAGAAGCCCAGGGCGATCTCGTTGCTGGCGACCTTCCAGCGTGACTGCTTGCTGATCACATCGGCCACTTCACGATAGAAGCGCTCAAGACTGCGCTCATCGGTCGCGAAGTTGTCCTCGTCAAATCCGCAGGCGGCCATATCCAGGCCAAAGTCAGTTTTGAGCTTGGCAACCAGAGAAAGATTCGCCATCAGCTCGTCACCCGAGTATGTCAGCTTGAAGGCATCTTTGGCGCCGCTGCGCTCAAGGCTGACCGGCAGCAGTATCAGGGGGGCCTTGCGCAGATTTTCCGAGCTATCCGCTTCGTACCAATGCAAAAAGCCCAGGGCCAGGAACAGCGTGTTCACCCCCTGCTCCTCGATAAAGCCTTTAGCCTCGGTGTGGATCTTCAACAGCTGCAGGAACAGACGCTCATCATCGATGGCCGTCTGCAAGCGGGTATCCAGATGGCGACGGGCCCTGCCTGATTCATCCTCATCGCCCTCGTCAGCGACGCTGGACCAGTCCAGGCTATCCAGTTCATGCAGCAACTCTGCGTCACTGGCAGTGTCAGCCTCTGCCTCCTCCGGCTTCGCAGCCTTTGCCAGCTCAGCCAGCTTCTTGCGCGCCATCGGCGCAAAGGCCATGCCCTTTTGCTGTCGATAGAGGATGTTGAACACCTCCTCGGACAACTCATCGACCACCATCAGGGTCTTGGCTGTCTTGCGGAAGTTGAGCATGTTGTTGCGAAGCCCGATATCCAGCAGCTCTTTGCGGCTGCTCTGTAGCTTCTGGCTGATCCCTGAGCTCATAGAAATCTCTTTAATCGCGATTCATGTATAGAAAGATGTACCTAGCTGGCGTAAGCAAATGAGTCAAGGCTCAAAGGCAAAGTCGCTTTCTCCACATCTACCAAGGACTCAGCATCCAGATCAAAAGGCAAGACCCATAGCTGCATACCCTTGCCGTAATCAAACAGCGGTAGCGCTTTCTGGAGTCCAGACCAATACGGATAAATCAGCACCAGCCCCGGCACCTCATCGCCTCTTTGGTATTTGTGTCCATAGGCAAACAGCTGATAGAAATCGCTCTGACTCAGGTCATAATTCTTCTCAGGTTTACCGGCATCGATACGCTTCCACTTGGTATCAAGAATCCAGCGCTGCTCCGCTGTATCGATCAGCAAATCAGGCTTCAAGCAGAACATCCGATCACTGCTATGTGCACACAAGTACTGGCTAGCTGACTGCGCTTTCAAACGAGCGCTGGGCAGCAGTCTCTGATGCAACCAGCCTTCCACATATTGCTCGAACAGCTTTTCCATCGGGAACAGCAGGCTCACGCCGCGCCACTCACCTCTCACGGCTATCGGCATCTGCTGATTGAGGATCAACTCACACCAGGGCTTGATCGCCTGGTAATGCGCCATCAGCCGGTCGCGGCTCCAGGCGCGCAAATCCTGGCTCACCTGCCGGCTGGCAGGCACCTCCGCCAGCATGGCGCGTAACTCATTGGCCAGGCGCCAGTTGGAGGCATCTTGTGTGCTTTTTGCCACCTGTTCCAACGCCAACTTGAGCAAGCGATTCTCTGCCCGATCCGGCAGGAATACATCGTGGCGAATCTGGAAGTGATGCTGCCGCCCAGGCGGCTGGCGCATCTGTGCCACCACATTGAGCTGGCCACGGAGAAAGCGCTGCTCCTCCTCGATTCGCCGATAGTCGAAGCGCACTCCACGCTTCACCAACAAATCCAGCTCCGCCAGGAACTGCCCCATCACCCACTCGCTGAGTGGCGCATCGAACAGCTCAAGGCTGGCTACCGAACCCTCACGAGGCTTGAGTTGCAGAGCCTGCTGAATGAGCTTGCGCAGCAACAGGCGGCTCTTGACCAGGCAATCGTCCTGCTCATGGTGCTTGGGCAGAATCTCCAGCCGCGTGCCACATGGCGTTTCCAATACGCCCACGTAGGAATCCCACTTAAGAGCACGCCGACCTTCAACCTGCAGCAGAGTCGCACCGCTGCGATTGAAGCTAGCGCTCAGCTCACACAGCCAGTCGAAGGCACTTTCGGAAATCTGCGCACAATCGAGGTTGCCGGACGCAACCGCTGCCGTGGTCAGACGCGCATATTCACGCACGGTAACGAATACGCTCACGCACCCGCCTCTTCTACTGGAACCTCAGCCTTGGCCTGAACCGCAATCACACCGGCATACGCAGAAACTCGCTGGAATGCAGCCGCATTGATCCGCCAAACCCCACCTTGCGCCGGCACGCTAATGTTGCCAAACAAAGCATCCACATCTTGCTTGTCCTGCTCCACGAAACGGTCTGCCGCAGGCTTGCGGTGGTCATTAAGCACCCACTGGATACGCTGCCAATCCTCGAAGAAATACTCCTGCAGCAGCGGCAGTATCTGATTGCGGAAAATCACCTCCAGCCGCGACAACGAGTCTCCACTCTTGAGCGACATGAAATAGGCATGTCCGAGGCAATGATCACGATCGAGCAGCACCTCGATACGCTGGTTCATTACCGCCAAAAGCTGACCAATGTCGATGCCCTCCAACACCACGCCATTGAGCAAAGAGGGATTGGGCATCATTTCCTTGAAGATAAAACGGCGACGCAAGGCGATATCCAGCCCAGCCAGCGAACGGTCTGCAGTGTTCATGGTGCCGATCAGATAGACATTATCCGGCACCGTGAAACGCTCCTTCGAGTACGGCAAGGTGACAGACAAACTCTCCGTCGCACCATCTCGCTTAGAGGTTTCAATCAATGTGATCAGCTCACCAAAGATGCGCGAAACATTGCCCCGATTGATCTCATCGATCACCAGCACATAAGGCAGCCTCTCGCCATTCGACTGCCCAGCTCCGTCGTTCTCCAGCTTGCCGCGCAAGTGCTCGGCGATCCCTCTCACATAGCTTTCGCAATAGACCGACGCAGGCTTCTCGCCACGCATGAACAAGCGCACATGCTCGATGTTGGCCGGCAGCTCCAGCGCATTTTCCGAAGCCTTGGGCTGACAGGTGAAAGTCCCATTGCCGGGCCTGTAGCGAACATCAAAGGACTTGCCACGCACCGTAGTAAGCGTGACGGGGCCCTCGGTGACCTCTTCCAGAAACGCATTGAGCACATCATCTTCTGTCTGCGCTCCTTCCTGGTGCCGTGCGTCGTCACACAGCAGTTTGAAAACACCAGGCTCAACCTTGTAATGCAGCTGCCCGCCCTCTGATACGGCTCGCAAACCTTCAACGAAATCTTCATAGCTGAAGCTTTGGTGGAAAGTGACGAAACGCACTCGACCGTCCATCACCAACTGATCGAACGCGTTCTTCCAAGTCTCGCGCGTGGGCGTCTCCAGCACCTCTGGTGCCAGAATCTTCAGAGCCTCCTCCACGACGGAAAACGTCTTGCCCGTTCCCGGTGGACCGAAAAGAATCTGATTCAGCGGAATATCTTTGGCGGCCACCCTGGCATCTCCCCCTTGAGCGTCTTCAAGTACATCGCCTTTCGCACCCTGCAGGGCCTCTAGCAACTGCCACATGGCAATGTTGTTTGGCAGTAAGTTATCTGTATCCAGCCCAGCCAGACTCATGCACGCCATGATCTGCTCATTCAGCGCACACCAGTCCTGTTTTTCGTGAGTCACATCCAGCTGAAAAAGCTCACGCAAACCCTGCAAGAGTCGCTGGCAATCTTCAGGCTTGAGCAGTGTGGTGAACCGCTCCGGCGCAAAAGCGGCAAACACACGATTGACCATGGCAGGTCGATTGGCGCTGAACTGCTTGCTCTCAACCGCCAGACGCCAATCCTTCATCACCTGTGCGTGAGTCTGCGCCGTAGGCGCATCCATGATGCGCTGCGTGATTTCCCGAATAACGGCTTGTTGTTCATTGAATTCATCTCGAGAGAACAGCCCCAGCTTCAAGCTGGAAATCCCGTTCTCGCGCTCAATCCACAAACGTACAAGAGCGGAATGATCCAGAGGCGTCTGACCAGTGCACAGGACCTTGGCCAGCGATGTGACCTCCTGATAAATCTTCAGCCATCCAGGGCAGGACTCCTTACGATCCGCCGAACTCCAGGACACGTACTGTCTCAGGCTATGCAGCCCTTCGCCCGCCTGCCAGAGCAGCTCCAGTCGGGCCGCGATGGCCGGGGCAATCTCGACGCCCGAACTCTGTGGGTTCCAGCGCTGGGTAGGCATGGCCTTGTTGAGCAGCAACATGGGCAACAAGCCGCGAGCACATTCAGGACGATGCTCATCGATGCGAAAGCGGATGTAGTTGCGGGTTTTGCTCGAATCCTTCCAGTCGGGTCCGTCATGCGCCCCCTCCGTCACTAGGCCGCGCGCTACGATGCCCCGTGGTTCCTGCCCCAACCGCACCAGATAAACCACATCGCCCGGTTGCGGCTGTTTCGAATGGCAGCTCCAATCAATCTCCTGCCCCAACTCTACGCCGGCGTCTCCACCCAGTTTGAAATGAGCTGGATTCCAGGTGAGCAGGTAGCTTGCTCCCCCTGGCTGAATATCCTCCTCAGACTCAGGCTTAGCAGGTCTTAACCCCAGCTCCTCGCTGTACAGCCCGCGCATAAATCCATAAGGGCTAAGACCTGGCACCGACTCACTAGCAAGCTGGTAGTACTCGCGCAACTTCAGCATGCGCGCCACCGGAAGCTTGGGCGACGGGATAAGCGCTGGTGGGCAACCCAGCATCTGCAGGAAATGCCCCAGATGATCGCTGGAGGAAATCGGCAATGTCTGAGCCGTGTGATAACAGGCCAACAAGCGTAGCTTGCGTCCTGCGCCGACCGTGACACGCGGTTCTAAGCCGGCCCGGCGGTAGATTTCCTTGTCGTCATCCACCCAGAGCAGATCAGCGGGATCGGCTGCAGCGATGGTGCTTTGGATGCTCAGCGTGTAGCGCAGCGCCTCTTCATCACCGAGATCCAGCAGACGGCGATTCTTGTACAGGCTGCCATCCTCCTGAAAATACAGGAGATGGCCCTTAGCGGTGCCGGGCATATAGCGACCCAGCACCGGTACCAGGCCGCGCTCGATCCACCAGCAGAAGGACTTCCCATCGCCCTTGCCCACGCAGTATTCATCCAGCGTTAACTGGTTCAGGCGGCTCAGAGGAAAGGCCAGCAGAAAGTCCTGGTACTGCTGGGAATCCTCAGTGCGCTTTTGTACAGCAGCGCCTTGCGCCTTCAGGTAGTCCAGCAGCCGAGAGAAATCAGCATTAACACTCAGACTCATACCGCCTCCTCGATCAGCGCTTCGGCCTCAGGCAAGCGCAGTTGGCCGGAGATCAGACGGGGTAAGAGGATGTCGCGGAGTTGGGTGAGTGTTTGGGCTTGCTGCGCATTTGCAAAAATTCTGCCTCGCAGCCTGGAAGCCACGCCATCAAATCCTTCCAAGACGGCTTCAGGCGGCACCACTGCACGCAGTCTGTATGCATTACCACGATTCAGACCAGGGACCGCTCCATCTGTATTCATCCCCTCAAGTCCTAAGGTCCGCAGCAGATAGTAGCAATACGTCAGCGGCTTTTTAGCTTTGACATAGAAAACGGTGTCGATAGGGAAGAAGGGACAATCCTCCCAGTAAAGGCTACCCACGGTGCCCTTGCGGCCCACAATAATGCCTGGCCCGTCAAGCAACGATTGGTCGTGGTAGCCAGTAATTCCACCAGAGCCATAAACGGGTACCTGGCCATCCACCCGGTCAGTTGCTTTCAGGGCCTTCCCATATGCCAACTCCATCAAATCTTCAACTCTGAAAACCCGCCACCCCTTTGGCACCAAACCCAGCTCGGACTCTTCGAAGCTATCGGGGAACAGAGCGGCGGTGGCGGCGTCCATACCGTCCGGCTGGCGGCCTTCGGCCTTGGCGCGCACGGGGTCGAAACCGACGAACCAGGATTTGAACAGCGCTTGGGCGATGCCTTCCAGAGTGGCATTGGTTTCGCGTAGCAGGGTGATGCGGTCGTCGAACGTCTCCAAGAAGTCAGCAATCCGCACCTGCTCTTGAACTGGCGGCAGCAAAATTTCGTGGCGTTTCAATTGCCCAAGATTGAAACCTGGCACTGAGCTGCCGATGCCATTTTCGAGAATTTCATTTTGCTTGGCGGGTCCAGAGAATACGTAATAGATGAAGCGATGGTCCGCTTTGGCAGGATCAATCGTTAGCTTCATCTGCTTGTTCGAAACGATGTAGCTGTCGAATTTCGAGCGACTATCAATCAGACCAACCTGATTGATAGTGCCCCAGCACGTAAAGACAAGATCCCCACGCTTTGCCACAGATCGCTGAAATTCATTTGCCTTCTCATGAGAGACAAAGACCAAATCAGCATCAATGAGCCTTGTAGATGTATCTGCACTCAGGTTCGACCCACGAATAACGGGCACACCTGAATCGACGAAGTACTTCGAGCTGATAGCCGATCCAAATGGCCCAGTCGCTAATGCTGTTGAATAGGGAGCAGCAATCTCCTCGATTTTCGCCGCGCGCCACTCAGAACTCATACCCCAGCCCCCCCAGCTTCTGCCGGATCAACTGATCGAGTTCTGCCCCTTTTTGCGTCTGCTCGCCAAGCTGCCGAGTCAGCCGCTGCATCTTCTCAGCAAAGGCTTCGTCGTCGTCTTCCACCTCTTCGGCGCCGACATAACGGCCCGGTGTCAGCACATGGCCATGCTCGGCGATCTCATTGAGAGTGACGCTGCGGCAGAAGCCGGGAATATCGGTGTACTCTCCGACCTGCCCGCCTTCGTCCAGCGCTTCACCACGCCAGGCCGCCACGGTGCTGGCGATGCGCTCGATATCGGCCTCGGTCAGCTCGATCTGCACACGGCTGACGCTGGAGCCCAGCTTGCGCGCATCGATAAACAGCACCTGGTCGCTGCGGTCGATGCCGCCGGTGCTCAGGGCGTGGCGCTTGTCCTTCGCCAGGAACCACAGGCAGGCTGGGATCTGGGTGTTGAAGAATAGCTGGCCAGGCAAGGCGACCATCACTTCCACCACATCGGCCGCGACCATGGCCTTGCGGATATCACCTTCGCCGCTCTGGCTAGAGCTCATCGAACCGTTAGCCAGCACGATACCGGCGCGGCCAGCAGGCTTGAGGTGGTAGAGCATGTGCTGCAGCCAGGCGTAGTTGGCGTTGCCTTGCGGCGGTGTGCCATACACCCAGCGAGGGTCGCCTTCCAGACTGCCGTGCCACCAGTCGCTGACGTTGAATGGTGGGTTGGCCAGCACGAAGTCGGCACGCAGGTCGCTATGCTGGTTGCGGACGAAGGTGTCCGCCGGCTCTTTACCCAGGTTGAAATCGATACCGCGAATGGCCAGGTTCATCGCCGCCAAGCGCCAGGTAGTGGGGTTGGACTCTTGGCCGTAGATGGACACATCGCCCAGCTTGCCGCCGTGTGCTTCGATGAACTTCTCTGACTGTACGAACATGCCGCCCGAGCCGCAGCAGGGATCGTAAACCTTGCCATGATGCGGGTTGAGCACCGCCACCAGGGTTTTCACGATACTGGCCGGCGTATAGAACTGCCCGCCCTTCTTGCCTTCGGCGCTGGCGAATTGGCCAAGGAAGTATTCGTAGACTTGGCCGAGCAGGTCGCGGGCCTTACCGGCATCGTCACCGAAGCCAATGGTGGAGATCAGATCCACCAGCTCGCCGAGCTTTCCGTCCGGCAGTTGCGCACGGGCATACCGCTTGTCGAGGATGTTCTTCAGCTTGGGGTTTTCCGCCTCGATGGCAGCCAGGGCTTCGTCAATGCGCTTGCCGATATCTACCTGCTTGGCGGCGGCACGGATCGACTCCCAGCGTGCCACTTCCGGCACCCAGAACACGTTGACCTCGCGGTAGTAGTCGCGGTCTTCCAGCTCGGCGGCCAATGCCTCCGGGTCGTCATCGCCCAGGTAGTAGTCGTCGTTCTCGTCGGTGAGCTTACGCTCCAGCTCGGCACGGCGACCGGCAAAGCTGTCGGAGATGTACTTGAGGAAGATCAGCCCGAGCACGATGTGCTTGTACTCGGCGGCATCCATATTGGCGCGCAGCTTGTCGGCGGTGGCCCAGAGGGTTTTCTCCATCGCCTCGATGCTGGTGGCAGCCTGTACCTTGACCACCTTGCCCTTGCTGGCTGCCGTCTCGACGACATAGCTAGCAGATACTTCGGCCACGGCCGGCTCGAAACGCTCACGCGCCTTGCTCAGAGCCTGCGCCGCCAGGCTGGCACCTGCAGCCTGGGCGCGCAGCACAGAACCACCGCGCCCGCGGCCTTTGACCAGCACACCCTCACCGATTAGCGCGTCGCGCGATTCCCAGAATTGCTCTTCACTCAGGCCGGTGAACTGGCTCTTGAGTCGCTCATAAAGGGCCTGATTGCCGATGCTGCGGCCATCTTCCGGTACTGCTGCCAGCAACGCCTGGGCCAATTCACTCATGCATAACACTCCCATACCGTCCACCATTAGATGGGCCGGCCAATACTCAAACGGGCAATGAACAAACGAGAGGGAACCTGAGAAAGCCTCAAAACAGCGCTTTAATGCACCGCTTCATTCAGAGAGCCATCCCTGGACCACGCAAGCTGCCATCATTTTGCAATGCGCGCCACCTTATCGGCTGGCAGAGCACGGGTAAAGCGGTGGCCTGATTTCCAGGGGTATTTCTGAAACACCACACTAGGAGCCCCTGACCTGCGAGCCCAGGGGCAACAATCAGCAGCGCGTCCATTTGCTTGATAGATTCGGCCCCGATTCGTTTTTGGGCGCGGTCCTCAAAACGCACCGTCCATCGGAATCCAGACCACGCAGCGTTCCAACTGGTATTCCAAGCAAGTTGACCAATCAATTATTAATTAGACAAAACAGTTAGGTACCCACTCGTTTCAGCTTCCCCCGGCCCACCAAATCCCAAAGAAGAAGACGCCCTCGGGCGTCTTTTTTTGTGCCTGGGGTTTTGGGGTGCGCGAGCCCCAAAATCAGATTTCACCCCTTCCGTGTAGGGCGTTTCCCAAAGATACTCCCAACGCCTGTTTTCCGTTGCGGTCGTTTTTTAGCGTTCTAGGCTCGGTGGGTCGTTGTTCATCAACGACCAGCTTTGACAGGCTGATGACGACCATACACACGGTTTTGCCTATAGCGGCTGTGTGTGGGGCACCTCGTGTGCGCCGGTTTGGTCTTCACCGGTCTGTCAACCCATACACGGCTGCCACCACTTGTTTGACAGCAAGCGACTTTGTCCTCAGCCGCCTGCGTGGGCAGCCAGACTTGCTCGACCAATCGCCGAACACCCGCGAGCAGGATGAAGACTGGAATATCGAGGTGCCGGTCATCTTCGAACCTGACGGGCGATTGAACGCGGCGCAGAAGGCAATCATCGAAACCGACTTCGGCATGACGCTGGGGCAGTTGGTGGTGCCCAGCCGCAGGGCGCTGGTGAAGCACGTTTCATGATCGCCCCTCGGCCAGCAATACCTCTGGCATGGCCGGCAGCGGCCGGCTCAGCAACACGCCGACCAGCAGCGCAAACAGCAGCGCCGCCACACCGGCGACCAGCAACACAGCTTCGAAGCCTCCGATGAACGCCTGGCGGGCCAAGGGTGCCACCGTTTCCCGCAACCCGGGCTCAAGCAACGCCAATGCCGCCTGCAAATCACCCGCGGCAACCCGCGTGGCCATTGCGGCAACCTGGCCCGATTGCCCAGGCGCCACGGCAGCCATGGCCTCATGCAGCAACTGCCCACTATGTGCAGCCAGTACACCACCCAGCCCACCGATGGCCAGCACGATCGCCCCGAACCGCGTGGTTGTACTCAAACCCGAAGCCATGCCGGTGCGCTCACGCGGTACGCAAGCCATGATGTTCTTCTGCGTATCGCCATTCAGCAACCCGGCGCCCGCACCCAACACCAGGCTGGCGAGGGCGAATGCACCGTAACCGCCCTGCTGCGTGGCCCAGGCACACAGCAGGTTACCCGCCCCGACCAATACCAGCCCAAGTGCGAACACCTGCGCCGGGCTCAAGTGTGCAGCCAGGCGCATGCCCAGGCGTGGCGCCAGCAGCATGGCCACGGCAAACGGCAACATGCCCGCCCCTGCGGCCAGGGCTGACAGCTGCAGGCCGTTCTGCAAGTACAGCGGTAGCAGGGTCATCATCACCTGGGCGCAGGCAGCGTAGGCGAACATACCCAGCAAGGCACCAACGAAGCGGCCGCTGCGCATCAGCCGCAGGTCCATCATCGGCCGTTGCTGACTGCGCTCGACCATGACGAACAGGCCAAACAGGAAAGCACTGATCACCAGCCGACCCAACGTTTGCGCACTGCCCCAGCCCACCTGGCTGGCATCGATCATTGCCCAGATCAGGTAACCCAGGCTGCCGGCGAAAGTCAGGCTGCCCCATGGGTCGAGCCGGGCCGCAGCGCTGTCACGGGACTCTTCGACACTGCGCAGCACCATCACTGCAAGCACTGCCACCAACGGCAGGTTGATGTAGAAAATCCAGCGCCAGCCAAGGGTGCTGGCGATCACACCGCCCAGCAGCGGCGCAAAGGTAATGGTGGCGCCCATGCAGGCGCCCCAGAAGGCCCAGGCGCGCATGCGTTCCTGGGGTTGATGGAAGCGGTGACCGATCGCGGCCAGGGCCGAGGTCAGCAGCAGCGCTGCGCCAACGCCCTTGGTTGCCCTGGCCAGGTCGAGGAACAGCAAGGTGGGCGCCGCGCCGCAGGCCAGCGAGGCGATGCCGAACAGGGCCAGGCCGAGCAGCAGCATGCGGCGGCGGCCAAAGCGGTCGGCCAGGCTGCCAGCGGGCAGCAGGCAGGCGGCAAAGGCCAGCAGGTAGGCGCTGACCACCCATTCGATATCGGCAAACGAGCCGGACAGGTCACGGGCGATGCTGGGCAGGCTGACCGCGACGATGTTGGTGTCGAGGATGATCAGGGCGCAGACCAGGGAGGCGGTAAGCAGGGTGAAACGCGCAGAGGGCATGGTGAGGCTCCGGATGCAGGGCTGGTTGGTCAAAATGCCGGACCGCTTTGCGGTCCCCTGCAATTCCCCGGCAGCCTTTGCCGCCAAGCCATCAGCCTTGTAGTGTTGGCCTCACCATAACGCCGCCAGCCCCCAGGCTTGTTAGCCCCGGCGGCCCGCGTCATTACCCTGCAGGTAACACCCATGGAAATCCGCCATTTCCGCTACTTCCTCTGCGTCGCCCGCCACGGTCACTTCACCCGTGCCGCCGAACAGCTGGGTATCGCCCCGCCCACCCTCAGCCGGCAGATCCAGGACATGGAGCGCGAGCTGGGCGTGCGCCTGTTCGAGCGCAACCAACGCGAGGTAAACCTCACCGCTGCGGGCCAGGCGCTGTTGGTCGAGGCCGAACATGCAGTGCGCCAGTTCGACGCCGCGCAACTGGGTGCGCAACGGGCAGCCCGAGGCGAAAGCGGGCGCATAGAGCTGGGCTATGTGGCTTCGGCCGCGTATTCGGGCATGCTCCAGCAGCAAGTCAGCCGCTACAGCGAAACCTGCCCCGCAGTGCGCATGAACATTCGCGAACTGCCCATGGCCGAACTGCCCGGCATGGTCCGCGACGGCTTGCTCGACCTTGCCTATGTGCGCTCGCCGATGGAGCTACCCGAGGAACTCGAAGCCATCGCCTTGCACCAGGAAGGTTTCGTCCTCGCCCTGCCCGCCAACTCGCGAATAAATGAAGTACCGCAGATCCCGGCCTCGCGCCTGGCCAACGAAACCTTCATCCTGCCCGAACAGATCTCCGGCACGCTGGAAGTGGCAGCACAAGGTGGTTTCGTCCCGAGGCTCGGCCCCCAGCCGGGCAGCCTGGTGGCGGTGATCACCTTGGTATCACTCGGCCAGGGCATCGCAGTGGTGCCAGAATCGGTGGTCCAGCGCGTCAGCCTGCCGCAGGTGAACTACCGGCGTATTGTCGACTGCCAGGCCAGCTCGTGGCTTAGCCTTATTCATCGACGTTTCGAGAAGGCGCCAGCGGCAATCAGATACATCGATATGATGAAGAGCTGAAAAAACAAAGGGCACCTATCCACTGGTGCCCTTTGCCCTACCGCCAGGTGAACTGAATCACCCCATCGAACGCACCCCCACAGGTTGCGCATGGCCCCGCGTGGTCACGATCCCCAGGAAGGAAATCACTATCGCCAGGCCCAACGTAGAGGTCACCTCCGCCCGGTGTTCAGGCGTGAACATCATGACTGCCAGCGCCCCGCCAATGAACAGGATCACCGCCCAGGTGAGGTACGGGAACAGCCACATGCGGAACTTCAGCTCGGTGTTTTCCCGCTCCAGGCGGCGGCGCATGCGCAGCTGCGAAATGGCGATGACCATGTACACCAGCAAGGCGATGGCGCCGGAGCTGGCCAGCAGGAACTCGAATACACCCTTCGGCGCGAAGTAGTTGAGGATTGCAATGGCCGCGCCGATCAGCGTGCTGCCGAATACCGCAGCGCGCGGTACACCGACCTTGGAGGTCTTGTTGAGCATGGCCGGTGCGTCACCGCGCTTGGCCAGCGAGTACATCATCCGCGAGGCAATGTAGATCGAAGAGTTCATGCAACTGGTCACTGCCACCAGCACCACCAGGTCGACCATGAAGGCCGCGTTGGGAATGTTCATGATTTCCAGCGCACGCTGGTAGGAACCCACCACCGCGAGCTGCGGGTCGTTCCACGGCACCACCGAAATGATCACGAAGATCGAGAGGATGTAGAAGGTGCTGATGCGCCAGATCACCGAGCGAGTGGCCTTGGCGATGTTGCGCGACGGATCGCTGGATTCGGACGCGGCGATGGTAACCGCTTCGGTGCCGATGAAGCTGAACATCACGGTGATGAACGCACCAACCACGGCCGACCAGCCCTTCGGCGCGAAGCCGCCGTGCTCGGCCATCAAGCCGCTAAGGCCGCTGACCTCGCGGTTGGGCAGCCAGCCCATCAGTGCGGCGAAACCCAGGCCGATGAAACCGAGAATGGCCGTGACTTTCAGAATGGCGAACCAGAACTCGAACTCACCATACTTGGCCACACTGAACAGGTTGGTACCAGCCAGCAGCAGCACCGAAGCCAGGGCGAATATCCAGCTGTCCACCTGCGGAAACCAGGCGTTCAGCACATGCCCGGCGGCTAGCGCTTCGATCGGGATGACCAATACCCAGAACCACCAGTACAGCCAGCCGATGGTGTAGCCGGCCCAGCGGCCGATGGCCTGCTCGGCGTAGGTGGAAAACGATCCGGTGTCCGGGTGAGCCACGGCCATTTCGCCGAGCATGCGCATGACCAGTACCACCAGGGTCCCGGCCACGAAATAGGAAATTATGGTAGCTGGCCCGGCTGCCGCGATGGCGTGGCCAGAGCCGACGAAAAGTCCGGCGCCGATGATGCCGGCGATGGACAGCATCGTTACATGACGTGGCTTGAAACCTTGTGCAAGGTTGCCATCAGATCCCACGGTGTTCATTGATGTTGTTCTCTTTTTGCTGACACAAGGATGGACGGGCAGGTGTAGGCGAAAATATCTCCTTTGAAATCAATAAGTCGACACGTTACTCGCGCTCTGTTGTTGATATTTGGCACGCGTCACAGAGCAACGTGTCAGTGCAGGTCGGGCTTCATTTAAGCCCCGCAGGGCTGTGGGAAATTACACGAGAACGCCCCGGAACTGTTCGATCACGACAGGGCATTTCCATGAACGCCAGATGTCGTGAATGGCTTGCCCTATCGCGTCACCAGGCCGTCTGGAGCTTTTGTTTTTCATTTGGGTGTGTTTGTGGCTGTACTGGCCCTTTCTGCCAGCCACAAAAAAGCCCCGGTCTCCCGGGGCCTCTGTTGCCAGGCGTCTGCCTACGCCTGCCCGGTACGCTCGAAGCGTCGGGCCAGCAACAGGTAAGCGAGGATCCCCAGCACGCCATGGGCGGCCACGAACCAGAGTGCGTTGTGAAAGGAGCCGGTGCTGGCCACCACATAACCGATCACCAACGGGGTGACGATACCGGCGATGTTGCCGATGCCGTTGAACACGCCACCGCACAGGCCAACCATCTTCTTCGGTGCCACATCCGACAACACCGCCCAGCCCACCGCCGCCAGGCCCTTGCCGAAGAACGCCAGGGTCATCAGGGCGATCACTGCGGCATTGCCGTCCACATAGTTGGCCAGCACCAGGCTGGTGGACAGCCCCATGCCGATGATGAACGGGGTCTTGCGGGCCTTGGACGGGTGCACCCCACGGCGGATCAGCCAGTCGGACACGAAGCCACCGAGAATGCCACCGGTAAAACCGCAGATTGCCGGCAACGCGGCCACCCAGCCGGCCTCCATGATGGTCATGCCACGGCCCTTGATCAGATAGATCGGGAACCAGGTGATGAAGAAGTAGGTGAGCGCGGTAATGCAGTACTGGCCCAGGTACACCGCCCACAGGTTACGGCTGGTGAACAGTTGCGCAAGCTCGGCCCGGGTCGGTTTGCTCTTGGCAGTCTTGCGTTCCTTTTCCAGGTCGACCAGGGCGCCGCCTTCACGCATGTAGTCCAGCTCTTCGGGGCTCAGCCCTGGCGCACTGTGCGGCTCGTGGTACAAGCGGAACCACACCACGCTCAGCGCCAGCCCCAGCACGCCCATCCAGATGAACACCTGCTCCCAGCTCAGCGCATGGGTCATCCACGCCATCAACGGTGCGAACACCACCACAGCCATGTACTGCGCCGAATTGAACAGTGCCGAGGCGGTGCCGCGCTCGCGGGTGGGAAACCAGCAACTGACGATGCGCGAGTTGGCCGGGAAGGCCGGCGACTCCACCAGGCCCAGCATGAACCGCATGGAGAACAGCGCCACGGCGGCGGACACACCAGCCAGGCCCATCCAGCCCACGGTCCCTTGCAGCAGGGTGAACAGCGACCAGAGGATCAGGCTGATGCCGTAGACCCGGCGGGCGCCGAAGCGGTCGAGCAACCAGCCGCCAGGCACCTGACCCAGGGCGTAGGCCCAGGCGAAAGCAGAGAAGATCATGCCCAGCATGACCGGGTCCAGGCCGAGGTCCTTGAGCACCTCGGTACCGGTAATCGACAGGGTGGCGCGGTCGGCGTAGTTGATGACGGTGATGACGAAGATCAGTGCCAGGACCAGGAAGCGATGGCGACCGATCCCGGCCACGGCCTGCGGTGCGGCGACGGCGGATTTGCTGTTCATATGGACCCTCTTGCTTCTCGGTGGAAGCGATTGTTCTTGTGCGGAGAAGGTGTGGCCTTTGGGGCCTTCTGTTGCCTGTGCTGGCCTCTTCGCGGCTAAAGCTGCTTCCACAGGGTCAGTGCAGTGTTCAGGGCATGCGCTGTTCCTGTGGGAGCCGGCTTGCTGGCGATGGGGCCTACACGCAATTCGGGGGAACCTCGCCACGGAAGCAAGCAGCGAGATTCGATAAAACCATCTGCCCCATTTCCAGCCGGGTTTGCAGCGTGGCGCTGCCTCGATGTGGCTGCAGAACGACCTGGTTCAGGTCACGCAGCGCCGGCGGCACATGCGGCTCGTGGACGAAAACATCCAGCCCGGCCCCGGCAATGCGCTGCTCCCGCAACGCCTCGACCAGCGCCTCTTCATCGACCAACTTGCCGCGCGCTACATTGACCAGGTACCCCTCCGGCCCCAGTGCATCGAGCACCTCGGCCGTCACCAGCACCTCGCCGCCATCGGCGGCAGCTGCAACCAACAGCACATCCACCGAACGCGCCAGTTCGACCAGATCGGCTTCAAAGCGGTAGCCGGTTTCTGGTTGCTCGCGCCGCCCGTTGTAGGCAATACGCATGTCGAATGCAGCGGCACGGCGAGCGATAGCCTTGCCCACCTCGCCAAGCCCGACGATGCCCAGTTCTATACCGCTGACCTTGCGCGCCAATGGCAGGTCTACCTTGCCCCACAGGCCATCACGCACCAGCCGCTCACCCTCGCCCAGGCGGCGCAAGGTGCTGATGATCAAGCCCATGGCCAGGTCGGCCACATCGGCGGTGAGCACGCCCGGCGTGGTGGTGACATGGATGCCGCGGCTGGCCGCATGGCGCAGGTCCACGGCATCGGTGCCAATGCCGCTGATGGCGATGATCTCGAGCGCGGGCAGTTGCTCCATCAGCTCATTGGACAGGCCCTTGGCACCGCCTGTAACCACCCCACGAATGCGCGGGCCGGCTTCGTCGAGCAACTGTTGCGGGTTGGAATGCTGATACAGGCGATGTACCCGATAAGCGTTGACCAGCCGGGCATCGATGGCCTCTGGTACTGGCTGGGTCAACAGCACTTCGATGGGGTTTTCGTTCATGGTGCGCATCCGGCAGTTCGAAGACATGACGCGATGCTAGGCCGGCATTTGATACAGGTCTAATATAGATACTGGATCGAATAATTCAGGAATTGAATCATGGAGCTGCATCAGCTGCGCTGTTTCGTAGCCGTGGCCGAAGAGCTGCATTTCGGCCGTGCCGCCACCCGCCTGCACATGACCCAACCGCCCTTGAGCCGGCAGATCCAGCTGCTGGAACACACCCTGGGCGTGCTGCTGCTCGAGCGTAACAACCGCCAGGCGCGGCTGACCCTGGCGGGCCAGAGCTTTCTCGAAGACGCCCGTCGCATCCTGCAGATCGCCGAGTCGGCCAGCCAGTCGGCGCGGCGCATTGCTCATGGCGAAGCGGGCCGGTTGACCTTGGGCTTCACCGCAGTGGGTGCCTACAGCATGATCCCGCGCTTGCTGGTGCATGCCGGGCAGACGCTGCCGGACATCGAACTGGTGCTCAGCGAACGCGTCTCCAGCACCCAGGTGCATGACCTGGAGGCAGGGCTGATCGATGTTGGCCTGGTGCGCCAGGTGCTGCCCAGCGCGCGCGTGGAGTACCTGCCGATCCACCGCGAACCCTTTATCGCCGCCCTGCCCGCCGGGCATGCGCTGGCGGCACGTGAGCGGCTCAGGCCGAGCGATTTCGATGATCAACCATTCGTGATGTACAGCGCCAACGAAGGGCGCTATTTCCATGACCGCATCGCCAACCTGTTTGCCCGGCATGAGGTGCAACCACGGTACCTGCACCAACTGGGGCAGACTCACTCGATACTGGGGCTGGTCAATGTGGGGCTGGGCTGCGCAGTGGTGCCGGCCTCGGCGCAGGCATTGCGCCTGGAGCAGGTGGTATTCAGGCCGTTGGTGGGGATGGAGCAGCAGGCGGAGATTTTCCTGGCGTTCTGCCGGGATAACCCCAACCCGGTGCTGGGGGCATTCGTGGCGATGGCGCGGAAGTTTTTCGAAGCAGGTTGATTTGTGCCTGTCTCTTCGCGGGCTCGCCCGCTCCCACAGGATAAATGCAGGCCTGGAGCCTGATGCAGTACCTGTGGGAGCGGGCAAGCCCGCGAAAGGGCCAGCAGCCTCAACGCACCAGGCAAGGCCGCTTGTTATCGAAACTCCACCCCGGAATCAGGAACTGCATTGCCACGCTGTCATCCCGCGCGCCCAACCCCATGTTGCGGTAGCACTCATGCGCCTTGGCCAGCTGGTCTTCATCCAGCTCCACCCCAAGCCCCGGCCGCGCCGGCACGTGCACGTGCCCATCGACGATGCGCAGTGGTTCACGGGTCAGGCGCTGGCCGTCCTGCCAGATCCAGTGGGTGTCGATCGCAGTGATTTCACCCGGCGCCGCAGCTGCCACCTGGGTGAACATTGCCAGCGAGATATCGAAGTGGTTGTTGGAATGCGAACCCCAGATCAGCCCCCAGTCGTTGCACATCTGCGCCACCCGTACCGAACCCTGCAAGGTCCAGAAGTGCGGGTCGGCCAGCGGAATGTCCACCGACTGCAACTGGATCGCATGGCCCATCTGCCGCCAGTCGGTAGCGATCATGTTGGTGGCGGTGGGCAGGCCGGTGGCGCGGCGGAACTCGGCCATCACCTCACGGCCCGAGTAGCCGTTCTCGGCACCGCACGGGTCTTCGGCGTAGGCCAGCACATCGTGCTTGTCGCGGCACAGGGCAATGGCCTCCTTCAATGACCAGGCACCATTCGGGTCGAGGGTGATGCGGGCTTCGGGGAAACGTTCGGCCAACGCCGTTACGGCTTCCATCTCCTCCTCGCCGCGCAACACCCCGCCCTTGAGCTTGAAATCGCTGAAACCATAGCGCGCCTTGGCGGCCTCGGCCAGACGCACAACCGCCTCCGGCGTCAGGGCCTTTTCGTGGCGCAGGCGGAACCAGTCGTCCTCGGCATCAGCTTCGTTGCGGTAGGCCAGGTCGGTCTGCTGGCGGTCGCCGATGTAGAACAGGTAACCGAGCATCTTCACCGCCTCGCGCTGCTGCCCCTCGCCCAGCAGTGCCGCCATCGGCACGTTCAGATGCTGGCCAAGCAGGTCGAGCAGCGCAGACTCGATGGCCGTCACCGCATGCACGGTGATGCGCAGGTCGAAGGTCTGCAGGCCGCGACCAGCCGAGTCACGGTTGGCGAAGGTCTGGCGCATGGCATTGAGCACGCGCTGGTAATGGCCGACCGGCTGGCCGACCACCAGGCTGCGGGCGTCCTCCAGTGTCTGGCGGATCTTCTCGCCGCCGGGCACCTCGCCCAATCCGGTATTGCCGGCGCTGTCACGCAACACCACCACGTTGCGGGTGAAGAACGGGCCATGGGCACCACTGAGGTTGAGCAGCATGCTGTCGTGCCCGGCAACGGGGATCACGCGCAGCTCAGTGACCACAGGGGTGCTGGTGTGAAGGGTCTGCATGTTCATGGTTGTTGTCTCGCAGTCATCAATGGCTCTGACCCAGGGCCGAAGGGGCCTTGAGGTCATCGGAAGGGACGCCCTTTGGGCGAGTGCGTACGAAGAAGATGGCAATGGCCGCCAGCACCGAGGTCACCGCCAGGCCATACAGGCCGCCCTGGATCGAACCGGTCTGCTGCTCGAGCAGGCCGAAGGTGGTTGGGGCGACGAAGCCGCCGAGATTGCCGACCGAGTTGATCAACGCGATCACCGCAGCGGCGATGCGGGCATCCAGGTAACCCTGCGGGATCGGCCAGAACAGTGACGACGCCGACTTGAAACCGATGGCCGCGAAGCACACCGCGACAAAGGCGAACACCGGCCCACTCGTGGTGGACATGAACATGCCGATGGCAGCGATCACCAGCGCACCTGCGACCCAGGCCTGCTGGAACTTCCAGCGCGCCGAGCCGGCGGCGAAGGCATACATGGCCAGGATCGAAATCAGCCATGGGATCGAGTTGAAGAAGCCGACCTGCAGGTCGCTGAGGTCACCCATGCGCTTGATGATGCTCGGCAGCCAGAAGGTAGCGGCGTAGATGGTCAGCTGGATGCAGAAGTAGATCAGGCAGAACAGCAGGATCTGGCGGTCCTTGAGCAGGCTCCAGGTCGATGGCTTGACCACGCCGACCGCTTCACGCTCAAACTGCTCGCGATCGATGGTGGCCACCAGTGCGTCCTGCTCGGCCTGGCTCAGCCACTTGGCGTCCTGCGGCCTGGAGTCGAGCCAGAAGAACACGAAGAAGCACAACGTCACCGAGGCCATGCCTTCGATGAACAGCATCCATTGCCAGCCATGCATGCCCAGCCCCTGGATCTGCATCAGCGCACCGGCCAACGGCCCGGAAATCAGCGATGCCAGCGCCGAGCCGCTGAGGAAGATGGCAATCGCCTTGCCGCGCTCGGCGGCCGGCAGCCAGCGGGTGAAGTAGTAGATCACCCCGGGGAAGAAGCCCGCTTCGGCAACGCCCAGCAGAAAGCGCAGCACGTAGAACTGGGTTTCGTTCTGCACGAAGGCCATGGCAGTGGCCACCAGCCCCCAGGTGAACATGATGCGGGTCAGCCACAGCCGTGCGCCGACCTTCTGCAGCAGCATGTTCGAGGGCACTTCGAACAACGCGTAGCCAATGAAGAACAGGCCGGCGCCAAAGCCATAGGCCGCAGCGCTGATGCCCAGGTCGCTTTCCAGATGCGGGCGGACGAAGCCGATGTTGACGCGGTCCAGGTAGTTGACGATGAACATGATGACGAACAGCGGCAGGACGTGGCGCTTGACCTTGGCCACGGCGCTGGCCAGGGCGTCGCCTTCATTCCGGGCAGACGGAGCGAGGGTATCGTTCACTTGCGGATCTCCCACTAATTGTTTTTGTGCGGGTCGAGGTTGTCTGACATGGCAGTGGGGAAGAGCATATGCGCAGCACAGTTGTACGACAAGGTCGCCAACATCGGTAAAATCACAAAATACAAGCTATCAAAATACGTATTAGCGTCGATCTTGCAAAATACACCAAGCTATCCGCTGACTTGAGTACAGGAAAAATCGGCAAAAAATATTTTTATCCGTTAACTTGTCGTACAAGTACAACAACAATTGGACTACACCATGGCCACCGAGCAAGCCCACAAACGCGGCCACAGCCGCGCCCATGACCTGGTCTCCAGGCTGACGCAACAGATCTTGCTGGGCACCTTCAAGCCAGGCGACAAGTTGCCCTCGGAAAACAGCCTGGTACGCGAGCATGGGGTCAGCCGCACCGTGGTCCGCGAGGCCCTGTCGAAATTGCAGGCCTCGGGGCTGGTGGAGCCACGCCACGGTATCGGTACGTTCGTGATGGAGCGCCAGGGCCAGGCCGGTCTGCGCATAGCTGCGGAAAGCGCGGCGAATGTGCGCGACCTGCTGGAGTTGCGCATCGGCCTTGAAGGCCAGGCCGCAGCCCTGGCCGCGCTACGCCGTGACGAGGGCCACCTGACGCGCATGCGCCAAGCGCTGGATGATTACCAGGACCTGGCCGCCGCCGGCGACAGCTGCATCGAGGCTGACCGGCGCTTTCACCTGCTGATTGCCGAGGCCACTGGCAACCTGTACTTCACTGAAATGCTGTTGCAGCTGGGCAACGGCCTGATCCCGCGCAACCGAATGGCCCTGGCCGAACGCAGCGGGGCGAAGCTGGCCCGGCAGGCGTACCTGGCCAACCTCGAGCATGAGGCGATCCTCAATGCCATCCGCCGGCAGGACCCGGACGCGGCCCGGGCAGCGGTGTGCCTGCACCTGTCCAATAGCCGCGACCGGCTACTGCCCGAACAGGCCTGACACGATCCCCTGTAGGAGCGGCCTTGTGGCGCGAAGGGCTGCACAGCAGCCCCTGGATTTCAGCTACAGAATTGCAGGCCGGGGGCCGCTTTGCGGCCCTTTCGCGACACAAGGCCGCTCCTACAAAGAGAACCGCGTCGGGCCCTGCTACCAGGTCAGGCAGATCTTGCCGAAATGCCGGTTGCTCTCCTGATAACGGAACGCCTCGACGATCTGCTCCAGCTCGAAATGCTTGTCCACCACTGGCCGCAGGCCATTGGCATCGATTGCTCGCACCATCGCCTGTTGCTGGGCGCGGCTGCCCACCAGCACGCCTTGCAGGCGAATCTGCCGCACCAGCGCCTGCACCAGTGGCAACTGGCCGGCCACGCCGGTGAGGATACCGATCAACGACACATGCCCGCCAATGCGCGCGGCAATCATCGATTGCTCCAGCGTCGCCGGGCCACCCACTTCGATCACATGGTCGACGCCGCGGTTGCCGGTCAGCTCGCGCACTTTCTCACCCCACGCCGGGGTGCTCTTGTAGTTGATCAGGTGGTCGGCACCCAGGGCCTTCAGTCGCTCCAGCTTGGCGTCGCTGGACGAGGTGGCGATCACCGTCGCGCCAGCCAGCTTGGCAAATTGCAGGGCGAAGATAGACACGCCGCCGGTACCCTGCACCAGCACCGTATCGCCAGGCTTGAGGTGATCGTCGCTCGTCAGCGCACGCCAGGCCGTGAGACCGGCCGTGGTCAGCGTGGCAGCTTCAGCATGGCTGAAGCCCCTGGGCGCCAGGGTGAAGGAGGTGGCGCGAGCGGTGACCTGCTCACGGGCGTAACCATCGATACCATCGCCGGGCACCCTGGCGAAGCCTTCCACATTGGCCTGGCCGTCGAGCCAGTCTGGGAAGAAGGTACTGACCACATTGTCGCCGACCTGGAACTCGGTGACGCCGCTACCCACCGCGACCACTTCGCCAGCACCATCGGCCATGGGGATGCGCCGCTCGCTCGGGCCCCACATGCCGCTGACCACGGCGAAATCGTGGTAGTTGAGAGAGCTGGCGTGCAGGCGCACGGTGATTTCGCCGGCCTGGGGTGCGAGAGCCTCGCTGGTACCGACCTCGACCTTGTCGTAGCCGCCGCCGGGTTGTACGTAGATGGCCTTGCTGGTCATGGATAGGTCTCCGTTCAGGGAATAGATTGGGGTTCAGCATAGACAGGTCCGGCCTCTTAGCGGGTGAACCCGCTCCCAATGGTTGAGTGCTGGACTTGAGCTCGGCGCGATCACTGTGGGAGCGGGTTTACCCGCGAAGAGGCCCGCACAGGCGACACAAAAACTCAGCCCAGCATCACCTTCAATGCCCGGCAATCGGCCGCATGCCAATCCACCAGCTCCGGCCACGGATTGTCCGGCAGGTTCACCAGAACCGTGCGCGCCCCTGCGGCGCGCCCACAGTCCAGGTCAAACCGGTAATCCCCCACCATCACCAACTCACCCGGTGCCACACCCCAGGCATTGGCAATCTTCAGCAGCCCATCCGGGCTTGGCTTGGGCGCCGCTTCGTCACGCCCCAGAATGTGCTCCACCGGGAAGCAGTCCGCCAGGCCGATGGCCTCCAGTGTCACATGCGCCAACTCACGGGCGTTGCGGGTGAGAATGCCCAGCCGGCAACCACGCTCGGCCAGTTCGCGCACCAGTTCCACCGCCCCGGTGGCCGCCGTGGAAGCAATCGCCAGGTCGCGCTCGTGCTCCAGCAGCCAGGCATGCTTGGCTGCCGCTTCGTCCGCCGGCAAGGCCGCCAGGTGGGTGAGGATGTCGTGCTCGGCCGGGATATCCAGCGCCAGGCGGATAGCGGCAAAATCGTGCACAGCCACCGTCAGGGTGCCGTCCATGTCGAACACCCAGTTGCGCACCTCGCCCAGGCTCATGCCCAGTCCTTGCGGTGGCGAATCAAGCCTTCCTGGCAGGACGACGCCACCAGTTGCCCGGCCTGGTTGAAGATGCTGCCTCGGCAGAAGCCGCGGGCATTGCCTGCCCAAGGGCTGTCGGTGGCGTACAGCAGCCACTCGTCGGCACGCAGGTTGCCATGGAACCACAGCGAATGATCGAGGCTGGCAATCTGCATGTCACGCTGCCACACCGATTTGCCGTGGGGCAGCAACGCAGTGGTCAGCAGGCCGAAGTCCGAGGCGTAGGCCAGCATGTATTTGTGCAAGGCCGGGATATCGGGCAGGTTGCCGTCCGCGCGAAACCAGGCGTACTTCACCGGGTCGCCAGGCTTGGGGTTGAACGGGTCGCGCTCGGTGACCGGGCGGATCTCGATCGGCTTGGCGCACAGCACCTTGTCGCGAATTCGCTCGGGCAACTGGTCGGCCATGGCCCGGGCCAGCTCTACTTCAGTGGGCAAGTTTTCCGGGCCGACCACCTCGGGCATCTGCGCCTGGTGCTCGAACCCTTCCTCGTCGTACTGGAACGAGGCGCTGCAGGTGAAGATCGGCTGGCCCTTCTGAATCGCCGTCACCCTCCGGGTGCTGAAGCTGCCGCCATCGCGCACGCGGTCCACCGAATACACCACCGGCAGGCTGGCATCGCCAGGGCGCAGGAAGTAGCCATGCAACGAATGCACATGGCGTGCATCCTCGACCGTCTGGCTGGCCGCCGACAATGATTGGCCCAGTACCTGCCCGCCGTACAACTGGCGGAAGCCCAGGTCCTGGCTGCGTCCACGGAACAGGTTCTCCTCGATGGACTCGAGGCTCAACAGGTCGACCAGGTCGTCCAACACATGACTCATCGGGGGTTCTCCTAGCAAGGCAACATGTCTCTACAGCACTCTCATGAAGGCAAATGATACAGGGTTTGTCATTCGCGCCGGGCATGGCCATGAATTCAGGCGTGCAGGGTACGCTCCCAGTGAGCGCGGTCGATGCGATACAGCACATGCGGGCGCAGCGGATGGCCCACGGGCAGGCGGGGGTGTTCGAAACTGCCGTTCAGATCCTGCTGCATACCGATGGCCTGCATGACCTTCTGCGACGGCAGGTTGCTCTCGCTAGTGAACGACACCACCTCTTCCAGGCGCAATTGGGCGAAAGCACAGCGCAGGCAGGTCCACGCCGCCTCGCTGGCGAAACCCAGGCCCCAATGGCGGCGTGCCAGGCGCCAACCGATCTCCACCGCCGGCGCAAAATCGGCATCGAAGGCCACGTGCAGCAACCCGGTCATGCCGATGAAGGCACCGCTGTCCTTGCGCTCCAGGGCCCAAAGGCCAAAGCCATACTCATTGAAATGCCCGCGCACGCGACCGATCAGCGCGGCTGCCTCCAGGCGCGTCAGCGGCGCCGGGAAGTAGCGCATCACCTGCGGGTCGGCACACAAGGCGGCGAATTCGCGCAGGTCGTCGTCGTGCCACTGGCGCAGCACCAGCCGCGCGCTTTCCAGTTGCAGGATAGGGGTCATCGGGCGTGCTCCGGTTTTAGCGTCTTGCAGTTTACAGCGTAGGCGCGGGTGCAGGTTTCACCCAGCCGGCGCGCCCGAATGCAATTTTCACACGCCCTTCACCGCCCCCCGACAGGCCTGTTGGCAGGATGCCAGCCAATACCGCCGCGCCAGCCGCGACCATGCCAACGGAGCAACGCATGCTATCGAGCAACACCCTGGGGCACCCTGCCATCCACGCCCGGCGCAAGCGACGCCTGACCCGCAAAGCCCTTGGTGCCGCTCTTGGCCTGTGCATGGTCGTGGCGGCGTTGAGCACCTGGTTGGCGACGAGGACGCACATCGTGGACCTTGGCAATGAACGGCAATTGAGTGACAGCGGCCTGCTGCAAGACTGGGCCGACGGTACGGTGATCGTGATGATCCGCCACGCCGAGCGCTGTGACAGCGCCCCTGGCCCGTGCCTGGACGACCCCACCGGCATCACCGTGGGCGGCAGCCAGGCCGCGGCTCGCGTTGGCCAAGGACTGCACCAGTTGGGTCTGGACAACGCCGATATGCTCAGCAGCCCGAAACTGCGCACACGGCAAACCGCGCATTTAATCCTTGGCCAGGCGGTGGCCAGCGAGGACTGGCTGGAAAGCTGTGACAGCCGGTTCGCCAGCGAAGCGCTGGCACACAAACGACCGGGGCATAACCTGGTGCTGGTGACCCACAACGGCTGCATCGACCATTTTGCCCGTCAGCAGAACGTTGCGGGGGGCGAGCGTGAGAGCGGCTATGCCAGTGCGCTGTTCGTTTCGGTGGATGGCAATGGCAAGACGCGCATCCTTGGCCGCCTGAACGAGCCGGACTGGCAACGGGTGCTGGCCAGTACCACGAA
>NZ_JBNRIJ010000004.1:127395-129808 GCF_053557675.1 Pseudomonas sp. XP1 | reverse complement strand
TTGCGCTGTACCTGTGGGAGCTGGCTTGCCGGCGATTGGGCAGCAAAGCTGCCCCAGCCATGGCAAGATCAGCACTGACCCCGATTGCGACCCCACCCATGCCGTTGCCGCTGATCTACCACGAAGACTACAGCCCGGAGTTCCCTGCCGAACACCGCTTCCCCATGGACAAGTTTCGCCTGCTGCACGACCACTTGATCGACAGCGGGCTGACCACCGACCAAGCCCTGCTGCGCCCGGACATCTGCCCCAACGACATCCTCGCCCTGGCCCACGACCGCAGCTACATCGAGCGCTACATGAACGGTGACCTGTCACGCGAGGACCAGCGCCGCCTCGGCCTGCCCTGGAGCGAGGCCCTGGCCCGGCGTACCGTGCGCGCCGTAGGCGGCTCGCTGCTGAGCGCCGAGATGGCGCTGCAGCACGGCATCGCCTGCCACCTTGCCGGCGGCACCCACCACGCCCATTACGACCACCCTGCCGGCTTCTGCATCTTCAACGACCTGGCCGTGATCAGCCGCTACCTGCTGGAGGCCGGCCGGGTACACCGGGTGCTGATCTTCGACTGCGACGTGCATCAGGGTGACGGCACCGCGCGCATCCTGCACGACACACCAGACGCCATCACGGTGTCGCTGCATTGCGAACAGAACTTCCCGGCGCGCAAGGCACAAAGCGATTGGGACATTCCCCTGCCCCGGGGCATGGGCGACATGGCCTACCTGAAAGTGGTGGACGACGCCCTCAACTACCTGCTGCCACTCTATCGACCCGACCTGGTGCTGTATGACGCCGGTGTCGATGTGCACAAGGACGACGCCCTGGGCTATCTGCAACTGACCGATGCAGGCGTTGCCGCCCGTGATGAAGCAGTGCTGCGCCACTGCATGGGTCGCGATATCCCGGTGGTGGGCGTGATCGGCGGTGGATACAGCAAGGACCGTGCAGCCCTGGCCAGGCGCCATGGCATCCTTCATCACAGCGCGGCACGCGTCATCGGTTGTTCACAATGACTGTGGAGCCGCTTGTGGATAACCTGCGGGAAAGGCGCTGCAGCCCTTTACAGGCAAGGCGTGCAAAGATCTGATCATTTTTTGAGCAGTGCTTCCACAGACCGCGCTGCGCTAGAATGCGCCTCTTTTCCACAGCCTCCTGCCCACCATGCCTGATCTGAGCTCCGCCTCCCCTCCCCTCGCTGTCGTCATCGGCGGCGGCCCAGCCGGCCTGATGGCCGCCGAAGCACTGGCCCAGGCGGGCCTGGCGGTCGAAGTTTTCGATGCCATGCCTTCGGTGGGCCGCAAGTTCCTGCTGGCGGGTGTCGGCGGCATGAACATCACCCATTCCGAGCCCTACCCAGCATTCGTCAGCCGGTACGCCGAGCGCCAGGGCGAAATCGCCGCGCTGCTGCAGGACTTCGATGCCGACGCCTTGCGCCAGTGGATTCACGGCCTGGGCATCGAAACCTTCGTTGGTACCTCGGGCCGGGTATTCCCCACCGACATGAAAGCCGCGCCCCTGCTGCGCGCCTGGCTCAAGCGCCTGCGCGACAGCGGGGTAGTTATCCACACCCGTCACCGCTGGCTGGGCTGGAATGCCGAAGGTGCATTGCGGATTGCTTATCCACAAGGCGAGCGGCTGGTGAAGGCTGCCGTGGTGGTGCTGGCGCTGGGTGGCGGAAGCTGGGCGCGACTGGGCTCGGACGGTAGCTGGCAGCCACTGCTGGCCGCACGCGCTGTGGATATCTCGCCCTTGCGGCCCAGCAACTGCGGTTTTGAAGTGGCAGGCTGGAGCACGCTGCTCAAGGACAGGTTCGCTGGGGCGCCGTTGAAGAACATTGCGCTCAGCGTTCCCGGCAGCGCGCCGCGCAAGGGTGAGTTCATCCTTACCGCACAGGGTGTGGAAGGCAGCCTGGTGTATGCATGGTCAGCGCCGGTGCGTGAGGCCATCAACCGCGACGGCCACGGGGTGTTGCTGCTCGACCTGTTGCCGCAAAAGCCTGTGGACAAGATTGCCCAGGCGCTGGCCAAGCCACGGGGTTCGCGCTCCATGGCCAAGCACCTGCACAGCCAGCTGGGTATTGATGGGGTCAAGGCTGCGCTGTTGCGCGAGCTGACCGATCAGGCGACGTTTGCCGACCCTGGTGCCTTGGCGAGGGCGATCAAGGCATTGCCGATCACGTTGGTGCGTACGCGGCCGCTGGATGAGGCGATCAGCAGCGCGGGCGGGGTGCGTTTCGAGGGGCTGGACGAGGGCTTGATGGTCAAGGGCATGCCAGGGGTGTTCTGTGCCGGCGAGATGCTGGACTGGGAGGCCCCGACTGGGGGGTATCTGCTGACGGCGTGCTTTGCCAGCGGCTTGCGCGCCGGGCGGGCGGCGGCAAGCTGGCTGAAATCCTGACACATACTCGATCCAC
>NZ_JBNRIJ010000004.1:123245-127342 GCF_053557675.1 Pseudomonas sp. XP1 | reverse complement strand
GGAGCGGGCGTGCCCGCGAACACGGGCGAAGCCCGTGCCATCCACCGCGGTGCCTGCTTCGCGGGCACGCCCGCTCCCACAGGGCCAAGCTTCCCCAGGCTACGGCTTACGCTTGCGCGCCCCACCATTGAAACTAGGCACCTTGCGCACCGCCTTCACCGCCGGCTCGGCACTACCTGATTCAGCGCTGTCCATCCAGCGCCCCAACCCGCGCTTGGCGCTGTTTTCCTTCGGCTTCTTGGGCTTCTTCGGCTTCTTGATCACCTGGCCACTGGCGTCGGTCATCGGCACCCGGTGGTCAGGGATGAAGTCTGGCTCTTCATGACGCGGCAGGGTCTGCCGGGTCAGCACTTCGATTGCCGCCAGCAGCTGTACTTCATCGGCACACACCAGCGAGATCGCCTCGCCCTTGTTGCCCGCCCGCCCGGTACGCCCGATGCGGTGCACGTAATCCTCGGCAACGATCGGCAGGTCAAGGTTGACCACCAGCGGCAGGTCATCGATATCCAGGCCGCGGGCCGCCACATCGGTCGCCACAAGCACCTGGATTTCGCGGGCCTTGAAGCTGTCCAGCGCGCGCTGGCGGGTAGCTTGCGGGCGGTCACCGTGGATGCCGTCGGCATTCACACCCTCGGCCAGCAAACGCTCTACCAGTTGATCGACGCCGTTGCGGGTCTTGGCGAACACCAGCACCTGCTTCCAGCGCTGCTTGCGCAGCAGGTGGCAGAACAGGTCCACCTTGCGTTTTTTATCCACAGGCACCAGCCACTGCTTGACGCTGGTGGCCGTGGCATTGCGAGGGCTGACTTCGATGCTCAGCGGGTCATTCAGGGCCAGCCCCGCCAGCATGCGGATCTGGTCGGAGAAAGTGGCAGAGAACAGCAACGTCTGGCGCTTGCGTGGCAGCGCGGCGTACACCGACTGCAGTTCTTCGGCAAAGCCCAGGTCGAGCATGCGGTCGGCTTCGTCCAGCACCAGGGTCTGCACCTGATTGAACTTCACGGCGTTCTGCCGGAACAGATCGAGCAAGCGCCCCGGGGTGGCCACCAGCAGGTCGACACCACGGCGCAGGCGCATCATCTGCGGGTTGATGCTGACCCCGCCATACACCGCGTAGGTGCTCAGCGGCAGGTTCTCGGCATACTCGCGCACATTGTTGTGCACCTGCTCGGCCAGCTCACGAGTGGGCACCAGCACCAGTGCGCGGATCGAGTTGCTGGCCACCTTCTCGCCTTCCAGCGCCAGGCGCTGAAGCACAGGCAGGGCAAAGCCCGCGGTCTTGCCGGTGCCGGTCTGGGCCGCGGCCATCAGATCGCGGCCGGCCAGCACGGCGGGGATGGCCTTGGCCTGCACCGGGGTCGGGGTGGTGTAGTCCAGTTTCTGCAGGGTGCGCAGCAGCGGTTCGATCAGGCCGAGTTTGGCGAAATTCATGGCAATACCGTCAGGGGGGTTCAGCGAAGGCGGCAAGTTTACCGCATCACCCCTGCCTACTTGCAGATTTCGCCTTTCAATGGCTGCGCCGGCTCTGGTGCCTTGCGCCACTGCGGTAGGCCGATCAGCACCACTGCGCCGATGATCACCGCCATGGCCACACATTCTTCTGCACCAATCTGCTCACCGGCAAAGACGATACCCAGCAGAACGGCCACTGCCGGGTTGACGTAGGCATAGCTGGTGGCAGCTGCCGGGCGCACGTGCTTGAGCAGGTACATGTAGGCACTGAACGCCAGGATCGAACCGAAGAATACCAGGTAGGCCAGTGCCCCCCAGCCGGCAGCGGTCGGCATCTGCGTCATGCGCTCGCCAGACAGCACGCTGCCGAGCAGCAGCACGGCGCCACCGACCAGCATTTCCGCAGCGCTGGCCATAGGCCCCTGAGGCAGCGGCAAGGTCTTGCTCCAAACCGAGCCGAATGCCCACGACGCTGCCGCAAAGATGATCAGCGCCGCGCCAATCGGGCTTGCCTGCAGGTTGGAGCCCAGGTTCAGCAGGCCGATACCCACCAACCCGAGGGCTATCCCCGCCCACTCCAGCTTCGAATTGCGGTGCCCGAACAGCAGGCCGAACAGCAAGGTGAACAGCGGCACGGTCGCCACCGCCAGCGCCGCCACGCCCGAGGCCACGCCGGCATGCTCGGCCACGGTCACGCCACCGTTGCCACAGCTGAGCAGCAGGAAACCGATCGCCCCCGCAGCCCGCCACTGCGGCCAGGTCGGTGCCGGTACACCGCGCCAGCGCAAGAAACCATACAGCAGGCCCCCGGCAATCAGGAAGCGCACCCCGGCCATGAGCATCGGTGGCCAGCTCTCGACGCCAATGCGAATGAACAGGTAGGTAGAGCCCCAGACCAGGTACAAGGCCAGGAAAGCGCCAATGAGCAACAACGGGAAGCGACGGGAGGCAGGCATGGGAAACACTCGAAATCCGTTTACGGGTGGCTTAGTTTAGAAAGGCCACTGTGTAAACTTAAGTTACAAAGCAGCTTTAAATGACCCGAACACTTTGCATTGCATGGTTATTCGGATGCTTTTCAATCGAATCGAAACCAGGCAGGGAAATTCCATGGACAAGTACGACCGCATGCTGCTCGCCGCCCTGCTCGACAACGGCCGCGCCACCTTCGCCCAACTGGCGCGCCAGGTGAACCTGTCGGCGCCGGCGGTGGCCGAGCGGGTGGCCAAGCTCGAGGCCAGCGGAGTAATCACCGGCTACCAGGCCAAGGTCGACATGAGCAAGATTGGCCTGCCGATCCAGTGCGTGATCGAACTGCGCCTGGCCAGCCACGGCAACCAGCAGGCCTACGAAGCGTTGACCCAGATACCCCAATTGACCGAATGCCATCGGGTAACCGGCGACCCCTGCGTCATCATGCAGGCAGCGGTGGGTTCGATGCCGGAGCTGGAAGAACTGATCAACCGGGTCGCGCAATTCGGCTTCAGCAAGACCTCGATCATTCTCTCCAGCGCAGTGGAGCGACGGGTGCCGCTGGGGCAACTGGAGAAGAAGCCCTAACAGAACCTGGCCAGGGTTTCACGAACCTTCGCGGCAGGTGTTTTCTGCAGGCGGCAGAGCAGGTCGTGCGAGAGTTGCTGTACACCATGGCCCTGGCGCAGCACGCCAGCCAGGTGTTGCAGCAGGTTGGCGGCCATTTCGGCATCGGCCATGGCCCGGTGCGCGGTACCGGTATCCGGCAGCCCGGCCCAGCGGGTCAAGGTGCCCAGCTTGTGGTTCGGCGCCGCCGGCAACAAGCGCCGTGACAGCAGCAAGGAGCAGGCGAAGGCCTGGGTGCGGCTACGGCCGATGCGGCCCAGTTCGTAGTCCCAGAACTTCTGGTCGAAGGCGGCATTGTGTGCCAGCAGCGGGGTGCCACCAACGAACTCGGCCACTTCGTTCATCACCTTCTCCACCGGCGGCGCACTGCGCAGCATGGCGGTGGTGATGCCAGTGAGCCCGGCGACGAAGGCCGGTACCGGCACACCCGCGTTCATCAGGCTCTGGTAGCGCTCGACGATGCGCCCGCCCTCCAGCATCACCACCGCCACCTCAGTGGCGCGGCAGCCGGCGCCGGGGCTGATGCCGGTAGTTTCAAAGTCGATGACAGCGATACGTTCCATGAAAAATCTCAGTGTTTTAGCAACAGCGCACCCTCGATGGGCACATAGCGGGTGGCGGCACGAATCAGCGAGAGTGCGGTAAGCCCGGGCACACCATACACCACTGCTTCGGTGCCATGGCGCTGTCTCACCCGCTCCAGCAGCAGATCGAAATCGCCATCGCCAGAGGCCAGTACCACTTGGTCGACGCGGCTGGCGGCGTCGATCACATCCAGGGTAATGCCCACATCCCAATCACCTTTGGCCGAGCCATCGCTGCGCTGGATGAAGGGCTTTAGGCGCACATCGAAACCGAGGTTGCGCAGGATCTGCTGGAACTGCTGTTGTTTGCTGTCGCCACGGTCGATGGCATAGGCCACGGCCTCGACGATCTGGCCTTCGCGGCTGACGTCGGCCCACAGGGCGGTGTAGTTGAAATGGCAGCCGTGGGCCTGGCGCACGGTGTAATAGAGGTTCTGCACATCGGCGAACAACGCGATCTTT
>NZ_JBNRIJ010000004.1:117024-123119 GCF_053557675.1 Pseudomonas sp. XP1 | reverse complement strand
GCCTTGTGTCGCGAAAGGGGCGCAAAGCGCCCCCAGAATCGCCAGCAGTATGCCAGACCTGTCAGACGTACGAATCGTCGTCCGAGAAGAACCCACCATCATCGCTGCCATAATCGCTGTCGGCATAACCACCCTGGTCGCTGCCCCAGCCACCGTTGTCAGCTACCTGCTGCTGCGCCCCCGAGTCGTTCCAGCCACCGTTGTCACTGGCCGGCGCCGGCTCTTCCTTGATCACCTCGACCACCTCCTCCGGCTGCGAGTTGTGGTTGAACAGGCTGCTGATGCCCTGCGCCAGCAACACGCCACCCGCCACACCGGCTGCAGTCTGCATCGCGCCGCCAAGGAAGCTGCTGGCACCACTGCGTGCCGGTGCAGCGCCAAAGCCAGGCTGCTGCGCTTGTGGCTGGGAAAAGCCCGGCGCCGATGGCTCACGCCAGCCACCGCCAGATGTCACGGGTGCTGCAGCGGGACGCTGCGGTTGCGCGGCCGGGGCCGCATTGCGCCCAGCCGAACCAAAGATGCTGGACAGGAAACCACCACCGCCATTACTCGGCGCACTGCTGGCGCGGGCGGCCTCGGCCTGGGCACGGGCCTGCTTCAGTTCGGCTTCCAGTTGCTTGTTCTGCTCGTCGAGGCGCTTGATCGCTGCCTCCTGCACCAGAATCGCCTGGGCCATGTAATAAGGCGCCGCCGGCTGCTGACGTACATGTTCCTCGATGCATGCCTGGGCCTGCGCATCACGTGGCTGGCCCGGATCCTCGGCTTGCTTGAGGCGGCCGAACAGGCCATCGATCAGGGTTTGTTCTTCAGTATTCATGGGGCGACCTCGTGGGGTAGCGGACAACGGACAGCGTCAAAGATGGGGCGTACAGGCGTGGGATTCAATCACCGGCGGCGTGAAACTTTTTTCAGCAAGTGACAGCCCCAAGCCTGCTTTGGGCTAAAGTTAAGCCCCTGTTTTTACTGCCATGCGATCTTGACTGATGAATCCGCTGAGCGTCCTGCGCGACTCCCTGTACTTCTTCCGCCGTCACCTGCCAAACATTCTCCAGCTGTGCCTGCCGCTGGTGGTGCTGGAAGCCTTGCTCACCCAGTTGCTGTACCGGCAGATGGGCGACCAGGCATCACCAGCCTACGGCATGCTGATCAGCCTGCTGTTCTACCCGCTGTACAGCGCCGCGCTGATCCTGTACCTGGACACCCGCAGCAACGGTCGGGACATCGCCAAGCGCGACCTGTTCGCCCGTGCCCTGCAACTGTGGCCGCAACTGGCCCTGCTGATCCTGATCAGCTCGCTGCTGATCATGGCCGGCCTTGCGCTGTTCATCTTCCCGGGCGTGTGGATCATGATCAATCTGGTGTTCGCCGAATACCTGCTGGTACTGCGCGGCCGCCCGGTGGTGCAGTCGATGCGCGACAGCGCCAGCATGACCACTGGGCATTTCATGCGCATCATGATCTGTGTCGTAGGTGTGCTGGCGCCGATCTGGTTGATCGACGGGCTGCTGCTGATGGCCTTCCCCGAACCCGCACCGGGTGTCGAACTGGCCATGGACAGCCTGAGCGGCTTCCTGCAGCTGTTCAGCACCGTGGTGCTGTATCGCCTGTTCATGCTGCTGGAAAGTGAGGCCGGGGCCTGAGGCATCCGGGAAAGTCTTCGTTCTGCTCGCACGCCCGACGGTGGCATTAAACCAGATAGCCGAAGTCACCGATCACTGGCAGACCGAACCCTTATACCAAGACGGTGACGAGCTGTTTTGCCACCTGCTCGACCAGAGAGGTAATAAGGCAAAGGTCTGAACTATGCACCCAGCTACTGGAATTACCAACAGCCACCGGCCCCGCTGAACGTCTGGGAAGGCGAAGTCGCTACCTTCGCGCTTGAGCTGAGGTCCTGATGCAAAAGTTCAAGGCACGAAGCTCTGTACGATTGGCCTTGATACTCGGTGATGCTGCGTTGAAGTCAGCCTCGGAATGCTCATTTACAACCCGTCTGACGGCTGTATAGCCTCGACGCGCTGGAGGAAGCCATTAAGCCTCCCATCTGGCACACCCGATCCACACGGTGACTGCATTACCACATCAGCCTCTCTGGCAATGCAAATCCAGTACCTGCTGAACACGAAAGAAGGCGAAACACTCACCTTCCTGCTTAAGCAAGATAGCTGAACACTGCCGCTCAGGTGCCGCGCGGCTTCGCCCGTGCGGTAGCCTCAGCCACCAATGGATCATCCGGCCAATAGTGCTTGGGGTATCTGCCCTTCAGATCCTTCTTCACTTCGGCATAAGTCGTACGCCAGAAGTTGGCAAGATCCTGGGTCACCTGCACTGGCCGCCGGGCCGGTGACAACAGATGCAACTTCACCTGCTGACGACCATTGGCGATGCGCGGGGTGTCGGCCAGGCCGAACAGCTCTTGCAAGCGCACGGCAAGGATCGGCGGGTTCTCGCTGTAGTCCAGGCGAATGCTCGAGCCGGAAGGCACCGCCAGATGCGTCGGCGCCCATTCATCCAGGCGCTGTGGCAATGGCCAGGGCAGCAGATTGCGCAAGATCGACGGAAGGTCCAAGGCAGCGAAATGACTCAGCCGCGAGACTTTGCCAAGATAGGGTTGCAGCCAATCTTCCAGGCTGGCCAACAGGGCTTCATCACCCAGGTCGGGCCATTCGCTTTGCCCATCCTTGAGCAGATCCAGCTGACGCAAAAGTGCTATCCGCGCCTGCCACTGACGCAGCTCCGGGGTCCAGCTCAGCAGGTTCAAGCCTTTGCGCCGCACCAGGCCAACCAGTGCCTTCGCGCGGGCTTCATCATTCAGGCCAGGCAATGGTTCGCGGCTCAGCACCAGCTCGCCGACCTTGACTTGGCGCTCGGCGCGCAGCACCTGCTCGCGCTCGTCCCAATCGAGGATATCCACCCGCTCGACCTGCTCGGCCAGCACACCCTCAAGCAGCGCCGGATCGAACTCGGCGGCCAGGTAGATACGCTCTTCGCGCTGGCCCTGCCGGCTGCCCAGGTCGGCAATCACGAGCCACGGGCACTTCATCAGTGCATCGACTTCGGCAAACAGCGCCGCTCGGCCGTTGGCCAGCCGGTATTCCGCACCGCCTTCGCGGCGCTGCTGGGCGACGCGGTCGGGGTAGGCCAGCGCCAGCAGCGCGCCCAGCCAGCGCGGGTGATCGGGGTCCACGACCGGCGCGCGTGGTTTGCCACGCAACAGGCCACGGTACTGGCGAGCCAGTTGGCGCGCACGCTGCACGCCGCCGTGGCTGCCACGGGCAGCCTTGCTTTCACCACTGACCAGCGCCAGCCGGCTGTGCAAATCAGCACCACCGCCGCGCTGGATATCCCGCTCGCCCAGCAGCGCAGCCACATCACAGGCCATCTGCGCCAGGCCAAGGTCCTGGCCGCGCAACAGCAGATGCGCGATACGTGGATGCGCCGGCAACTCGGCCATGGCCTGGCCGTGTTCGCTGAGGTTGTCACGGCTTCCGGGCTTGAAGGCATTGAGCCGTGCCAGCAGGTCCTGGGCCTGAGCGAAGGCGGCAGTGGGGGGCTGGTCGAGCCAGCGCAACTGCTCGGGCGTCACGCCCCAGCGTGCCAGTTGCAGGGCCAGGCCGGCCAGGTCGGCCTGCAGGATCTCGGCGCTGCCGTGTGCGGCCAGCTGTTCATGCTGGGCCTCGGACCACAGGCGGTAACACACGCCGGGCTCCAGGCGGCCGGCACGGCCGGCGCGCTGGGTAGCACTGGCGCGGGAGATGCGCTGGGTGTCCAGGCGGGTCATGCCGCTGCCGGGGTCGAAGCGCGGTACCCGGGCCAGGCCTGCGTCGATCACCACGCGCACGCCGTCGATGGTCAGGCTGGTCTCGGCGATATTGGTGGCCAGCACTACCTTGCGCAGCCCCTCGGGCGCCGGGCCGATGGCTGCACGCTGGGCGTCGAGATCGAGCTCGCCATGCAGCGGGCAAAGCAGGACCTCGGGGCGCTCGCCCAGCGCTTCCTGCAGGCTCTGGTGCACCCGGCGAATCTCGGCTTGACCCGGCAGGAATACCAGCACACTGCCGGTCTGGTCAGCCAGTGCCTGCAACACGCTGTCCACTACCCGTGGCTCGATGAACTCACCCGGTTGGAAAGGCCGCCCCCAACGGATGTCGACAGGGTGCATGCGGCCTTCGCTGCTGACCACCGGGGCATCATCCAGCAGCCGCGAAAGGCGCTCGCCCTCCAAGGTCGCGGACATCAGCAGAATCTTCAGTGGCGGGTCGTCTCGCAGCAATTCCCGGCCATTCAGGCTCAATGCCAGGGCCAGGTCAGCATCGAGGCTGCGCTCGTGAAACTCGTCAAAGATCACCAGCCCCACGCCCTCAAGCGCCGGGTCGGCCTGCAGGCGGCGGGTGAGGATGCCTTCGGTCACTACTTCGATGCGGGTTTTCGGCCCGACCTTGCTGTCCAGGCGGATGCGATAGCCCACGGTTTCGCCGACCTTTTCGCCCAGTTCGCTGGCCAGCCGCTCGGCCGCAGCCCGCGCTGCCAGACGCCGGGGCTCGAGCATGAGAATGTTCTGCCCGGCCAGCCACGGCTCGTTGAGCAGCGCCAGCGGTACTCGGGTGGTCTTGCCGGCGCCAGGCGGCGCCTCCAGCACCGCTTCGTCACGGTTTTCCAGGGCCTGGCGCAGGGCCGGCAAGACAGCATCGATCGGTAATGAAATCATGGTGGTCCTCGAACAGTCTGGCGAGTATAACGGCGAACCCAAGCTGCCCTATCATGGTCTTAGCTTCAGGTGCAGGCGTTTCGCTTGCCCTGCTGAATACCTTTTCGGAGTTTTTACATGCGCATCCCATCCCGCGTCATCGGTGGCGCCCTCATCGTCACCTTGCTGACCCAACTGACGGCCTGCGGCACCATTCTGTACCCGGAACGTCGTGGCCAGATCGGCGGCAAGATCGACCCAGTGGTTGCCGCAATGGATGCCATCGGCATCCTGTTCTATGTGATCCCGGGGCTGATCGCCTTCGGTATCGACTTCGCCACGGGCGCCATCTATTACCCAGGCGGGCGATCCGCCCAGGTCGACCCAGTCAAACTGCGCGAAGCCGTGAGCCCCGATGGCAAGGTCGACAACCTGAAGTTGCAGGCCATTCTGGAAAGCGAATTGGGCCAGCGCCTGCCGCTGAACGACCCACGGCTGATCCAGCATCGCGGCAGCATCGAGCAGTTGGCCAGCCTGGGCCTGGTGCCTGCTGCCTGAAGCACAAGGACGCTACCCACGGATGATGACCACCCCGGCTGAACACCAGCGCCTGCTACGCCTGGCCACTCGCGCATCGCTGGCGGTGGCCAGCATCCTGGTCCTGAGCAAGGCGCTGGCCTGGTGGCTGAGCGGGTCGGTCAGCCTGCTGGCCGGGCTGACCGACTCGGCACTGGACGCTGTTGCCTCGTTCCTGAACCTGCTGGCCGTGCACTACGCCCTGCGGCCAGCCGACAACGACCACCGGTTCGGCCATGGCAAGGCCGAAGCCCTGGCCGGTATGGCGCAGGCGCTGTTCATCGGGGTCAGTGCGGTGCTGATCGGGGTGCAAGCGGTTGACCGCCTGCACAGTCCGCAACCCTTGGGCGATACCGCCGTCGGTATCGGGGTGATGCTGCTGTCGCTGGTGCTGACCCTTGCCCTGCTGGCACTGCAACACAAGGTCATCCGCCTGACCGGCTCCACGGCGGTGCGGGCCGACTCCCTGCACTACCGCTCGGACCTGCTGCTCAACGGCAGCATCCTGCTGGCCCTGCTGCTGGCACGCTTTGGCTGGCCGCAGTTGGATGCGCTGTTCGGCTTGGGTATCGCTGTCTATATCCTCTGGAGCGCGCTGCAGATCGCGCGGGAGAGTACGGCCATTCTGATGGACCAGGAACTGCCCGGCGATGTTGGTGAAGACATGGCTGCGCTGGTGCTGGCCATTCCCGGGGTTGAAGGCGTGCACGACCTGCGCACGCGGGTGTCGGGCAACCAGTGGTTCGTGCAGCTGCATCTGGAGATGCCGGGGCAATTGCCGCTGCATGATGCGCATGCCTTGTGCGAGGAGGCCTCGAAGGTGATCCGCCAG
>NZ_JBNRIJ010000004.1:88445-116936 GCF_053557675.1 Pseudomonas sp. XP1 | reverse complement strand
GCCGGCAAGCCAGCTCCCACAGGCACTAAACATGGCTTCAGGCCGGCGCGGTTACTGTGGGAGCTGGCTTGCCGGCGATAGGGCCGGGACAGGCAGCACATCTGGATCAGTTGATGCTGTAGCCTCGGCCGCTGAAACAAGCGCCCAGCGCCCGCCGGTAGTTGTCCGCCACATTGGCCGGCGGTGCATAAGTCGCCGTCGCCGGGTCGAAGCCTGATTGGTTCACCGCCCAGCGGTGGCACTGGTAACGGTCCTGGTCCTGCTGTTCCTGCCCTTGCCCATACATCGGATAGGCCACCACGTCATACCCACCGCCTACAGGTACCGGCGCCGCAACCGGCGGGTTGACCACCACATACTCGCGGCTGTCGGCCAGGTATTGGTAATAGGTATCGGCCACCAGGAAGAACAGCGCCCCGCCCAGCCAGACTTCCCGCGCATAGGGCGGCAGATAGTCGACTCGCACGCCAAGGGGCGGGGTCACTACCACATAACGGCCACCATGGGGGCGATACCAGTAACCGCCGGAGTAGAAGTAGTCATCGCCACGGTAGGGCACTTTCCAGTAGCGGTCCGGGAAATGATCGATGGTGTGACCCGGGCGATACTGCGGCCCCGGCCCCCAGCCATTGCCATGACCATCCGGGCGCCCCTGCCAGTCACCGCCAGGCCGTTGCCCCGGGCCACCGGCTTCCCAGTGGTGGTTATCGCCATGGCGGCGGGGAATGTCCTGGTAATAGCCTTGGCGTGGCGGCTGGGTCTGCTGCACTTCGTCACGCGAATTGAGCGAGCGGCCCGGCGCCCCCTCGCCCGGCCCTTCGGCCATGGCCCCGAGGCTGATGCTCAACCCCAACACACCAACACCTGCCAACTGCCAGATGCGCGACTTCATGCTGTTCCTCTCGGTAGAAAATACGGCAACCACAGCCAGTCTACCGCGCCTGTCATGCAGGCCAATTAAATTTCCGGACATGAAAAAAGGGAGGCCGCTGGGCCTCCCTTCAGGAATTGTCGTCCGTGCTCGGCACTTGTGGCGCCGGCTCACCTCACACCGTCTTCTGGAAGGTGTGTAGCCCGGGGGCCTGCAGATCCTGTTGGATGGCTGGCCGCGACCGCCCGCCTAGGGCGCGTCGCCGTGGACTGATGTCCGGGCAGTGATTCTGTGGATAAAGATACCGGACAGGCTGCGGCAGATGATTGCGAAGATTGCTTGGATAAATAGCACTTGCGCAATTTTTCACCCTGGATTGATAATTCACCGCAATCCGAACAGAAAAGGCATAACCCATGAGCAAACTTGACCGCTACGACCTGAGCATCCTCGCCGAATTGCAGCGCGATGCGCGCATTTCCAACCAGGAACTGGCCGAACGCATCGGCCTGTCGCCTTCGCCATGCTCGCGTCGGGTCAAGCAACTGGAGGACGATGGCTACATCTCGCGCCAGGTGGCCCTGCTCGACCGCAAGAAGCTGGGCCTGAGCCTGACTGCCTATGTGCTGATCGGCATGGACCGACACACCCCGGAGCGTTTCGAAACCTTCGAGGCGGCCATCCGCAACCTGCCACAGGTGCTTGAATGCAGCCTGGTCACCGGCATGGATGCCGACTACCAGCTGAAAGTGGTGGTGCCAGACATGGACCATTACCAGAAACTGCTGCTAGGCAGCCTGACCCGCATTGAAGGCGTCACCAGCGTGCGTTCGAGCTTCGTGCTGAACCAGGTGCTGGCCAGCACCGAGCTGCCCTTGACCCACCTGCGTTAATGCCTGCGCCAGCAGGCGTATAATCGGACGCTCAAACCGCCTGGAGAACACCGATGGATCCCGCCGTATTCGAAGAGTGGATGATGATCATCCTGGTCACCGTGTTGATCGGTTTCATGGGTTTCATCGTCTGGGACCTGGCGAAAAAGTCCAAGGCCGGGCGGTTCGGGACGCTGATCCTGTTCTTCGTGCTGGGGCTGGGGGTGTTGGCCTTCATCATCAAGAGCGTGGTGGTGGGGTTTCTCGAAGGGGTGTAAGGCTCAAGAAAGCCAGGAGCGGCCTTGTGTCGCGATGGGCCGCAAAGCGGCCCCCGCTAGCGCTGCAATTTCGCCGCCACTTCGCGCCAGCACCCCTGCTCCAACCCATCCAGCGCCCAGTCGCCAATCCGCACCCGCACCAGGCGCAAGGTCGGCAACCCCACCGCCGCCGTCATCCGCCGTACCTGGCGGTTACGCCCTTCGCGAATAACCAGCTCCAGCCAGCTGGTCGGCACGCTCTTGCGAAAACGCACCGGCGGGTTGCGCGGCCACAGCTCGGGCTCGTCCAGGCGCCGCGCCTCGGCCGGCAAGGTCGGCCCATCGTTCAGTTCCACGCCATCGCGCAAGCGCTGCAACTGCTCCTCGCTCGGCTCCCCCTCCACCTGAACCCAGTATGTCTTGGCCAGTTTGTGCTTCGGGTCGGCAATGCGCGCCTGCAGGCCGCCATCGTTGGTCAGCAGCAACAGGCCTTCACTGTCGCGGTCCAGCCGCCCGGCCGGGTACACGCCGGGGATGTCGATGAAGTCCTTGAGCGTCGCGCGCCCGTCGCCGTCGCTGAACTGGGTCAGCACGTCGAACGGTTTGTTGAACAGGATCAGGCGCGGCTCGGCCGGTGGGGCCTTGGGCTGGCGACGCGGGCCGGTGGCAGGCCGCGCCTGGGGACGGCGCGGCTTGGAACGGGGTGGCAGTGACATGGATCCTCAGCGGAACGGCGGCTCATCGAAACTGCGCAGTTTACGCGAGTGCAGCGAGTTGAGCTCGGTGCGCAGCAGGTCGAGGGCGGCAATGCCGATCTTCAGATGCTGGCTGACCGCCCGGTTATAGAAGGCGTTGGCCGAACCCGGCAGCTTGATCTCGCTGTGCAGCGGTTTGTCGGACACACACAGCAAGGTGCCGTACGGCACGCGCAAGCGGTAACCCTGGGCGGCAATGGTACCGCTTTCCATGTCCACCGCCACGGCACGCGACAGGTTGATCAGCGGCCGCTCCTGGGCCCAGCGCAGCTCCCAGTTGCGGTCGTCGTAGGTCAGTACGGTGCCGGTGCGCAGGCGCTTCTTCAGCTGTTCGCCACGCTCGCCGGTGACCTGCGCGGCGGCTTCCTGCAAGGCCAGCTGCACTTCGGCCAGGGCCGGAATCGGGATGTTCGGCGGCACCACCCGGTCGAGAATGCCGTCACGGCGCATGTAGGCGTGTGCCAGCACATAATCGCCGATGGTCTGCGACTGCCGCAGGCCGCCGCAGTGGCCGATCATCAGCCAGCAGTGCGGGCGCAGCACGGCCAGGTGGTCGGTGATGTTCTTGGCATTGGACGGGCCGACGCCGATGTTGACCAGCGTGACGCCGTCGCCATCGGCGGCAATCAGGTGATACGCCGGCATCTGGTAGCGGTGCCAGACCACGCTGGCCACCAGGGCCTGGGTTTCACCGTGGTCCATGCCCTTTTCGATCACCACGTTGCCCGGCAGCACCATGCGCACGAAGCGCGGGTCGTCACGCAACTGGTCGAGGCCGTGGCTGATGAACTGGTCGACATAACGGTGATAGTTGGTCAGCAGGATCCACGGCTGCACATGGCGCCAGTCGCTGCCGGTGTAGTGCACCAGGCGACGCAGCGAGAAGTCGACCCGAGCGGCATCGAACAGCGCCAGTGGCAGGGTTTCGGCACCACCCCAGTCATACAGCCCGTCGGCGATGTTGTCGGTGGCAGCCGACAGGTCGGTGCTGGGGAACACCCGCGCCAGCTGCGCGGCGGTGATGCCGCTGCCGGCCAGTTCGTCGCCCTGGTCGACCACGTAGGGGTAAGGGATGTTCTGTTCGCTGACGCCGACCTCTACCGTGACGGTGTAGTCGTGCATCAGCGGGCGCAGTTGCTCCAGCAGGTAGCCACGAAAAGCAGCCGGCTGGGTGATGGTCACGCTGTAGGTACCGGCCACCTGGACCTTGGCGTAGGCCCGCGTGGTGGCGGCGACTTCACCGTGGCTGTAATAGGTCAGGCGCAGCGCCGGGTAGCGGAACAGGTCGCGCTCTTCGACGCCCGGCTCGGTACGGTCCTTCAGGTAACGCTTGAGGGCCTGGCTAAGGGCCCCGGTGGCCTGTTCATGCAGGGCCGCCAGACGGTCGACGGCCTGCTCGGGGGTATCAACGACTACAAAAGCTTGGCTCACACTGTGCTTCCTGTCTGGACATGCATGTGAACCATCTTGCCTGCCTTCTTGGCTAAATACACCCCCATTGATCGGTGTTGCATCCATTCGCGGGCACGCCCGCTCCCACAGGATCTTCACTGCCCTCAAGTACGACGCAGTACCTGTGGGAGCGGGCGTGCCCGCGAAGAAGCCAGCTCAGTTTGCCCAGGCTGGCGTCGCCCTGGTCACCAATGCCGCCACATCCACACCCCGCGGCAACGCCCCGTATACGCGCCCGCCCCCCGTCAAGCGGCTGTCGATAAACGCATCACTGACCACCGCATTGCCCGCCTCCAGCAACAGCTTGGCCTGCAGCGCCAGGGCAATATCCTCGGTCAGTTGCCGCGCGCGGTACTGCATGTCACCAGTGTCGGCAAACGCCCCCTTGAGGTTGCCGATGTGCGCCGCCAGACGCGGGTCCCCGTGCCCATCGCCCAGCTCGGCGAACAGCGCATCCAGCACACCCGGCTCCTTGGACAAGGCCCGCAGCACATCCAGGCACTGCACATTGCCCGAGCCTTCCCAGGTCGAGTTGACCGGCGCTTCGCGGTACAGCCGTGGCAGGATGCTATCTTCCACATAACCTGCCCCGCCCAGGCACTCGGCGGCCTCGTTGATCATGGCCGGCGCGCGCTTGCAGATCCAGTACTTGCCCACCGCCGTGACCAGCCGGGCGAAATGCGCCTGCTGCGGGTCTTCCAGCTGTTCCAGCGCCTGCCCCATGCGCAGGCTCAAGGCCAGCGCGGCCTCGCTTTCCAACGCCAGGTCGGCCAGCACGTTCTGCATCAACGGCTGCTCGCTCAGCAGCCGCCCGCCGACCTTGCGGTGCGCGCAATGGTGGGTCGCCTGGGTCAGCGCCTGGCGCATCAGGGCGCTGGAGCCGACCATGCAGTCGAAGCGGGTCATGGCCACCATTTCGATGATGGTCGGCACGCCCCGCCCTTCTTCCCCGACCATCCACGCCAGGGCACCGCGGAATTCCACCTCGCTGGAGGCGTTGGAACTGTTGCCCAGCTTGTTCTTCAGGCGCTGGATATAGAACTGGTTGCGGCTGTCATCCGGGCGGTGACGCGGCAGCAGGAAGCAGCTCAGGCCTTTTTCGGTCTGGGCCAGGGTCAGAAAGGCATCGCACATCGGCGCCGAGCAGAACCACTTGTGCCCGACCAGTTCGTAGGGCTGCCCCGGGCCCGTGGCGCCGACCGGATAAGCTCGGGTGGTGTTGGCCCGTACATCGGTGCCGCCCTGCTTTTCGGTCATGGCCATGCCCAGGGTGACCCCGGCCTTGTGACGGTCGCCGACGTTACGCGGGTCGTACTCGCAGGCGAGGATTTTCGGCAGCCAGTATTCGGCCAGTTCGGGTTGCAGCCGCAGCGCTGGCACGGCAGCGAAGGTCATGGTCAGCGGGCAGCCGGTACCGGCCTCGGCCTGGCTGTGCAGGTAGGTCATCGAAGCCCGCGCCACATGGGCGCCTGGGCGGGGTTCGGCCCATGGCAGCGACGGCAGGCCGTGCTCGACGGCGGTGCGCATCAGTTCGTGGTAGGCGGGGTGGAACTCGACCAGGTCTATGCGATGGCCGTAGCGGTCGTGGCTGCTGAACTCCGGCTTGTGTGCATTGGCCAGGAAGCCCGCCTGCATCAGCGGGCCGCCGGCCAGTGCCCCGTAGGCATCGATCCGCGATTCGGCCCAACCCGCACCGAAACGCCGAGACCATTCCTGTAGCGGCAGGTCGAGGCGGTAAAGGTTGGCACCGTCGAGGGGCGGTGGCTGGTTGGTGACTTCGTGGGTTTCAGCGTACTGGTGCAGGTTCATCTGGGGCTCCTGGATCCGGGTAGGCTTGAGAGACCCAGTGAAGCACTCCCTGGGAGTCAGTCAAAGTGACATTAATGACTAAAGAGCGTGAAACGCGGTCAGTTGCAGGTGCTGCTTGTGTCGCGAAAGGGCCGCAGAGCAGCAAGAAGACTGATGCACCCTTAGCGCCGGTCAGCGATAAATCGCGTGCGTAGCACAGCCTGCGAAAACCTTTAAAGCGACCGTCGCGCCTGCAGAACATTCGATGCCATCTGCACCTGCGCAATAGCCATGTTCAAACTCAACTCGAACCGGCTCCCCAACCCCCGCGTCGATTCATGCGACAACCGTGCCCCCAGCAATTCCCCCATCTGCCGGCAGATCGACAAACCAATCCCCAGCCCGCCATAACGCCGGGTCATCGAGCCATCGACCTGGAAGAAGCGCTGGTACAGGGTCGCCTGGTCGAGGTCATCGAAGCCGATACCGCTGTCGCTGACCATGAAGGTCAGCGACAGGTCGTCAGGCCCCACCCGGCGCCCGCGCACCTGGATCATCACCCCGCCCTGGTGGGTGAACTTCAAACCGTTGTCCACCAGGCACCCCAGGCAGCGTGCCAGCTTCTGAGCATCGCCCAGCAACCCGTCCGGCACATCGGCCGGGATGTCCAGGCTCAGGTACAAGCCTTTGCCCAAAGCCTGCCCGGCATAACCGGCACGCACGCCCTGCAGCAGATCACGCAGGCTGAACGGCGCCGGCTGCGCACGCAGGCGGCCGGCCTGCAGTTCGGACAGGGTAAGAATGGCATCAACCATATCCATCATGCCCTGGGCCGACCCCACCGCCGTGCGGTGGTACTGGGCCATCTCGGCCTCCATCGGCAGGGTATGCATCAGCTCCAGCGAACCGATCACGCCATTCATCGGCGTGCGCAGTTCATGGGTCACGCTGGCAAGGAATTCGTCTTTCAGCCGGTTGCTCCTGGCCAGTTGCAGGTTCAGTTGCTCCAGTGTGCGCCCGGTGTCACGCAAGGTCTGCGCCTGCTGCTCGCGCAGGCTGTTGATGCGGTCGGCCAGCGCCAGCGACAGTAAAGCCACCTCCAGCGCCGAGCCCAGCTGGCTGGCATACATGGTGATGAACAGGTTCGGAAGGTAGCCCAGCACCATCAGGGTGTTGACCAGGCCACCGAGCAGGAACGCCGTCCAGGCGATGATGAACCAGCGAGCCACGCGCAAACCACGCCACCAGGCGTATAGCCCGGCCGCGAAGATGCTCACGGTAAACAGCAATGCCAGCACCGTAGCCATGCGCAGCGCGACGCCGTAGGGCATGCTCACCGCCAGCACCATGACCAGCGCGCCACCCAGCATCAGCAGCTGCAGCAGCCGGTCGAAACCACGGCTGATGCTGCCCAGTTGCAGGAAATGCCGGGCGAACTGGCAGCCGAACAGGCCAGCGGCACCGATGAACAACGGCGTCGAAGCATTCGCCCACCACGGGCTGTCCGGCCAGAAGTAGGCCACACCGGCGCCATTCACCGACACCTGGTAAAAGCCGAACGAGGCGATATAGAGGATGTAATAGAGGTAGCTGACGTCGCGCACGCTGAGGTAGATGAACAGGTTGTACACCAGCATCACCAGCAGCACGCCGTAGATCATCCCCAGTACATACAGGCGCGTGGGCTGCTCCTCCATGTAGGCCTGGGCGGACCACAGTGCCAGCGGCGCCTGCACCGAGCCCTGGCTGTGCAGCCGCAGGTAGGCAGTGGTCATCTGGCCAGGTGGCAGCTGTAGTTCGAACAGGTAGTTGTTCTGCAGGATCTGCCGGCTTTGGTAGGGCAAGGCGTCGCCGGTGCGCCGGGCCAGGCGGTGACTGCCACTGCTGTCGGGCAGGTACAACTCGAGGTGGTCCAACGGTGGATAGGCCAGCTCCAGCAGCCATTGCCGTGGGGCGGCGCCGGCCGCGGCGACAGGCCGCAGTTCGACCTTGAGCCAGAACACCGAAGTGGAGTAACCGGCGTTCAACACGTCTTCGTGATGGGGGCGAAAATGCTTGGCGAACCCAGGGGCACTGACCTGGTTGATGCTGGCACTGCCATCGGGGTCTTCATAAACCTGCATGGCCTTGCCCAGCGGAAGATGCCGGGTAGCTGCGTCGAAATCGACTGCCCCGGCCAGCACGGGCAGCAAGCCCAAAAGCACAATCAGCAAATAGCGCATACAGCCCCAGCATGGCCTGTCCAGTCGAGTCGCGGTTGCCTCCCATCCGTTTGAGACGACACGATCCGGCAGAACCCGTTTGTAGAGTTATCCGAGCACTCTAGCATAGCTTCGCAACCTGGCAATCGACCATATCCAATCACAAAGAAAAGGCTCTAAATCAATGCTTTCAGAAATTAAACAGGCAAAAACCTGACCTTATGATCAACAAAACTCGTTTGTAGGACGATCCGCCCAAACAGGATTGGTGGTAAGCTCGCCGACCATGAATACCTACAGCTCCCGCCCCGTTGTCCTCTGTCTATCCGGCCACGACCCCAGTGGCGGCGCCGGCCTGCAGGCAGATATCGAAGCCCTGATCGCCCAAGGCTGTCACGCCGCACCCGCGGTGACCGCCCTGACCGTGCAGGATACCGTCAACGTTTCCGACTTCCGCGTGCTCGACCGCGAGTGGGTGCTGGCCCAGGCCAACGCCGTGCTGGCCGACTCTACGGTGGCCGCCGTCAAGCTGGGCATGCTCGGTTCGATCGAAATGGTCGACACTGTCGCCGAACTGCTGGCCGCCCACCCGCACCTGCCGCTGGTCTGCGACCCGGTGCTGCGTGCCGGTGGTGGTGGCCGCCTGGGCAAGGACGAAGTGGGCTACGCCCTGCGCGAACGCCTGCTGCCGCTGGCGACCATCGCCACGCCGAACCTGCCCGAAGCCCGCATACTTGCCGAACTGCCCGAAGGCACCGCCGACGAGTGTGCCGAGAAACTGTTGCCGTTCTGTAGACACCTGCTGATTACCGGCGGTCACGGCGATGAAGACGAAATTCACAACCGCCTGTACAGCCGCGACGGCCAGCGCCACACCTGGACCTGCCAGCGCCTGCCGGGCAGCTACCACGGCTCGGGCTGCACCCTGGCCAGCGCCCTGGCCGGCCGCCTGGCCCTCGGCGAGCAGCTGGAAAGCGCCGTCCGCAGCGCCCTGGACTACACCTGGCGTACCCTGCGTGACGCCGAACAACTGGGCAAGGGCCAATTCGTGCCACGCCGCCTGCCGCTGGATTTCTGCTCCTGACACGAGGCCTCCAATGAAGCTACGCGGTCTGTACGCCATCACCGACAGCCAGCTGCTCGCTGGCCGTTTTCTGTCCCATGTCGAGGCGGCACTGGAAGGCGGCGTGTGCCTGCTGCAGTACCGCGACAAAAGTGACGACGCGGCGCGCCGCCTGCGTGAAGCCGAAGGGCTGCTGAAGCTCTGCGAGCGCTACGGCACCCAGCTGCTCATCAACGACGACGCCGAACTGGCCGCGCGCCTGGGCGTCGGCGTGCACCTGGGCCAGACCGACGGCCCGCTGACCCCGGCCCGCGCCCTGCTCGGCCGCCAGGCGATCATCGGCTCCACCTGCCACGCCAGCCTCGAACTGGCCACCCAGGCTGCCAACGAAGGCGCCAGCTACGTGGCCTTTGGCCGCTTCTTCAATTCCGTCACCAAGCCGGGTGCCCCCGCTGCCAACATCGAACTGCTGGAGCAGGCCCACGCCCAGGTGAAACTGCCGATCGCGGTGATCGGCGGCATTACCCTCGACAACGCCGCCCCGCTGGTCGCCCATGGCGCCGACCTGCTGGCGGTGATCCACGGCCTGTTCGGTGCCGACAGCGCGCAGGAAGTCACCCGCCGCGCCCGCGCCTTCAACGCCTTGTTCGCATCCTGATTCGAGAGAACCCCCATGTCCCGTTCCGAAGCCCTGTTCGCCCAAGCCCAGAAGCACATTCCCGGTGGCGTCAACTCGCCGGTCCGCGCTTTCAAGAGCGTTGGCGGCACGCCGCTGTTCTTCAAGCATGCCGAAGGCGCCTACGTCGTTGACGAGGATGACAAGCGCTACGTCGACTACGTCGGCTCCTGGGGCCCGATGATCCTCGGCCACGGCCACCCAGAGGTACTGGACTCGGTACGCAGGCAGCTGGAGCACGGCCTGTCCTATGGCGCCCCGACCGCCATGGAAACCGAGATGGCCGACCTGGTCTGCTCGCTGGTGCCGTCCATGGAGATGGTGCGCATGGTCAGCTCGGGTACCGAAGCCACCATGAGCGCCATCCGCCTGGCCCGTGGCTACACCGGCCGTGACGCCATCATCAAGTTCGAAGGCTGCTACCACGGCCACTCCGACAGCCTGCTGGTTAAAGCCGGCTCCGGTCTGCTGACCCAGGGCGTGCCAAGTTCGGCGGGCGTGCCGGCGGACTTCGCCAAGCACACCCTGACCCTGCCGTTCAACGACATCGTCGCCGTCGAGAAAACCCTGGCCGAAGTCGGCCAGACCGTTGCCTGCATCATCGTCGAACCGGTCGCCGGCAACATGAACTGCGTACCGCCGGCGCCAGGCTTCCTCGAAGGCCTGCGCGAGCAGTGCGACAAGCACGGCGTGGTGTTGATCTTCGACGAAGTGATGACCGGTTTCCGCGTTTCGCTCGGCGGCGCCCAGGGCCATTACGGCATCAAGCCGGACCTGTCGACCTTCGGCAAGATCGTCGGTGGCGGCATGCCGGTCGGCTGCTTCGGCGGCAAGCGTGAAATCATGGGCTGCATCGCCCCGCTCGGCCCGGTCTACCAGGCCGGTACCCTGTCGGGTAACCCGCTGGCCATGGCCGCCGGCCTGACCACCCTTAAGCTGATCAGCCGCCCGGGCTTCCACGCCGAACTGACCGACTACACCAGCCGCATGCTCGACGGCCTGCAACAGCGCGCCGATGCCGCTGGCGTGCCGTTCGTCACCACCCAGGCCGGTGCCATGTTCGGCCTGTACTTCAGCGGTGCCGACGACATCGTCACCTTCGAAGACGTGATGGCCAGCGATGCCGAGCGCTTCAAGCGCTTCTTCCACCTGATGCTCGATGGTGGCGTGTACCTGGCGCCGAGCGCGTTCGAGGCCGGCTTCACCTCCATCGCCCACGGCGACAAGGAGCTGCAGATCACCCTGGATGCGGCTGAGAAGGCTTTTGCAGCCCTGAAATAACACGCTGCACCGCGCTTTTGTGGGAGCGGCCTTGTGTCGCGAAAGGGCCGCAAAGCGGCCCCAGGATTTCAGCAGTGATGCACAGATTGCTGGGGCTGCTTCGCAGCCCTTTCGCGACACAAGGCCGCTCCCACAGAGGCCGGTACAGGCAACAAATACCCTTGCACAATCAGCTGACTTCCCCAACCAAGCAGAAATTCGAGTAAAACTTTGTAAGGTTGGCGCTGCTTATCCCATAATGTGCCACCAGAGACATTGGCCGCAGCTTTGCAGAGGTAAGTCGATCCCCATGAACCGCACCGGCCGCGCCCTGACCCTGGGCTGCCTGTTGCTTCTTCAGCCCCTGCTGGCCCTGGCGGAGGGCGGTAACTCGTTGCTGATTCCGGCGACGGGCCGCTGCACCTTGAATGTCCAGCCTGAAGACTTGGCAAACGCCCTCAAGGCTTGTGAGCAGACGGCAACGGCGGGGGATGCCCAGGCGCAATTCGAACTGGGCGATTACTACTACACGCAAACGCCGAAAAATCTGGGCAAAGCCTTGAACTGGTTCGAAAAGGCCTCGCTGCAAGGCCACGCCGAGGCCCAGTACCGCCTGGGCGCCATGTTCTTCCGTGGTGAAGGGGTCAAGGCCAACAATGTGCAGGCCTACATCCTGCTGAAGATGGCCGCGGTCAACGGCGCCGAGGATGCGCTGGACATGGCCGACGAAGTGACCGAGCAAATGCCCCGCGACGAGCTGGAGCATGCCACCCAGGTGCTCGGCCAGATCTTCCGCAAGTACCTGCTCGAACTGCAGAACGCCGAAGGGCGAACGCCGTTCTCGCCACTCCCCTGAGGGTTACTTTTCCGGCATCGGCATGGGGAACGGCATCACGTTGCCGCCGCCCTTGGCTTCGCTGATCTTAGCTGTGCCCAGTCGCTCCACCTCGTCGATGCGCACGATCGAGTGCATCGGCACGAAGCTGCGGATCACCCCATCGAACTGGCTTTTGAGCTTCTCCTCGCTCGGGTCCACCACCAGCTGCGAACGCTCGCCGAACACGAACTCCTCGATTTCCAGGAACCCCCACAGGTCGCTCTGGTAGATCTGCTTGGCATACATCTCGAAGACCTGCCCCTGGTTGAGGAAGATCACTTTATAGATGGCAGGTTCGCGTTTGCTCATGTTCGTCGGGATAACACATGCGTAAGAAAAGGCGGGCATCATAGCAGACAGGTTTGCTGATCTGTGTTGCCTGTCCCGGCCTCATCGCCGGCAAGCCAGCTCTCACAGGTACTGCGCCAGCTTCAGGCCTGTGCAATATCTGTGGGAGCCCGGCTTGCCGGCGATAGGGCCGGAGCAGGCCATACATACCGTTGAACGTTTCAGTGCTTTCGCCACTGGCATTCAAGGGTTATTCTTGAGTTCACATCCATTGCCGTCGAGCGGCTAAAAACGACCTTGAACGCACCCATACAACCCCATCGTTTCATCCTCGAACCTTTCGAGGCCCACCGTTTCGCCAACTTGTGCGGCCAGTTCGACGAGCACCTGCGCCTGATCGAACAGCGCCTGGCCATCGAGATCCGCAACCGCGGCAATCAGTTCGAACTGATCGGCGAACCCAAGACCACCTCCGCTGCCGAACAGCTGCTGCGCCGTCTCTACCGCGAGACCAAGGCCAGCGACCTGTCCCCGGAAACCGTGCACCTGTACCTGCAGGAATCGACCGTCGAGAACATCGACAACCCGGCCGTCAACGAGGTCAGCGTGTCGCTGCGCACGCGCAAGGGCAACATCCGCCCGCGCGGGGTCAACCAGCAACGCTACGTCAAGGAAATCCTGGCCAACGACATCAACTTCGGCATCGGCCCGGCCGGTACCGGCAAGACCTACCTGGCCGTGGCCTGCGCCGTGGACGCGCTGGAACGCGAACAGGTGCGCCGCATCCTGCTGGTGCGCCCGGCGGTAGAGGCGGGCGAAAAGCTCGGCTTCCTGCCCGGCGACCTGGCCCAGAAGATCGACCCGTACCTGCGCCCGCTGTACGACGCCCTGTACGAAATGCTCGGCTTCGAACACGTGGCCAAGCTGATCGAGCGTCAGGTAATCGAGATCGCCCCGCTGGCCTACATGCGTGGCCGCACCCTGAACAACAGCTTCATCATCCTCGACGAGAGCCAGAACACCACACTGGAACAGATGAAGATGTTCCTCACCCGTATCGGCTTCGGCTCCACCGCGGTCATCACCGGTGACATCACCCAGGTCGACCTGCCCCGTGGCACCAAGTCGGGCCTGGCGCACGTCATCGAGGTGTTGAAGGACGTTCCGGGGATCAGTTTCACCCACTTCCAACCCAAAGATGTGGTTCGTCACCCACTGGTGCAGCGCATTGTCGAGGCCTACGACCGCTTCGATGCCCGCCAGGCCAAGCCCGAGGCGCCAGGCAAAGATGCTTGAACTCGATATTCAACGGGCCACGGATGCTGCCGCCCCGGATGACACCGCCTTTCGCCGCTGGTGCGAACTGGCCCTGCGCCAGCGTAGCGCCGATTCGGAAATGACCATTCGCCTGGTCGACGAAACCGAAGGCCGCGAGCTGAACCACAACTATCGGCACAAGGACTACGCGACCAATGTGCTGTCGTTCCCGGCCGATGTCCCCGACGACCTGCTCGATATCCCGCTGCTGGGCGACCTGGTGATCTGCGTGCCGGTGGTCGAGCGCGAAGCCGCCGAACAGGGCAAGTCGCTGGAAGCGCACTGGGCGCACCTGGTCATCCACGGTTGCCTGCACCTGCTCGGCTATGACCACATCGAAGATGAGGAAGCCGAGGAAATGGAAGGCCTGGAACGGGAATTGCTGGCAGAACTGGGTCATCCCGACCCGTACGCCGACGATGAAACCGACACCATCACACACTGATACACGAAGGATCACGAGAACCGCCATGAGCGAAGATCGATCGAGCAACGGGCAGAAGTCCTGGCTGGGTAAACTGACCCAGGCTTTTGCCCATGAGCCGAAAAACCGCCAGCAACTCCTTGAACTGCTGCGCGAAGCCCATCAGAACAAACTGCTGGACAGCGAGGCGCTGACCATCGTTGAAGGCGCCATCCAGGTGGCCGACCTGCAGGTTCGCGACATCATGGTGCCGCGTTCGCAGATGATCAGCATCAAGGCCAGCCAGTCGCCGCGCGAGTTTCTGCCAGCGGTGATCGACGCCGCGCACTCGCGCTACCCGGTGATCGGCGAAAGCCACGATGATGTGCTCGGGATCCTGCTCGCCAAGGACCTGCTGCCGCTGATCCTCAAGGAGAACGGCGACAGCTTCAACATCAAGGACCTGCTGCGCCCAGCCACTTTCGTGCCCGAGTCCAAGCGCCTGAACGTGCTGCTGCGCGAGTTCCGCGCCAACCATAACCACATGGCCGTCGTCATCGACGAGTACGGTGGCGTGGCCGGCCTGGTCACCATCGAGGACGTGCTGGAGCAGATTGTCGGCGACATCGAGGACGAGCACGACGTCGAGGAAGACAGCTACATCAAGCCGCTGCCCAGCGGTGACTTCCTGGTCAAGGCGCTTACCCCGATCGAGAACTTCAACGAGTTCTTCGACAGCGAATTCTCCGATGACGAGTTCGACACGGTCGGCGGCCTGGTGATGAGTGCCTTCGGTCACCTGCCCAAGCGCAACGAAACCACCGAGATCGGCCCTTACAAGTTCCGTATTCTCAATGCCGACAGCCGGCGGATACACTTGCTGCGCCTGACACCGATCACCCGTTAAGGACAAACATGCGTTGGATCACCCGCCCCGGCTGGCCCGGTAACCTGCTGGCCCTGGCGGCCGGTGCCTCCACCCTCCTGGCCCTGGCGCCATTCGACATCTGGCCACTGGCCGTGTTGTCCATCGCCCTGCTCTACCTTGGCCTGCGCGAGCTCAGCCCGCGCCAGGCCATGTGGCGTGGCTGGTGGTTCGGCTTCGGCCTGTACGGTGCCGGCACCTGGTGGATCTACGTCAGCATGAACACCTACGGCGGCGCCTCGCCGCTGCTGGCCATCCTGCTGCTGCTAGCGTTCTTCGCCGCCCTGGCCTGGTTCTTCGCCCTGCCCACCTGGCTTTGGGCACGCTGGTTGCGGCGCACCGAAGCACCGCTGGCCGACGCCCTGTGCTTCGCCGCCCTGTGGCTGCTGCAAGAGGCCTTCCGCGGCTGGTTCCTGACCGGTTTCCCCTGGCTCTACGCCGGCTACAGCCAGCTGGACGGCCCGCTGGCCGGCCTGGCACCGCTGGGCGGCGTGTGGCTGATTTCCTTCGCCCTGGCCCTGACCGCTGCCCTGCTGTGCAACCTGCACCGCCTGCGCGGCCGCCCCTCGTTCCTGGCGGTGGGCTGCCTGCTGTTGCTGGCCCCGTGGGTGCTGGGCCTGGCGCTAAAGGGCCACGCCTGGACCAAGCCGGCGGGCGACCCGCTGAAAGTGGCGGCCATCCAGGGCAATGTCGAGCAGGACCTGAAATGGGACCCGGCACACATCGACGCGCAACTGGCGCTGTACCGTGACCTGAGCTTCAGCTCCAGGCCGGTGGACCTGCTGGTGTGGCCGGAAACCGCGGTGCCGGTGCTCAAGGACCAGGCCCAAGGCTATATCGACGTGATGGGCCGGTTCGCCGCCGAACGGCATTCGGCGCTGATCACCGGTGTGCCGGTGCGTGAAGTGGTGCATCACCAGCGCCGCTACTACAACGGCATCACTGTCACCGGTGAAGGCGATGGCACCTACCTCAAGCAGAAGCTGGTGCCGTTTGGCGAGTATGTGCCGCTGCAGGACATGCTGCGCGGCCTGATCGAGTTCTTCAACCTGCCCATGTCGGACTTCGCCCGCGGGCCGGAAGACCAGCCGCTGCTGCAGGCCAAGGGCTACCAGATTGCGCCTTACATCTGCTACGAAGTGGTCTACCCCGAATTCGCCGCAGGCCTGGCGGCCCGCAGCGACCTGCTGCTGACCATCAGCAACGACACCTGGTTCGGCACCTCGATCGGCCCGTTGCAGCACCTGCAGATGGCGCAGATGCGTGCGCTGGAAGCTGGCCGCTGGATGATCCGCGCCACCAACAACGGCGTGACTGCGCTGATCGACCCGTTTGGCCGTATTACCACTCAGGTGCCGCAGTTCCAGCAGGCGGTGCTGTATGGTGAAGTGGTGCCGATGCAGCAACTGACGCCGTACCTGCAATGGCGATCGTGGCCGCTGGCGATTGTCTGCGCATTGCTGCTGGTTTGGGCGTTGCTGGCCGGGCGCATTGCCAAGACCGTTTGAGTTTTCCTGTAGCGGCCTCTTCGCGGGGTCACCCGTGAAGAGGCCGGCACAGGCAACACAAGGCTCAATAAAACACCCGGTACCCCACCAACCCCGCGACTTCATTGAGCAACTGCCCGCTCTGCCACATCGCCCGGCTCTCCGGCAGCAACCCGCCGAACGGCCGCGCATGATCGCGCCCGAGGAACCCGACCGGCGCCGGCACCACCTCGAACCCCGCCTGCTCGAAACTCCAGCGCGAGCGCTGCATGTGCCACGCCTGGGTTACCACGACCACCCGGCGAATCCCCAACGGCTGCAACACCTTGGCCGTCAGCCGGGCATTCTCCCAGGTCGTGCGGCTCCCCTCCTCCCGCCATTTCACCTCGACGCCGAAATCTTCACGCAGGCGATCAGCCATCAACTGCGCCTCGCTCGGCGGCGTGCCATAGTGCAACCCGCCGCTGGTCAGCACCGGCAAGCCCGAAGCCTTGGCCAGTCGCGCGGCAAAGCGCATGCGCTCCAGCGCCGTGGCCGTGGGCTGGTCGCTACCCCCCCAGGCCGGGTCACCCCGTTCACGCCCCGCACCCAGCACCACGATGGCATCCGCCCGGCTTGCCAGGCCGGCCCAATCGCCTACCGCCAGCGGCGCTTCCGTCTCCAGTGCACGGGCGGTTTCCTGCACCACCAGCGGCAGGCTCATCAGCCACAGGCCACCAAGGCCCACGGCAAAGCACAGCGCTGCCAGCCTGGGCCGGCGGCGATGCAGCCACCAGGCCACAAGCAGCAGCAGGAACAGGACGCCTGGCGGCATCAGCCATTGTTTGATGAAGTATCGGATCGGCATTGGCCACACCTCCTTGGCAGGCGTGCAGCCTAGAAGGATCGACGCCGGTCAACAAGGGTGCGGCCGGCGCCGATCATGAGTTGTGCAATTTTTGAAGAACCGGCGCGCGATAGCCTGCGCCTGGCGTCCTGAACGGCTAGCGGTGTGGCAGCGTCCTGGATCTCGCCGTGCTGGCGGGGCGTTTCTTGTCCTTGAGCCAGATGATCTTGGCCGATGTCGGCTCCGCTTGTGGGTAACTGCCGACACAGGCATTGTGGCGCTCCGGGAGGGAATCCAGGTAGGCCTTGATCAGTTCGAACTCTGCGTGGCTCAGGCCGCGCAACTCCAGCTCGGCTGGCATTTCGTCGCGCAATCGCACCGATGTCCTGGCCACTTCCAGCGCCAGGCCAAGCCGGTCGATCAGGCGTTCGTATAGCTCCGGTCTGATTGCGGGTAGCTGCGTCTCTCCCATCCGTTCACCTCATTGAAGATAAGAATATCTCCCCCCACACCTGAGCTTAGCGTCGTTGCAAAAAGCAGCCGTGTGCCGCGACCAGCGGGCATTCGCAACGAAGGTTTCCCACGATGCGCGGCGCTGCTGTATGCTACGGCGTTCACTCTAAATGACACCGGAGTGCCGGACGCAGCGAGGTTCCGCTGCCTGGAACAAGGTCTCTTCCCTCTCAGCAAAAAGTAGCCATGCACGAACAATACACGCCCCGTGATATCGAAGCCGCCGCCCAGAAGTTCTGGGACGAGCAACAATCGTTCGCTGTTACCGAACAGCCAGGCAAGGACACCTACTACTGCCTGTCGATGTTCCCGTACCCGAGCGGCAAGCTACACATGGGCCACGTGCGCAACTACACCATCGGTGACGTGATTGCCCGCTACCAGCGCATGCTGGGCAAGAACGTCCTGCAGCCGATGGGCTGGGACGCTTTCGGCATGCCTGCGGAAAACGCGGCGATGAAGAACAACGTCGCCCCGGCCAAGTGGACGTACGAAAACATCGACTACATGAAGACCCAGCTCAAGAGCCTGGGCCTGGCCATCGACTGGGCACGTGAAGTCACCACCTGCAAGCCCGACTACTACCGTTGGGAGCAGTGGCTGTTCACCCGCCTGTTCGAAAAAGGCATCATCTACCGCAAGAACGGTACCGTGAACTGGGACCCGGCGGACCAGACCGTACTGGCCAACGAGCAGGTCATCGACGGTCGTGGCTGGCGTTCGGGCGCGCTGATCGAGAAGCGCGAAATCCCGATGTACTACTTCCGCATCACCGACTACGCCGACGAGCTGCTGGAAAGCCTCGACGAGCTGCCGGGCTGGCCTGAGCAGGTCAAGACCATGCAGCGCAACTGGATCGGCAAGTCGCGCGGCATGGAAGTGCAGTTCCCGTACGACCTGGCCAGCATCGGCCACGAAGGCACCCTCAAGGTCTTCACCACCCGCCCCGACACGCTGATGGGCGCCACCTACGTCGCCGTCGCCGCCGAACACCCGCTGGCCACCCAGGCCGCCCAGGGCAATCCGGCGCTGCAGGCGTTCATCGACGAGTGCAAGAGCGGCAGCGTTGCCGAAGCCGACATGGCCACCCAGGAGAAGAAAGGCATGGCCACTTCCCTGCTGGTCGAGCACCCGCTGACCGGCGAGAAGCTGCCGGTATGGATCGCCAACTACGTGCTGATGCACTACGGCGATGGCGCCGTCATGGCCGTACCGGCCCACGACGAGCGTGACTTCGAGTTCGCCCACAAGTACAACCTGCCGGTCAAGGCCGTGGTGCGCACCAGCGCTGGCGACCAAGTCGGCAGCGAGTGGCTGGCCGCCTATGGCGAGCACGGCCAGCTGATCAACTCCGGCGAGTTCGACGGCCTGGACTTCGCCGGTGCCTTCGACGCCATCGAAGCCGCCCTGATCCGCAAGGAGCTGGGCAAATCGCGTACCCAGTTCCGCCTGCGTGACTGGGGTATCAGCCGCCAGCGCTACTGGGGCTGCCCGATCCCTATCATCCACTGCCCGTCCTGCGGCGACGTACCGGTGCCGGAAGACCAGCTGCCGGTCACCCTGCCGGAGAACGTGGTGCCGGATGGCGCCGGTTCGCCACTGGCGCGCATGCCTGAATTCTACGAGTGCACCTGCCCGAAATGCGGCACCGCGGCCAAGCGCGAAACCGACACCATGGACACCTTCGTCGAATCGTCCTGGTACTTCGCCCGCTACGCCTCGCCGAACTATGAAGGTGGCATGGTCGACCCGAAAGCGGCCAACCACTGGCTGCCGGTAGACCAGTACATCGGCGGTATCGAGCACGCCATCCTGCACCTGCTGTACGCGCGCTTCTTCCACAAGCTGATGCGTGACGAAGGCCTGGTCACATCGAACGAGCCGTTCAAGAACCTGCTGACCCAGGGCATGGTGGTCGCCGAAACCTACTACCGTGTTGCCAGCAACGGCGGCAAGGACTGGTTCAACCCGGCCGATGTCGAAGTCGAGCGCGATGCCAAGGCCAAGATCATTGGCGCCCGCCTGAAGACCGACGGCCTGCCAGTGGAAATCGGTGGCACCGAGAAGATGTCGAAGTCGAAGAACAACGGCGTCGACCCGCAATCGATGATCGACCAGTACGGCGCCGACACCTGCCGCCTGTTCATGATGTTCGCCTCGCCGCCCGACATGAGCCTGGAATGGTCCGACTCCGGCGTCGAGGGTGCCAGCCGCTTCCTGCGCCGCGTCTGGCGCCTGGCCCAGGCCCACGTGGCCCAAGGCCTGCCGGGCAAGCTGGATGTCGCCGCCCTGGACGACGCGCAGAAGGTCATCCGCCGCGCCATCCACGCCGCCATCAAGCAGGCCAGCACCGATGTTGGCCAGTTCCACAAGTTCAACACCGCCATCGCCCAGGTGATGACCGTCATGAACGTGCTGGAAAAGGCCCCGCAGGCTACTGAGCAGGACCGCGCCCTGCTGCAGGAAGGCCTCGAGGCCGTCACCCTGCTGCTGGCACCGATCACCCCGCACATCTCTCACGAGCTGTGGCAACAGCTGGGCCACCAGCAGGCAGTCATCGACGCCAGCTGGCCAGCCGTCGACGAGGCAGCCCTGGTACAGGACACCGTCACCCTGGTGGTGCAGGTAAACGGTAAGCTGCGTGGCCAGGTCGAAATGCCGGCCGCCGCCAGCCGCGAAGAAATCGAAGCCGCCGCGCGCAGCAACGAGAACGTCCTGCGCTTCATCGATGGCCTGACCATCCGCAAGGTCATCGTGGTACCGGGCAAGCTGGTCAACATCGTCGCCAACTGATGGCAACGCCCGCCCGCAGCCACTGCGGGCGGGCGAACAGGCCCACAAGGGAGCAACAACATGATCAAACGCAATTTGCTGGTAATTGGCCTGGCGGTCATGCTCAGCGCCTGCGGTTTCCAGCTGCGCGGCACCGGCTCCACCGAGCTGAGCGTAAAGGAAATGGACGTCAGCGCACGCAACGCCTACGGCCCGACCGTGGTCCAGCTGCGTGAAGTGCTGCAACGTAGCGGTGTCAACGTGCACGCTGGCGCACCGTACCGCCTGGTGCTGACCAACGAGCAGGAGCGCGAGCGCTCGGCGACCTACAACAGCGGCAACCGTACCGCCGAATACGAACTGACCACCGTGCTGAACTACAGCATCCAGGGCCTGAACAACCTGGAACTGATGAGCGACAAGCTGGAGGTGCGCAAGATCTACTTGCGTGACGGCTCGAACATCACCGGCTCCGAGCAGGAAGCCAACCGCGCCCGCGAAGAAATGCGTCGCGACCTGGTCAACGCCATGGTCGTTCGCCTGCAGATGCTGACCCCGTCCCAGCTGGACGAGCTGCAGCGTCAGGCCGACGAGCGCGCCAAGGCCGAAGCCGCTGCGCTGGAGGCCGCTCGCCGCCAGCAGGCCGAAACGCCTCAGCAGTCGCCACTGGAAGTACCGGGCAACTAAGCCCGAGCGGGGTACCTTCGGGTGCCCCGCCTGTTTCCCATGAAGCTCGCCCCCGCCCAACTCAACAAGCATCTGCAAGGCGCACTGGCACCGGTCTACGTGGTCAGCGGCGACGACCCGCTGCTGTGCCAGGAAGCCGCCGACGCCATCCGCAACGCCGCGCGCCAGCAGGGCTTTGACGAACGCCAGGTATTCAGTGCCGACGCCAACTTCGACTGGGGCACCCTGCTCCAGGCTGGCGCCAGCCTGTCCCTGTTCGCCCAGCGCCGCCTGCTGGAATTGCGCCTGCCCTCGGGCAAGCCCGGTGACAAGGGCGCTGCTGCGCTGATGGAGTACTGCGCCAACCCCGCCGAAGACACCCTGCTGCTGGTCAGCCTGCCCAAGCTCGACGGCAGCGCGCAGAAGACCAAGTGGGGCAAGGCGCTGATCGAAGGCGCCCACTGCCAGTTCATCCAGATCTGGCCGGTGGATGTGCATCAACTGCCGCAGTGGATCAACCAGCGCCTGCAGCAGGCCGGCCTTTCGGCACAACGTGACGCCGTCGACCTGATCGCTGCACGCGTGGAAGGTAACCTGCTGGCTGCAGCGCAGGAAATCGAAAAGCTCAAGCTGCTCGCCGAAGGCAACCAGATCACCGTGGAGACCGTACAGGCCGCCGTCGCCGACAGCGCCCGCTTCGATGTCTTCGGCCTGGTCGATGCCATTCTCAATGGCGAAGCCGCGCATGCCTTGCGCATGCTCGAAGGCTTGCGCGGTGAAGGCGTGGAGCCACCAGTGATTCTCTGGGCCCTGGCCCGTGAGCTGCGCCAGCTGGCGGGGCTGGCCCAGCAGTTCAGCCAGGGCGTACCTCTGGACAAGGCCTTCAGCCAGGCCCGCCCGCCAGTCTGGGACAAACGCCGGCCACTGGTCAGCAAGGCCCTGCAGCGCCTGTCGGCGCAGCGCTGGGCGCAGTTGCTGCAAGATGCCCAGCGTATCGATGCACAGATCAAGGGCCAGGCCGAGGGCTCGCCGTGGACTGGCCTGGCGCGCTTGTCGCTGCTGATGGCCGGCCAGCGCCTGACACTCCCTCCCGAGTAAACCGTCCACCAGACTGTCCAGGTTGCTCCTACAAGGGTACATCCATGGACCCAGGTATTCGGCCATATACACAATCAATTGGCCCCACCCAGCCCCAAACCCTACAGTGCGCCGCGAAAGCCACCCAACCCGGGAACCTCACCATGAGCAAAAAGCCGAAAAAGCACGGCCCCAACAAGGCCAAGTCGATCATCGCCCAACCGCTGTTCCGCTGCCGCCAGGAGCGGCCGAACAAGGGCAAAGGCAGCTACCGCCGCGAAGCCTTCCAATCGAGAGATTGGGAGGCTTCCTACTTTTTGGCTGCATGAAAGCATCGAAAGCGCAGGCATGGTATGGTCGTCATCTGACCTGCAATTCTGGATCTGTGAATGCTCCTCAGTCTTCTCCCCCGCTGGAAAACCCGTCAGCTGATCGCGGCCTCCAGTTTCATCCTGCTCGTGGCCTGCGCAGAAAAGCCCACCGCCGCCGACGACCTGCCGCTGGCCCCCGCCCAGCCCGCCCCGGTGGTAACCCTGCCCGGCACGACGCTCGATACCAGCACTGAAATCCAGCCTCTGCAAACCTTCGCGCAATGGCAAGCGGGCTTTCGCCAGCAGGCCCTGCAAGCCGGCATTTCGCAGGACACGTTCGACCGCGCCTTTCTCGGCGTCACCCCCGACATGGATGTGATCAAGGCCGATCGCAGCCAGCCAGAGTTCACCCGCCCGGTATGGGAATACCTCGAAGGCGCTCTTTCCCCCCTGCGCGTGCGCAACGGCAAGAAGCTGCTGGAGCAGAACGCCGAACTGCTGACCCGCATCGAGCAACGCTATGGCGTCGATCGCCAGGTGCTGGTCGCGGTATGGGGCATGGAAAGCAACTTCGGCCAGTTCCAGGGCAACAAGTCGGTGATCCGCTCACTGGCTACCTTGGCCTATGAGGGCCGCCGCCCACAGTTCGCCCAGGACCAGTTGATCGCCGCGCTGCAGATCATCCAGCATGGCGATATCCAGCCTGAGGCCATGCGTGGCTCCTGGGCCGGCGCGATGGGCCAGACCCAGTTCATCCCGACCACCTACAACACCCATGCCGTGGACTTCGACGGCGATGGCCGCCGCGACATCTGGAACAGCACGGCAGACGCCCTGGCCTCGACAGCGCACTATCTGCAGAGCTCGGGCTGGAAACGTGGTCAGCCGTGGGGCTTCGAGGTCCAGGTGCCACCTGGCTTTGATTACTGGCAGGCCGATGGCGCCCTGCGCAAGCCCGTGAGCGAGTGGCTGGCAATGGGCGTGAAACTGCCTGCCGGTACCCAGTTGCCGGCGGGCAGCAACCAGCTGTCTGCCGCCCTGCTGCTGCCAGCGGGCGCGCGTGGTCCGGCGTTCCTGGTGCTGGACAACTTCCGAGCCATCCTCAAGTACAACAACTCGTCGTCCTACGCGCTGGCAGTAAGCCTGTTGGGTGATCGCTTCACGGGCTGGGGCTTCATTGCTGGCAGCTGGCCGAAAGAAGACCTGCCGCTCAGCCGCAGCGAGCGCATGGAACTGCAGAACCTGCTGAACCGCAACGGGCACGATGCAGGCAATGCCGATGGCATCATTGGCGCCAATACCCGCAAGGCGATCCGCAATGCCCAGCAGGGGCTGGGGTGGCCGGCAGATGGGTATCCGACCCACAAGCTGCTCGAGAGCCTGCGTCAGCCGTAAGAATCTTGGGGCCGCTGCGCGGCCCATCGCGACACAAGGCCGCTTCTACAAGCGATCGCGAACCATAGGGTACCGCGATCTCCTGTAGGAGCGGCCTTGTGTCGCGATGGGCTGCAAAGCAGCCCCGACAATCTCAAGCCTGGAAAAGATCCTGCTCCAGCAGCAAGCTCTGCCGAGAGCTATCCAGCATTACCCGAGCCCCCAACGGCAAGCACACATTCGGGTCACAATGCCCACTGCGCCACCCTGCCAGTACCGGCACACCCAGCGGTGCGAAGATGTCCTCCAGCAGGGGCGTCAACGCCACAGTGGTAATCCCGGCAAAGTCCCCCACCAGCACCCCCTTCACCCCCTCCAGCTTGCCCGCCAGGCGCAGCTGGGTCAGCAAGCGGTCCACCCGGTACAGCGGCTCGTTGACGTCCTCGATGAACAGGATGCAGCCCTGCGTATCCAGCTCGGCAATCGTCCCCAGGGTCGCGCCCAGCATCGACAGGTTGCCGCCCAGTAGCGGCCCGCTGGCCACACCATGTAGCACGCTGCTCAAGGCGAATTCAGCAGGGTGCACGATCTGCTCCCCTGCCCGCACATGCCCACCCAGCTGCGCCAGCAACGAAGCCTCGGTCGGTGGCAACTTGGCCCCCAGCAGGTCGGCATTGAGCATCCCGCCATGGAAGGTGACCAGCCCGGTATGCCGGTAGATCGCCGCGTGCAGCGCTGTGATGTCGCTGTAACCGATCAGCGGCTTGGGGTTGCGCCGGATAAGTTCGAAATCGAGCTGATCGAGCAGGCGCATGCTGCCGTACCCGCCACGCATGCACAGAATGGCGTCGATGGCCGGGTCGGCAAAAGCATCATGAAGGTCCTGCAACCGCTGCCGGTCCGGCCCCGCCAGATAGCCCTGGGCCTGAAGGGCACCCGGGTAGATGCGGCAACTGTAGCCTCGGTCAACGAACCACTGGTTGACCTTGTGCGTATCCAGCCGCGCCGCGCCGGCCGGGGCGACAATGGCAAAACAGGCATCACGCGGCAGCGCGGCGGGCAGGCTGGGTTGGAAGGTTTCGGCGCAATTCATCGCGGCTCCTTTCAGCGCGTGTGGCACAAACAAAAATGCCGATGCCGCCCTTCGGCGTGCATCGGCATGCGTGGCTCTGTGCTTGGCTCAGAGCTTGATCTTGGCTTCGTGAGCTTGCTGGTCGGCGTGGTACGAAGAACGTACCAGCGGGCCGGAAGCAACGTTCTTGAAGCCCATCTTGTAACCTTCCTCGGCGAACCAGGCGAAGGTGTCCGGGTGGACGAAACGCTGCACCGGCAGGTGGCTGCGCGACGGCTGAAGGTACTGGCCGAGGGTAAGCATGTCGATGTCATGCTCGCGCATGCGGTGCATCACTTCGATCACTTCCTCGTCGGTTTCGCCCAGGCCGAGCATCAGGCCCGACTTGGTCGGTACGTGCGGCACCAGCTGCTTGAACTTCTGCAGCAGGTCCAGTGACCAGTCGTAGTCCGAACCCGGACGCGCGGCCTTGTACAGACGCGGTACGGTCTCGAGGTTGTGGTTGAACACATCCGGCGGCTCTTGCGCGGTGATCTCCAGGGCAATATCCATGCGCCCACGGTAGTCAGGCACCAGGGTTTCCAGCTGTACGCCCGGCGACAGCGCGCGAATTTCGCGGATGCAGTCGGCAAAGTGCTGGGCACCACCGTCACGCAGGTCGTCGCGGTCCACCGAGGTGATCACCACATACTTCAGGCGCAGATCGGCGATGGCAATGGCCAGGTTCTTCGGCTCGTCCAGGTCCAGCGGTTTCGGCCGACCGTGGCCAACGTCGCAGAACGGGCAACGACGGGTGCAGATGTCACCCATGATCATGAAGGTGGCGGTACCACCGGAGAAGCACTCGCCCAGGTTCGGGCAGGATGCCTCTTCGCATACGCTGTGCAGCTTGTGCTTGCGCAGCAGCTGCTTGATACGATCTACCTCGGGCGACACCGGGATACGCACGCGGATCCAGTCGGGCTTCTTCGGCAGCTCTTCGGTGGGGATGATCTTCACCGGGATGCGAGCCACCTTTTCGGCACCACGCAGCTTGACCCCAGCTTCCACCTTCTTCGGCGCTGGGCGCGGGGTGGCATCCTGGGTAGGTATCAGGTTCGGCACGGCTTCTTGCACAGTTGTCATATTCAGTCGATTCCGCCCGTGAGGGTCGTCTGCTCAGCGTAGTCGAGGTGCTTGACCAGCTGTCCGCGCAGCCTTGTCCTGACCTCGTCGAGTTCGATCGGACCTGCCAGGTCGCGCAGCTGGGTCATCGCCAGCCCCGCATAGCCGCAGGGGTTGATTCGGCGGAATGGCGCAAGGTCCATGTCCACGTTCAGGGCAAGGCCGTGGAACGAACGGCCGTTGCGGATTCGCAGGCCGAGGGAGGCGATTTTCGCTCCGTCGACATAGACACCCGGGGCATCGGGCTTGGCCGCTGCCTGGACATCGTAACTGGCGAGCAGGTCGATGAGGGTCTGCTCGATACGACTGACCAGCTCACGCACGCCAAAGCCCAGCCGACGCACATCCAGCAGCAGGTAGGCCACCAGCTGCCCGGGGCCATGGTAGGTCACCTGGCCACCACGGTCGGTCTGCACCACAGGGATGTCGCCCGGCACCAGCAGGTGCTCGGCCTTGCCGGCCTGGCCCTGGGTGAAGACCGCAGGGTGCTCGACCAGCCAGACTTCATCCTGGCTATCCGGGCTGCGCTGCTCGGTGAAGCGACGCATGGCCTCCAGCACCGGTTCGTAGGGCTGCAGGCCAAGCTCGCGAAAACCGAGGCAGGCGGACATCAGAGCACCATTTTCACGATGCCGGTAGCGCGCAGGGCGCTGTTGATATCGTGCAGCTGGTTCTCGCTTTCGGCAACGATGTGCAATTGCACGGTGGTGTACTTGCCTTCCTTGCTCTGGCGCTCGGCCAGGGTGGAAAGGTCGACCTTCGCGTACTTGCTCAGGATCTCGATGACCGTGTCCTTGAAGCCGACAACGGTGTCACCGATGACCTTGATCGGGTAATCGTCGCAGGGGAATTCGATCTTGTGCGACTTGACGTCTGGTTCGCTCATGGCGGAAACGGCCTCGTAAGCCGTGGCAACAACAACGCCCCCGCAGGATACGCGGGGGCATGCAGGTCACGTATCAGTTGAACAACCCGTAGAAGAATAGACGGATGCTATCCCACATACGGCGGAAGAAACCACCTTCCTCGACGCCGTCGAGGGCGATCAGGTCGGCACTGTGAACCACTTTATCGTCCAGTTTGACTTCCACTTTGCCGATCACGTCACCTTTGGCGATTGGCGCTGTGAGCTGCGGATTCATGGTCATCGAAGCCTGCAGGCGCTTCAATTGGCCTTTAGGCATAGTCAGGGTCAGGTCGTTGGCCAGGCCGGCTTTCACTTCACCAGTCGCGCCCTTCCAGACAGGCGATTTGGTCAGCTCGGTGCCCTTCTGGTAGAAGGTCTGGGTTTCGAAGAAGCGGAAACCGTAGGTCAGCAGCTTCTGGGTCTCGGCAGCACGCGATTGCTCGCTGTTGGTGCCGAACACCACGGCGATCAGGCGCTGGCCGTCGCGAACGGCCGAAGCCACCATGCAGTAGCCGGCTTCGTCGGTATGGCCGGTCTTCAGGCCATCGACGGTCTTGTCACGCCACAGCAGCAGGTTGCGGTTTGGCTGCTTGATGTTGTTCCAGAAGAATTCTTTCTGCGAGTAGATGGCGTAGTGGGCCGGATCGACGTTGATGATCGCACGCGCCAGGGTAGCCATGTCGTGGGCGGAAGAGTAATGGTCCGGGTGCGGCAGGCCGGTCGGGTTCATGAAGTGGCTGTTGGCCATACCCAAGTCGGCAGCGGTTTTGTTCATCATGTCGGCAAAGGCGTCTTCGCTGCCGGCGATGTGCTCGGCCAGGGCGACCGAGGCGTCGTTACCGGACTGGATGATGATGCCGTGCAGCAGGTCGCTGACGGTCACCTGGCTGCCCACCTTGATGAACATGCGCGAACCGCCGGTACGCCAGGCGTTTTCGCTGACGGTAACCGGGTCGTTTTCACCGATCTGACCGCGACGGATGTCCAGGGTGGCGATGTAGGCCGTCATCAGCTTGGTCAGGCTGGCTGGCGGCAGTCGCTCGTCACCGTTGTTCTCGACAAGCACGTTGCCGCTGGACGCGTCCATGAGTACGTAGGACTTGGCTGCCAGTTGCGGTGGCGCCGGCGTCATCTGCTCAGCCGCGAAGGCGGCAGGCGTGATCATCAGCAGTACGGGCAGGCAAAGTCGTTTGGCAAGGTTGGTGATGTTCATCCGTCTCTCGAAAATCGCTAATGGTCTGATGTTCCCTGGGCAAGATCATGTGCCCAGCGCCAGTCAGTCTAGTTTTTGCGGCCGTAGGCCTGGCTCGCAATGTG
>NZ_JBNRIJ010000004.1:69816-88262 GCF_053557675.1 Pseudomonas sp. XP1 | reverse complement strand
ACGCGGTCAGTCTGCTGTGACCAGCTTGGCCTGCCCAAGGTTCGCCAGGCGGATGCTGTCCTGCGCTTGCTGGATCTCGCCCTGGCTGTTGATCGGCCCCAGGCGCACGCGGTGAAGGGTCTGCTGGTTGCGCACGATCGAGCTGATGAACACGGGCGCGCTGACCATGCTGCTGAGCTTGGAGCGCAGCAGTTCGGCGGCGTCCGGGTTGGCGAAGGCGCCTACCTGCAGGAAGCTGCCGCCACTGCCGGCCGGCACGTTGTTGCCAGCCACCTGCACCGGCACCACCGGCGCCGCATGCTGCTGGGGCGGCGGGGTCCATTGCTCGACGCGCCCGGTACTGGCCGGGATTGCCTGGGTCTGGGCTACCTGCGGCTCTTTCAGCACCATCGGTGGCGTCTGGCCACGCTGGGCCCACCATTGCTGCGGGTCGATGCCTTCGACGCGCACATGCGCGGTACCGATCTCGGCATAACCGAGCTTTTTCGCCGCGGCATAGGACAGGTCGATGATGCGGTCCGAATAGAACGGCCCACGGTCGTTCACCCGCAGGATCACGCTGCGGCCGTTGGCCAGGTTGGTCACCCGCACGTAGGCCGGCAGCGGCAGGGTCTTGTGCGCCGCGCTCATGCCGTACAGGTCATACAGCTCGCCGTTGGCGGTGTTCTGGCCGTGGAACTTCGTGCCGTACCACGACGCGGTACCCTCGGCGCGATAGTTGCGCGAGTCCTGCATCGGATAGTAGGTCTTGCCCAGCACCGTGTACGGGTTGGCCTTGTAGTTGCCGGTGTGCACGGTTGGCGTGGCGTCGGGAATCTTGTTCACATCCACATCCCACCACGGCGCGCCGTCCTTGTGCGCCCGGTTGATATCCAGACCGGGCTGGGTGCGCACCACGTTGCCACTGCTTTGCTGGGACGGGCGGTTGGACGAACAGCTGGCCAGCACCACGCCAACGGCGAGGCAGGTGAGCAGCTTGAAAGAGTTGCCTGAGAAGATTGCGCGCATTACTTGACGCCCCGTGCTTGAACCAGCTGTTCCGATAGCTGATGCACCGCCATGGCATACATCACGCTGCGGTTGTAGCGAGTGATCGCGTAGAAGTTCTTCAGGCCCATCCAGTACTCGGGGCCATTGTCGCCCTCGAGACGGAAGGCGGTCACCGGCAGATCATCGCGCAGCGAATCATGAACCGACCAGCCAAGCGTGCGCAACTCCCCAACGGTTTTTACCGGCTCGATGCCGGTCGTCAGGCCTTCGTCGGCGCGCCCGCCGTCCACCCAGGCGCGGCTGACCACACCTTCGCCGGCCACCCAGCCGTGGCGCTTGAAGTAGCTGGCCACGCTGCCGATGGCATCGTCCGGGTTGTTCCAGATATTGATGTGGCCGTCGCCGTCGAAATCCACCGCGAAGTTGCGGAAGCTGCTCGGCATGAACTGCGGCAGACCCATGGCGCCAGCGTAGGACCCCTTGAGCGTCAGCGGGTCGAGCTGTTCCTCACGGGCCAGCAGCAGGAATTCGCGCAGCTCCTTGCGGAAGAATTCGGCCCGTGGCGGGTAATCGAAGCCCAGGGTCGACAAGGCATCGATCACCCGGTAGTTGCCGGTGTTGCGGCCAAAGAAGGTTTCCACACCGATGATGGCGACGATGTACTGCGCCGGCACGCCGTATTCCTGCTCGGCACGGGCCAGCACCGCCTCGTGCTGGCGCCAGAAGTCCACACCGCGGGCGATGCGCGCGTCGGTGATGAACATCGGCCGGTAGTCCTTCCACGGCTTTACCCGTTCGGCCGGGCGCGAAATGGCGTCGAGGATCGACTGTTTGCGCTGCACCTCAGCGAACACACCCATCAGCTGCTCAGGGGCAAAGCCATGGTCGCGGCTCATTTCGCCAACGAACTGGGCAACCTGGGGCGAGCCTTGATAATCGCCGGCATGGGCCAGCTGTACAGCGCCGAACAGGCCCACCGCGCCGATCCACGGCGCACAACGGGCAGCCCAGTTACGCACTGCTTGCATGAAATTCTTCACCTTATTCAAACCTGAGCGATCCATTTGCGGTGCGTGTGGATCGACATCAGAACGCCAAACGCTGACAGCAGCGTCACCAACGAAGTTCCGCCATAGCTGATGAAGGGCAGCGGCACGCCCACCACGGGCAGAAGGCCGCTGACCATACCGATATTGACGAACACATATACAAAGAAGGTCATGGTCAGGCTGCCCGCCAGCAGCTTGCCGAACAGGGTCTGCGCCTGGGCGGTGATCATCAGGCCGCGGCCGATCAGCAGCAGGTAGACGATCAGCAGCAGGCAGATGCCGACCAGGCCGAATTCCTCGCCGAGCACGGCGATGATGAAGTCGGTGTGGCTTTCCGGCAGGAAGTCCAGGTGCGACTGGGTGCCGAGCAGCCAGCCCTTGCCGAACACGCCACCCGAGCCAATGGCCGCCTTCGACTGGATGATGTTCCAGCCAGTGCCCAACGGGTCGCTTTCCGGGTCGAGGAAGGTCAGTACCCGCTGCTTCTGGTAGTCGTGCATCACGAAGAACCACATCGCCACCGCCACGGGCACCGCAGCCGCCAGTACGCTGAGGATCCAGCGCCAGCGCAGGCCGCCCATGAACAGCACGAAAGCCCCGGAGGCGAGGATCAGCAGCGCCGTGCCCAGGTCGGGCTGGCGCACGATCAGGATGAACGGCACACCGATCAGCACCAGGCTGATCGCCACATGCTTCAGATGCGGCGGCAAGGTCCGCTTGGACAGGTACCAGGCGATGGTCGCTGGCATGATGATCTTCATGAACTCCGAGGGCTGGAAGCGGATCACCCCGGGGATGTTGATCCAGCGCGTGGCGCCCATGGCGTTGTGCCCCATCACGTCCACCACCACCAGCAACAGCACACCGGCCAGGTAGGCCAGCGGCACCCAACGGGCCATGAAGCGCGGCTCCAGCTGGGCGATGATGAACATCGACACCAGGCCGATGCCGAACGAGGTAGCCTGCTTGAGCAGCAGGTCCCAGTTTTTGCCACTGGCCGAGTACAGGACAAACAGGCTGCCGGCCGCAAGGGTCAACAGAATGATCAGCAAAGGGCCGTCGATGTGGATGCGCTGCAGAAAGCTGGCGCGCCGACGCATCACATCCTCGCTGGAGAGCATGCGATCGAAATTGTTCATCACAGGGCTGATTCCTGGGTAACGGTGGCAGGCGCGAACTCGGGCTTGAGCCGGCCGTTTTCGTCGAGCAGCCAGGCGTCCATCACCTGGCGTACCACCGGGGCGGCGACGCCCGAACCGGACTCACCGTTCTCGACCATCACCGAAACCACGATCTTCGGGTCCTCGGCGGGGGCGAAGGCGACGAACAGGGCGTGGTCGCGGTGGCGCTCCTGAAGCTTGTTGCGGTCGTACTTCTCACCCTGCTTGATCGCCACCACCTGGGCGGTACCGCTCTTGCCGGCAATGCGATACTGCGAGCCGATGGCCGCCTTGCGTGCGGTACCGCGGGCGTTGTGCATCACCTGCTCCATGCCATGGGTGACCTTGGCCCAGTCGGACTTGTCGCGCAGCACGATGTTTTCCATGGGGTTGTCGTCCACCGGTGGCTGGCCTTCGATGGTCTTGGCCAGGTGCGGACGGTTCCACACGCCCTTGTTGGCGATCAGCGCAGTGGCCTGGGCCAATTGCAGCGGCGTGGCCTGCATGTAACCCTGGCCGATGCCGAGGATCAGGGTTTCGCCGGGGAACCAGGCCTGGCGGCGGGTGGCGCGCTTCCATTCGCGCGACGGCATCAGCCCGGCGGATTCCTCGAACATGTCGAGGGAAACCCGCTGGCCGATGCCGAACTTGTTCATGTAGCTGGACAGCCGATCGATGCCCATCTTGTGGGCAAGGTCGTAGAAGTAGGTATCGTTGGAGCGCATGATCGCGGTATCCAGGTCGACCCAGCCATCGCCCGAGCGGTTCCAGTTACGGTATTTGTGGTCGTAGTTGGGCAGCTGGTAGTAGCCTGGGTCGAACACCCGGCTACCGGCATTGACCACGCCGCTGTCCAGGCCGGCGATTGCCACCGCCGGCTTGATGGTCGAGCCTGGCGGATACAGGCCGCGCAGCACGCGGTTGAACAGCGGTCTGTCGATCGAATCGCGCAGTTCGGCATACGCCTTGAAGCCGATGCCGGTGACGAACAGGTTGGGGTCGAAGCTGGGTTGGCTGACCATCGCCAGCACCTCGCCGGTACGCGGATCGAGCGCCACCACCGCACCACGCCGCCCCCCCAGGGCAGCCTCGGCGGCCTCCTGCAGCTTGATGTCCAGGCTCAGCACGATGTCCTTGCCCGGTTTCGGGTCGGTGCGCTTGAGCACCCGCAGCACACGGCCACGGGCGTTGGTCTCGACTTCCTCGTAGCCCACCTGGCCATGCAGGTCGGCTTCATAAAAGCGTTCGATGCCGGTCTTGCCGATGTGATGGGTACCGCTGTAGTTCACCGGGTCGAGGGTTTTCAGCTCTTTCTCGTTGATTCGCCCCACATACCCCACCGAATGGGCGAAGTGCGCGCCCTGCGGGTAATGGCGCACCAACTGGGCCACCACTTCCACGCCCGGCAGGCGGAACTGGTTCACTGCCACGCGAGCGATCTGCTCTTCGTTGAGCTCGAACAGGATCGGCACCGGCTCGAACGGCCGGCGCCCCTGGCGCATGCGCTTCTCGAACAAGGCGCGATCATCGGGCGTCAGTTCCAGCACTTCGACGATGGTATCCAACACTTCCTGCCAGTTACCCGCACGCTCTCGGGTCATCGACAGGCTGAAGCTGGGCCGGTTGTCGGCGACGATCACGCCGTTGCGGTCGAAGATCAGCCCGCGGGTCGGCGGGATCGGCTGCACATGCACCCGGTTGTTCTCCGACAGCGTCGAGTGGTAGTCGTGCTGGATGACCTGCAGGTAGTACAGCCGCGCGATCAGCACACAAATGAGCAGCATGATCGCCACTGCGCCGACCACGACGCGGTTGCGCACCAGGCGGGCGTCTTTCTCGTGGTCCTTGAGACGGATCGGCTGCGACATCGGACTGCTTACAGGCTCATTTATGGTAAGGATGCCCGGACAACACGGTCCAGGCGCGGTAGATCTGCTCGCCGATGAGTATCCTTACCAATGGGTGCGGCAAGGTCAGCGGCGACAGCGACCAGCGTTGCTCGGCGCGCGCACAGACCTCGGGCGCCAAGCCTTCCGGGCCGCCCACCATCAAATTCACCGTGCGCGCATCCAGGCGCCAGCGGTCCAGCTCGGTCGCCAGCTGTTCGGTACTCCAGGGCTTGCCGTGGACCTCGAGGGTGACGATGCGTTCCCCTGGCTGAACCTTGCTCAGCATGGCCTCGCCCTCCTGACGGATCAGGCGGGCAACGTCGGCATTCTTGCCTCGGGTGTTCAGCGGGATTTCCACCAGCTCCAGCGACAGCTCGGCAGGCAGGCGCTTGGCATATTCATGCCAGCCTTCCTCGACCCACTTCGGCATGCGCGAGCCGACCGCGATCAGGCGCAGACGCACAGCGCTTTCCTTATTCCCGGTCCTTGAGCTTGTCGGAGTACTCGTGGGCATGGTCCGGGCTATGGTGCTTGCCATCGGCTGCACGGCTTTGCTCGGCACCCTGCCACAGGCGCTCCAGGTCGTAGAACTGGCGGGCAGCGGCGGTCATCATGTGCACGATGACATCGTTCAGGTCCAGCAGCACCCAGTCGCTGTCGCCTTTGCCTTCTTCACCCAGTGGCTGGGCACCCTTGGCCTTGACCGCTTCGCGGACCTTTTCCAGCATCGCGTTGATCTGGCGGTTGGAAGTACCAGTGGCAATGATCATGTAGTCGGTCAGGCTGTGCTTTTCTCGTACGTCGATGACCTGGATGTCCTGGGCCTTGACGTCTTCCAGCGCTGCCTTGGTCAGGGCGACCAGTTCTTCGCCGTGGATTTTCTGCTTGGTCATATAAAACTCGTTCAACTCGTTGGATGAGGCGCCAGAGGCACCGTCAGTTAGGTGCACGATACAGTTCGTGCGCCTCGATGTAGGCCAGTACGGCGTCCGGCACCAGGAACCTCACCGATTTGCCGCTGGCCAGCAGCTGTCGGATCTGTGTAGCCGACACCGCAAGCGGCGTCTGCCAGACGAACGAAATGTTTCCCGCCGGGCCGGACATGGCGGTGGGATCGCTCTCCGAGCGCGCAGCCAGCAGGTTACGCAGCTCGTCAGGGGGTTCTACGTCGGCATCCGGGCGTTGCAGCACCAGGATATGACAGTGTTGCAGCAATTCTTCCCAGCGGTGCCAGCCGGGCAGGCCACAGAAGGCATCCCAGCCCAGCACCAGGAACAGCTGGTCGTCGGTGGCCAGTTCGGCACGGATCGATTCCAGCGTGTCGATGGTGTACGACGGCTTGTCGCGCGCCAGCTCGCGGGCATCCACGCTCAGGCAAGGCACGCCCTGCACGGCGCTCTGCACCATGGCCAGGCGATCCTGCGCGGCCACCTGCGGGGTGTCGCGGTGTGGCGGCCGGGCGTTGGGCAGCAGGCGCAGCTCGTCCAGCCCCATGAACTCGGCCACTTCCAGCGCGCTGCGCAGGTGGCCGATGTGCACGGGGTCGAAGGTACCGCCAAGAATGCCGATGCGCCGGACTGCCTGGGCCTTGCTCAACTCAGCAGGACTCCTGGCCACGCAGCTGACCGTCGCCGATCACGACGTACTTCTCGCAGGTCAGGCCTTCCAGGCCGACTGGGCCACGGGCATGCAGCTTGTCGGTGGAAATGCCGATTTCCGCACCCAGGCCGTACTCGAAGCCGTCGGCGAAGCAGGTCGGGGTATTGAGCATGACCGACGCCGAATCGACTTCGGCCATGAACTGGCGGGCTTCACCCTGGTGTTCACTGATGATCGAATCGGTGTGGTGCGAGCCATAGTGGTTGATGTGCTCGATGGCCTGGTCCAGGCCGTCGACCACACGGATCGACAGGATCGCGTCCAGGTATTCGGTGTGCCAGTCGGCCTCGGTGGCCGGCTTGGCGTTGATGATCGCCCGGGTGCGCTCGCAGCCACGCAGTTCGACGCCCTTCTCCTGGAAGCGACGGGCCATTTCCGGCAGGAAGCGCTCGGCCACCTGCTTGTCGACCAGCAGCGTTTCCATGGCGCCACAGATGCCGTAGCGGTAGGTCTTGGCGTTGAACGCCACGCGCCAGGCCTTGTCCAGATCGGCGTGCTGGCTGACGTAGACGTGGCAGATACCGTCCAGGTGCTTGATCACTGGCACTCGGGCATCGCGACTGATGCGCTCGATCAGACCACGACCACCGCGAGGCACGATGACGTCGACGAATTCCGGCATGCTGATCAGCGCGCCCACGGCTTCGCGGTCGGTAGTCTCGACCACCTGCACCACGGCTGCCGGCAGGCCGGCGGTGGCCAGGCCACGCTGAATGCAGGTGGCGATGGCGCGGTTGGAGTGGATGGCTTCGGAGCCGCCACGCAGGATGGTCGCGTTACCCGACTTCAGGCACAGGCTGGCGGCATCGATGGTCACGTTCGGGCGCGATTCGTAGATGATCCCGATCACCCCTAGCGGCGTGCGCATCTTGCCGACCTGGATACCGGATGGGCGGTAGCTCATGTCGCGGATGGCACCGACTGGGTCCGGCAGGCTGGCCACCTGGCGCAGGCCGGTGATCATGCCGTCGATACGCGCCGGGGTCAGCGCCAGACGGTCGAGCAGCGCCGGCTCCAGGCCGTTGGCGCGGCCGGCGACCAGGTCCAGCTCGTTGGCAGCGGTCAGCTCGGCACGAGCGGCATCCAGCGCATCGGCGGCAGCTTGCAGGGCGCGATTCTTCTGCGCGGTGCTGGCACGGCCGATCACCCGTGAAGCCTCACGGGCAGCGCGACCCAGGCGGGTCATATAGTCAAGAACGGACTCAGTCATGGGTTCGGTGTCTTGGCGAAGGGGAAATCGGCTGATTATAACTGGCGCGCAGGTGTACGCCCAGCGGCGGGTGGCGGATGGTAGAAAATGGCTGGGGGCATTGTGTAGGAAAGATGTAACCGGGGTTATCGAAATTTCTATCTCCTGTTGTGGCCCTTTCGCGGACAAACCCGCTCACACAGTGATTGCACAAGGGTTGGGACCTCCGAGGTACCTGTGGGAGCGGGTTTACCCGCGAAGAGGCCGGAACTGCCACATCCCACTCGATTCAGCCTCGATTAAGCCATTCATTGCTATCATCCCCGCCTTCTCAACCGCGAACCGCCCGCATGCCAGCCTTGCCCGACAGCTTTTTCGACCGCGATGCCCAGACCCTGGCCAAGGCCTTGCTGGGCAAAGTCATCCGCCATCGCCAAGGCGACCTGTGGCTGGCCGCGCGCATCATCGAAACCGAGGCCTACTACCTCACCGACAAAGGCAGCCACGCCTCGCTCGGCTACACCGAAAAGCGCAAGGCGCTGTTCCTCGATGGCGGCCACATCTATATGTATTACGCGCGCGGTGGCGACTCGCTGAACTTCAGCGCCCATGGGCCGGGCAACGCGGTGCTGATCAAGTCGGCCTATCCTTGGCAGGACGCCCGCTCGGGCCCTAACAGCCTGGCGCAGATGCAACTGAACAACCCCGATGCCAGCGGCAACCTCCGCCCGGCCGAGCGCCTGTGCGCCGGCCAGACCTTGCTGTGCCGGGCCCTGGGCCTGAAGGTGCCGCACTGGGACGCCCAGCGTTTCGACCCCGAGCGCCTGTACGTGGAGGATTGCGGCATCACCGTGCCGCGGGTGATCCAGGCCGCCCGCCTGGGCATCCCCCATGGCCGCGACGAGCACCTGCCCTACCGTTTCGTAGATGCCGAATACGCCCGTTTCTGCACGCGGAACCCGTTACGTCGCGGCCAAGTCGAAGGCCGGGACTTCTTCATTCTCGAACAAGGAAGCTGAACCATGGGCCAATGGCTCGACAGCCTGACCGGCTGGCTCAGCGCCAACCCGCAGTGGCTTGGCCTGGCGATTTTCCTGGTGGCCTGCATCGAGTGCCTGGCCATTGCCGGCATCATCGTGCCTGGCACCGTTCTGCTGTTTGCGGTCGCGGTACTGGCTGGCAGCGGTGCCTTCAGCCTGGGCGAAACGCTGCTGCTGGGCTTTCTCGGCGGCCTGGTGGGTGATGCCTTGTCGTACACGGTGGGCAAGTACTTCCACCAGAACATTCGCCGCCTGCCCCTGCTGCGCCACCATCCGGAATGGATCGGCAGCGCCGAGGCCTACTTTCAGCGCTACGGTATCGCCAGCCTGTTGGTAGGGCGTTTCATCGGGCCGTTGCGGCCAATGCTGCCGATGGTCGCCGGCATGTTCGACATGCCACTGCCGCGCTTCATCGCCGTCAGCCTGGTGGCCGGTGCCGGCTGGTCGGTGGCCTACCTGCTGCCCGGCTGGGCTACCGGCGCTGCCATGCGCCTGCCCTTGCCGGAGGGCTTCTGGCTGGATGCAGGGATCATCGCCGGCACCCTGGCAGTCATCATCGGGCTGAGCCTGAACACCAGCATTCGCGATCAACGCCACGGCACCCGGCTGATCGCCGGCATGAGTTTCCTGGCGTTGGCCGGGGTTTTCCTCGGCTGGCCCTACCTGCACGAATTCGACCAGGGTGTGATGACGCTGGTGCAGGAGCACCGCAGCCAGGCCATCGATGGCACCGTGGTGCTGGTGACCCGGCTGGGCGATTTCCGCACCCAGTTGTTCCTCGGCGGCCTGCTGACGGGCCTGCTGCTGCTAGCGCGGCAGTGGCGGCATGCCATGTTCGCTGCGGGCGCGCTGATGGGTACGGCGTTTGCCAATGGCACGCTGAAGTGGCTGTTCGCCCGGGCTCGCCCGGAAGTGCTGAGTGACCCGCTGACCAGCTACAGCATGCCCAGCGGTCACAGTTCGGCGTCATTTGCGTTCTTTCTGGTGATGGCGGTGCTGGCCGGTCGCGGTCAACCGCCGCGGATGCGCCTGACCTGGGTGATGCTGGGCTGCATTCCGGCGCTGGCGATTGCCCTGTCACGGGTGTACCTGGGGGCGCACTGGCCGACCGACATCCTCGCCGGGGCCTTGCTGGCATGCTGTGTGTGTTCGCTCAGCCTCGCACTGGCGCAGCGTCACCAGACCCTTCCGGCCTTGCCGCTGCGAGTGTGGTGGCTGGTGTTGCCGGCATGTGTCGCATTGCTGGCGTTCTTTGCCATGCATGCGCTGCCGCAGGCTTTGCTGCGGTATCAATATTGATGTCGCCTGTACCGGCCTCTTCGCAGCACAAGGCTGCTCCTACGGGGATCTCGTCAGCCTGTAGGAGCAGCCTTGTGTCGCGAAGAGGTCGGCACTGACAACACATCACTATCAGGCAAACAACTCACCCTGAATCCGCTCCAGCAGCTTCTGGATTTCCCCCAACCGCTCCTGCGGCGAGTCGAGGGTCAGCAGATCCAGCTTGTCCTCTTCCATGAACGGCAGCAGGTACGCCAACTGGTTGGCCAACGTCTGGCGCCCGTCCACAGGCCGCGGCATGTCCAAGGCTTCGACCATCGGGTGTTCACCCAGGGCCACCAGCAACGCCAGCAGGTCTTCGTCCGCCTCTAGCAACGGGCTGTCCGCCTGCTCCGGCAGCCATTGCACCTGCCCCACCAGCAACTGGTCCTTCTGCACCTCGGTGCTTTCCAGATTGAAGCGCCGCACACCTTCGACGCGGATACCCAGCAAGCCGTTATCCTGCTGCACGAAGTCACGGATCACCGCCTCGCAGCCGATCGAGGCAACCACCGGCGGCGCCTTGCCGACCTGCTCGCCTTCGAGAATGCACACCACACCAAAACCTTCGCCCCGCTTCATGCAGCGCCCGATCATGTCCAGGTAGCGTGCCTCGAAAATCTGCAAATCGAGGAAACAACCAGGAAACAGCACGGTATTGAGGGGAAACAGCGGTAGCGTCATCACAAGTCCTCAAGCCACCAGGCTGACCGCAAGCGGCAGGAACACCGCCGTGGCCACCCCCATCAGGCTCATCGCCAGCGCGGCAAAGGCGCCGCATTCGTCACTTTCCTGCAAGGCCACCGAAGTGCCCACCGCGTGCGCGGTCACGCCCAGAGACATGCCGCGCGCCTCGGGGCTATGCACGCCAAAACGGCTCAGCAGCGCCGGGCCGAAAATTGCCCCGATCACCCCGGTAATCAGCACGAACACCGCCGCCAGTGCCGCCACGCCGCCAATCTGCTCGGCCACCAGCATGGCGATTGGCGAGGTCACAGACTTCGGTGCCATGGTCATCAGGATCATGTGCTCGGCACCGAACCACCAGCCCAGCAACAGGCAGCACAGCGTGGCGAACAGGCCTCCGATTACCAGCGTAGTAAATGTGGGCCAGAACAGCTGCCGGATACGCCGCAGGTTGAGGTAGAGCGGCACTGCCAGGGCCACGGTGGCAGGCCCCAGCAGGATATTCATGATTTCGGTGCTCTTGCGGTACTCGCTGTAGTCGATGCCACACACCAGCAACACGCCGATCACCAGCAGCATCGACACCAGTACCGGCTGCAGGAAGATCCAGCGGGTCTTCTCGTAGCCCGCCAGTACCAACTGGTAGGCCCCAAGCGTGATGCCGATACCGAACAAGGGATGATGAACAACCGCATCCAGTGCGCCTTGCCAGTCGAGCATCATGGCTGCTCCTCGCGCCGGCCTTGGCGGTGGATGAGCTTTTGCATCAACACGCCGACAAACACCAGGGTCACCAGGCAGGAGATCAGCAAGGCACCGGCAATGGCCCAGAAGTCGGCAGCGATATCCTTGGCATACACCATGACTCCCACCGCTGGTGGCACCAGCAACAGCGGCAGGTAGCGCAGCAGGCTGCTGGCGGCCTCGTTCAGCGGCTTGCCCACCTCACCACGGGCCATGAGGAAGAACAACAGCAGCAACAGGCCGATGATCGGCCCCGGCAGAAACGGCACCAACAGGTGGTTGATTGCCGTTCCCAGCAGCTGGAACAGCACCAGCCAGGTCAAACCACGCAACAGCATAAGCATCTCCCTCGGGCATGACCGCCATTATAAGCACGTGGCCGCCATATACCGATATTCGTCGAAAAGCGCGCAACTTGACTGAAACGGTTCGCCGTGCTGATCTTGCACTTTCGTACCAACTGACAACCTGGAGAGTCCGCGATGCCCCATGTACCGGTTACAGAGCTTTCGCAGTACGTTGGTAGGGAACTGGGCCGCTCGGCCTGGCTGAAGATCGACCAGCAGCGCATCAACCTGTTCGCCGAAGCCACGGGCGACTTCCAGTTCATCCATGTCGACCCGGAAAAGGCGGCGAAAACCCCGTTTGGTAGTACGATCGCCCACGGTTTCCTGACGTTGTCGCTGATTCCCAAGTTGATCGAGGACATTCTGGTCCTGCCGGAAGGGCTGAAGATGGTGGTGAACTATGGACTGGACAGCGTGCGCTTCATCCAGCCGGTCAAGGTAGACAGTCAGGTGCGGCTGAAGGTGGATTTGGCCGAGGTGACGGAAAAGAGGCCGGGGCAATGGTTGCTCAAGGCGATTGCCACGCTGGAGATCGACGGTGAAGAGAAGCCTGCTTTTATAGCTGAGTCGCTTTCGTTGTGTTTCGTCTGAACCATCCATGAACGGGCTGATGGCTTAATCGCCGGCAAGCCGGGTCCCACAGGATTTGCATAGGCCTCAAAAATTGCGCAAACCCTGTGGAAGCTGGCTTGTCGGCGATTGGGCTGCACAGCAGCCCCCGATTCAATCCACAAAATCCCCGCACTCGCGTAAACTGCCAGCCTTCGTGCAGCCTAGGGCTGCCCCTGTCGATTTACCAAAGGTGCCCGCCATGCCCTGGCTGCAAGTACGCCTGGCCATCAGCCCGGAACAAGCCGAAACCTACGAAGATGCCCTGCTCGAAGTGGGTGCCGTCTCGGTCACGTTCATGGACGCCGAGGATCAACCGATCTTCGAGCCAGACCTCAACACCACCCCGCTGTGGTCGCATACCCACCTGCTGGCCCTGTTCGAGGCCGATGCCGACCCTGAGCAGGTATTCGCCCACCTGCGCCTGCTGACCGGCGCCGAGCTGCCCGAGCACCAGGCCGAGGTGATCGAGGACCAGGACTGGGAACGCAGCTGGATGGACAACTTCCAGCCAATGCGCTTCGGCCGTCGCCTGTGGATCGTGCCCAGCTGGCACGAGGCCCCGGAACAGGACGCGGTGAACCTGCTGCTCGACCCGGGCCTGGCGTTCGGCACCGGCACCCACCCGACCACCGCGCTATGCCTGGAATGGCTCGACGGCCAGCAGCTCGAAGGCACCCAGGTGCTGGACTTCGGCTGCGGCTCAGGCATTCTGGCCATCGCCGCGCTGCTGCTGGGCGCCCGTGAAGCAGTCGGTACCGACATCGATGTGCAGGCCATCGAGGCTTCGCGCGACAATGCCCAGCGCAACGGCATCGCCGATGAAAAGCTGGCGCTGTACCTGCCCGAGCACATGCCGGCCATGCAGGCCGATGTGCTGGTCGCCAACATCCTCGCCGGCCCGCTGGTGTCGCTGGCACCGCAACTGTCCGGCCTGGTCCGCCCAGGTGGCCTGCTGGCACTGTCGGGCATCCTCGCCGAGCAGGGTGACGAAGTGGCTGCGGCCTATGCCGCCGACTTCGAGCTGGACCCGATCGTCGTGCGCGACGGCTGGGTGCGCATCAGTGGCCGCCGCCGTTAAGCGGGCCTAGAATACTTTTCTGCACAGCTCCCGGATTGCCGCATGACCGACAGTTTCGTCACCCAGTGCCCGCATTGCCAGACCAGCTTTCGCGTCACCCATCACCAGTTGAGCGTGGCCCGCGGCGTAGTGCGCTGCGGCCAATGCCTGCAGGTGTTCAACGCCGCCAAACAGTTGCTGGAGCAGAACCGCGCCAGCGGAACCAGCGCACCTGCGGTGCCGGCGCCGATACCCGCCGGCCCTGCGGAGCCGCCGGCCGAACCGGAGATCGCACCCGAGCCTGTCGCCAGCGAGCCCGGCTCCACCCCGGACGAGGACTGGGCGCTCACCAACCAGGCGCTGGACGCGCTCGACCTCGACATGGAACTGGAGCGCCTGGAGCGCCGCGGCCAACCGGCCACGGCTCGCCCGGCCAGCCAGGATGGCGGCCTGCAAGCCCGACGTGACGAACTGCACCCGGACGAACATGCCAACGACCTGTTCGGTACGGCTGACGATGAACCGTTCGAACCGCAACCGGCGATCGATACCGCGCCCGTGCTACGGGACCCGGAGCCCTTGGAGCTGGACCTGGAGCCAGCGCCGGGCGAGCGTACCGAGCCGACGTTAGGCGGCAACCTGGACCTGGACGTCGACGACGAGCCACCGGTACACCGTGCCGCCGAAATCGATGACCGCACCGAGTTCAACGAACCACTGCGTGCCAGCGTTGATGAAGCCCCGGTACAGGGCCTGAGCGCCCGCGACGATGAGCCCCTGGAGCTGCACCTGTCGGCGCGCGATGACGAGCCTGTAGAGCCGCTGCCCGGCGAACGCCTGGAACCAGGCCTTGCCGGCAAAACCGAGCGCCCGGCGCGCAAGGAGCCCCTGGTCGACGTGGTCGACGACCCGCTGCAACTGGACTGGGAAAAGCCCGCGCCCAACTGGGGCAAGCGCCTGCTGTGGGCCTTCCTGACCCTGCTGGCCGCTGGCATGCTGGCGTTCCAGTACGTGTGGTTCCACTTCGAGGAAATGGCCCGCCAGGACCAGTACCGGCCACTCTTCCAGCAAATCTGCCCGTTGGTCGGTTGCCAAGTGCCGACCCGCGTCGATATCGCCCGAATCAAGAGCAGCAACCTGGTGGTACGCAGCCACCCGGACTTCAAGGGTGCACTGATCGTCGATGCGATCATCTACAACCGCGCGCCGTTCGCCCAGCCGTTCCCGTTGCTGGAACTGCGCTTCGCCGACCTCAATGGCCAGCTGATCGCCAGCCGGCGCTTCAAGCCCAGCGAGTACCTGTCCGGCGAACTGGCCGGGCGCGGCGAAATGCCCAGCCAGACTCCGATCCACATCGCCCTGGACATCCTCGACCCGGGGCCTAAGGCCGTCAATTACAGCCTGAGCTTCCGTTCGCCGGAATAGCCACCACCCTGTGGGAGCGGGCGCGCCCGCGAACACGGGCGAAGCCCGTGCCGTCCATCGCGCCGCCTGCTTCGCGGGCACGCCCGCTCCCAAAGGGGCCGCACAAGGTTCAGGGTCCTCGCCCATACCAAAAGTCATAAGCCGACAACTGTTCAGATTTTATCCAAATCCATCTTTATCCGGTCACCGAGAGCGGGTATCATGCCAACCCTTTTTCGAACTCCAAGATTCGGCCCCACAACAGGGATCACCTATGTCGGCGGTACGCATCGGCCCATACACTCTACGCAACAACCTGATCCTCGCGCCCATGGCCGGGGTCACGGACCAGCCTTTCCGTACACTTTGCCAGCGCCTGGGCGCCGGCATGGTGGTGTCGGAAATGGTCTCCAGCGACATGAGCCTGTGGAACAGCCGCAAGTCGAGCCTGCGCCGCATCCATGAAGGTGATCCCGAGCCACGCTCGGTGCAGATCGCCGGTGGTGATGCGCAGATGATGGCAGCGGCGGCAAAGGCCAACGTCGAAGCAGGCGCCCAGATCATTGATATCAACATGGGCTGCCCGGCAAAAAAAGTCTGCAACAAAGCCGCAGGCTCTGCTTTATTGAGAGATGAAGCCTTGGTCAGCGAGATACTCCACGCCGTGGTCGGCGCCGTGGACGTCCCGGTGACCCTGAAGATCCGCACCGGCTGGGACCGGGCGAACAAGAACGGCCTGAACGTGGCGAGGATCGCCGAGCAGGCCGGCATCCAGGCGCTGGCGGTGCATGGCCGCACACGCGCCGACCTGTACACCGGCGAAGCCGAATACGACACCATCGCTGCCATCAAGCAGGCGGTGTCGATCCCGGTTTTTGCCAACGGCGATATCACCTCGCCAGAAAAGGCCCGGGCGGTGCTGGACGCCACCGGGGTAGATGGCCTGTTGATCGGCCGGGCCGCCCAGGGGCGGCCATGGATCTTTCGCGAGATCGAGCATTACCTGCGCACTGGCGAACACCTGCCAGCGCCGCAGCTGGACGAAGTGGAACGCATTCTGCTGGAGCACCTGGCCGCGCTGCATGCCTTCTATGGCGATGTGATGGGCGTACGTATCGCCCGCAAGCACGTTGGCTGGTACCTGGCAACACGACCCGGCGGCAAGGAGTTTCGCTCCCGGTTCAACGCTTTGGAAGACACACAAGCGCAGTGCGCCAACGTTCGCGCGTTTTTCAGCGAACGTCGACAGAGCCTTGAGACAGAGGACGGACAAGGGGTGGCCGCATGACGATGATGACCGAGACATTTGTGAGTGGAACAACGCCCGTGAGCGACAACGCCAACCTGAAACAGCACCTCAACACGCCGAGCGAAGAGGGCCAGACCCTTCGCGACAGCGTCGAGAAGGCGCTGCACAACTACTTCGCCCACCTGGAAGGCGCGACCGTGACGGACGTGTACAACCTGGTGCTCTCCGAAGTCGAGGCGCCCCTGCTCGAAAGCGTTATGAACTACGTGAAGGGCAACCAGACCAAGGCCAGCGAGATGCTCGGGCTGAACCGAGGCACCCTGCGCAAGAAGCTCAAGCAGTACGACTTGTTGTAAGCCAGAATCCCAACCAGAAAAGGCGGCTCCCTGAACAGAGGCGCCTTTTTTGCTGACTCCACCGCGTTATTGGAACCCGAAATGACCGACCAGACTACCCGCCTGCCAGTCCGCCGCGCCCTGATCAGCGTCTCCGACAAGACCGGTATCCTCGAATTTGCCCGTGAGTTGCAGCAGCTCGGTGTCGAGATCCTGTCCACCGGCGGCACCTACAAGCTGCTCAAGGACAACGGCGTCAACGCGGTGGAAGTGGCCGACTACACCGGCTTCGCCGAAATGATGGATGGCCGGGTCAAGACCCTGCACCCGAAGATCCACGGTGGCATCCTGGGCCGTCGCGGCACCGACGACGCCATCATGAACGAGCACGGCATCAAGCCGATCGACCTGGTAGCAGTCAACCTGTACCCCTTCGAAGCCACCATTTCCAAGCCTGGCTGTGATCTGCCGACCGCCATCGAGAACATCGACATCGGCGGCCCGACCATGGTCCGTTCGGCTGCCAAGAACCACAAGGACGTGGCCATCGTGGTCAACGCCAGCGACTACGCCGGCATCGTCGAAGGCCTCAAGGCCGGTGGCCTGACCTACGCCCAGCGCTTCGACCTGATGCTCAAGGCGTTCGAACACACCGCCGCATACGACGGCATGATCGCCAACTACATGGGCACCATCGACCAGGCCAAAGAGACCCTGAGCACTGAAGACCGCAGCGAATTCCCGCGCACCTTCAACAGCCAGTTCGTCAAGGCCCAGGAAATGCGCTACGGCGAGAACCCGCACCAGAGCGCGGCGTTCTACGTGGAAGCGAAGAAAGGCGAAGCCAGCGTTTCAACTGCCATCCAGCTGCAGGGCAAGGAGCTGTCGTTCAACAACGTGGCCGACACCGACGCCGCACTGGAGTGCGTGAAGAGCTTCGTCAAGCCGGCCTGCGTCATCGTCAAGCACGCCAACCCGTGCGGCGTGGCTGTGGTACCTGAAGAGGAAGGCGGCATCCGCAAGGCCTACGACCTGGCCTATGCCACCGACACCGAGTCGGCGTTCGGCGGCATCATCGCCTTCAACCGCGAGCTGGACGGCGAAACCGCCAAGGCCATCGTCGACCGCCAGTTCGTCGAAGTGATCATCGCCCCGAAAATCTCCCAGGCTGCCCGCGACGTGGTTGCCGCCAAGCAAAACGTACGTCTGCTGGAATGCGGCGAGTGGCCAGCCGAGCGCGCTGCCGGCTGGGACTTCAAGCGCGTCAACGGCGGTTTGCTGGTGCAGAGCCGCGATATCGGCATGATCACCGCCGATGACCTGAAGATCGTCACCAAGCGTGCACCGACCGAGCAAGAGATCCACGACCTGGTGTTCGCCTGGAAAGTGGCCAAGTTCGTCAAGTCCAACGCCATTGTCTACGCCAAGCAGCGCCAGACCATCGGTGTCGGCGCCGGCCAGATGAGCCGCGTCAACTCCGCCCGTATCGCCGCGATCAAGGCCGAGCATGCCGGCCTGCAAGTGCAGGGCGCGGTCATGGCGTCGGACGCGTTCTTCCCGTTCCGTGACGGCATCGACAATGCGGCTAAAGTGGGTATCAGCGCCGTGATCCAGCCAGGTGGTTCGATGCGTGATGCCGAAGTCATCGCCGCTGCCGACGAGGCAGGTATCGCGATGGTCTTTACCGGTATGCGCCACTTCCGCCACTAATCAAGATG
>NZ_JBNRIJ010000004.1:41405-69752 GCF_053557675.1 Pseudomonas sp. XP1 | reverse complement strand
GGAGCGGGTTCACCCGCGAATGCGATGTTGGACTCACCGCCGCATTCGCGGGTAAACCCGCTCCCACAAGGTACGAGGACTGCCGCCAAACAGAGGTTTTGACATGAAAGTTTTGATCATCGGCAGCGGCGGCCGTGAGCACGCCCTGGCCTGGAAAGTCGCCCAGGACCCGCGCGTCGAGAAAGTCTTCGTTGCCCCGGGCAACGCCGGTACTGCCATTGAAGCCAAGTGCGAGAACGTCGCCATCGACGTGTGCGCCCTGGAGCAACTGGCTGATTTCGCCGAGAAGAACGTCGACATGACCATCGTCGGCCCGGAAGCACCGCTGGTCATCGGCGTGGTCGACCTGTTCCGCAGCCGCGGCCTGGACTGCTTCGGTCCGACCAAGGGCGCGGCCCAGCTGGAAGGTTCCAAGGCATTCACCAAGGACTTCCTGGCGCGTCACAAGATCCCGACCGCCGACTACCAGAACTTCACCGAAATCGAGCCGGCGCTGGCCTACCTGCAGGAAAAAGGCGCGCCGATCGTGATCAAGGCCGACGGCCTGGCCGCGGGCAAGGGCGTGATCGTCGCCATGACCCTGGAAGAAGCCGAAGCCGCCGTGCGTGACATGCTGGCCGGCAACGCCTTCGGCGATGCGGGCTCCCGCGTGGTCATCGAGGAGTTCCTCGACGGCGAGGAAGCCAGCTTCATCGTCATGGTCGACGGCCAGAACGTGCTGCCCATGGCCACCAGCCAGGACCACAAGCGCGTCGGCGACCAGGACACCGGCCCGAACACCGGCGGCATGGGTGCCTACTCCCCCGCCCCGGTGGTCACTGCCGAAGTGCACCAGCGCGTGATGGACCAGGTGATCTGGCCGACCGTGCGCGGCATGGCCGAGGAAGGCAACGTCTACACCGGTTTCCTCTACGCAGGCCTGATGATCGACAAGGCGGGCAACCCCAAGGTCATCGAATTCAACTGCCGCTTCGGCGACCCTGAAACCCAGCCAGTCATGCTGCGCCTGGAGTCGAGCCTGGTGCTGCTGGTCGAGGCCGCATTCGCCAAGGCGCTGGACAAGGTCGAAGCACAATGGGACCCACGCCCGAGCCTGGGCGTGGTACTGGCTGCCGGCGGCTACCCGGGCGACTACGCCAAGGGTGACGTGATCAACGGCCTGGACGCTGCTGCGAAGATCGAAGGCAAGGTGTTCCATGCCGGTACCGCACTGAAGGATGGCAAGGTGACCACCAACGGTGGGCGCGTACTGTGTGCAACCGCCATGGGCAGCACGGTTGCCGACGCGCAGCAGCAGGCTTACCGCCTGGCCAAGGAAGTAAGCTGGAACGGCAGCTTCTACCGCACCGACATCGGCTACCGGGCCATCGCCCGCGAGCGCGGTGAGCACCAGCAATAAGTTGTACCGGCCTGCCGCAGTGCGCCTCAGCACCTTGCGCCTGCGGCATCCGGCTCGTCGACAGGGCCCCGAGAGGCCTTGCCTTCGACTTGGCGCGCCGCGCATAGTTAATACCCGGCACCTTGGCTAAGAAGGGATTTCGTAGTGCGTCGGCTTCGGATTGCCTCAGCTCTGATCGTCAGCTTGCTGACCTTGCTCTGCATGTTCCCGGCTGCGGCCGAACATGACGGAGGCTGGGCCGTTCTGCTCGACGAACAGGCCAACCTGCAACTGAGCGACGTGCGCTCCGAGCGTTACCGCAACCAGTTCAGCCCGCTTGTCCTCGCCGACCTGGATGCCGCCCCTGCGGAACAGGCCCTCTGGCTGCACTACCGCCTGGAGCCCGGCGAGCAGGAACAACTGCTGCGGGTTTTCGCCCCAGACCTTTCGGGCCTGGACCTCTACGCCCTCGAGGGCGACCAGCTTCTGCGTCAGCTGCACCATGGGCGCCAGGCCGGCAATGCCAGCCCGACCCTGCGTGGCAGCGACCATGTACTGCCCCTGCCCAACAGCAAGCAACCCCTGGATATCTACCTGCGCCTGGTTTCCGAGCATCAGCTGCGCCCGGCCATCAGTCTGGAGCCTGCGGCCGTGGCAGCCTCCGACCAACGCCAGCCGCTGCTGTTCGGCATGCTGTTCGGCGGCCTGGTGATGCTGATCATGCACAACCTGATCCGCTTCCTCTACAGCCGCTCCAACACCACCCTGATCCTGGCGCTGTACCACGGCCTGATGCTGCTCAGCGGCCTGATCCTGCTGAACCTGAGCGGCCCGTGGTGGCACGTGTGGCACAGCGCGCAGACGCCCGCCGCATATCTGACTCTCGTCCTGGCCGGCCTGGCCGGGTTGTGCTTCACCCAGCATTTCTTCTCGCCATGCAACTCGCCACGGCTCAACCGTCTGCTGCAGGGCGAGATGCTGGTGGTCGGGTTGAGCGGGTTGGTGCTGCTGTTCGTCGACACCCTGCCCCTCAACCTGATGACCTACGCCCTGATGGCCCTGGGCACCGTGAGCATGCTGCTGGTCAGCAGCTACCACTGGTACAAGGGCTATGCACCCGCACGCCTGTTCAGCCTGGCCATGGTGGTGTTCAACCTCGGTGGCCTGGTGCTGCTGCCGGCGCTGCTGGGCCTGACCCGTACTTCTACGCCCTGGTTGCTGTGCATCCTGCTGGGGCTGACGGTGGCCAGCGGCCTGCTGCTCAACCTGGCAGTCAGCGAACGCCTGCGGCGCATGAGCGAGGAGCGCTTCAGCGCCAGCCGCGCCCTGGCAGCCAGCGATGCCGAAATCAACGCCAAGGCCGAATTCCTGGCCAAGATCAGTCACGAAATCCGCACCCCGATGAACGGTGTGCTGGGCATGACAGAACTGCTGCTGGGGACGCCGCTTTCGGTCAAGCAGCGCGACTACGTACAGACCATTCACAGCGCCGGCAACGAGCTGCTCACGCTGATCAACGAGATTCTCGACATTTCCAAGCTCGAATCCCGGCAGATCGAACTCGATGATGTGCAGTTCGACCTCAACGCTCTGATCGAGGATTGCCTGAACATTTTCCGCGCCAAGGCCGAACAGCAGAACATCGAACTGATCAGCTTCACCCAGCCGCAAGTACCTCGGGTAATCAGCGGCGACCCGACGCGCCTTCGCCAGGCCTTGTCGAGCCTGCTGGAGAATGCCCTGAAAAATACCGATCAGGGCGAAATCCTGCTGGTGGTGGCGCTGGATCAGCGCGGCGAGGTACCGCGCCTGCGCATCGCCGTGCAGGACAGCGGCGAACCGTTGCCCGCCGCTGACCGCGAAGCCTTGCTGCAGGCCGAGTTGCACAGCCACCACTTCCTCTCCAGCAACAAGCTGGGCGGCCATCTGGGGCTGGTGATCGCCAAGCAGCTGATCGGCCTGATGCAGGGAGAGTTCGGCATCAAGAGCAGCACCGGCATGGGCAACACTCTCTGGCTGACGCTGCCGCTGGACCCTTCGCGCCTCGAACAGCCACCGGCCGACCTCGAAGGCCCGCTGCGTGATGCTCGGGTACTGGTGGTGGATGACAACGACACCTGCCGCAAGGTGCTGGTACAGCAGTGCAGTGCCTGGGGCATGAACGTCAGCGCGGTCCCGTCGGGCAAGGAAGCCCTGGCCCTGCTGCGCACGAAGGCCCACCTGCGCGACTACTTCGATGCTGTACTGCTGGACCAGAACATGCCAGGCATGACCGGCATGCAGCTGGCCGCCAAGATCAAGGAAGACCCGAGCCTGAACCACGACATCCTGGTAGTGATGCTCACCGGCATCAGCAACGCGCCGAGCAAGGTCATTGCGCGCAACGCCGGGGTCAAGCGGATCCTTGCCAAGCCGGTGGCGGGCTACACGCTGAAAACCACTCTGGCCGAAGAGCTGGCCCAGCGCGGCCGCGAACAAGCCGTGCCAGCCAGTTTACCCGGCATCCCCCAGGCACTGGACCTGCCCGGCGACTTCCGCGTGCTGGTCGCCGAGGACAACAGCATCTCGACCAAGGTGATTCGCGGCATGCTCGGCAAGCTCAACCTCGAGCCAGACACCGCCAGCAATGGCGAAGAGGCCTTGCAGGCGATGAAGGCGCAGCGCTATGACCTGGTGCTGATGGACTGCGAAATGCCGATACTGGACGGTTTCTCGGCCACCCAGCAGCTGCGCACCTGGGAAGCCGCCAACCAGCGCCAGCGCACCCCGGTAGTGGCGCTGACCGCTCACATACTTGCCGAACACAAGGAACGTGCACGCCTGGCGGGCATGGACGGGCACATGGCCAAACCGGTGGAATTGTCGCAGTTGCGAGAGCTGATCCAGTACTGGGCAAATCACCGGGAAGCCAAGGTGGATCCGGTGCACAGTTCCTGATCTGAGGCCGGCAAGGCTATCAACAGAATCTGCTGATAAACTCTGCCCAGCCATAACTGCCTGGACTAGCCCCATGCTCCATGAGTTGTTCAGTGTCTACCTGAAAATGCTCGTGCTCTACAGCCCGTTCTTCGTGCTGTCGTGCTTCATCAGCCTGACCCGCGGCCATTCCAGCAAAGAGCGCAAGCAGCTGGCATGGAAGGTCGCCATCGCCGCGCTCATCGCCAGTGTCCTGTTGTACCTGTTCGGGCGAGCGATCTTCGGCATTTTCGGTATCACTGCCGACGCCTTCCGCATCGGCGCCGGCAGCGTGCTGTTCATCTCGGCACTGGGCATGGCCCAAGGCAAGTCCGCGGTACAAGCCGACAACGTGCAGCAGGATGTGACCATCGTGCCGCTGACCATCCCGCTTACCGTCGGCCCGGGCACCATCGGTGCTCTATTGGTAATGGGTGTCGGCCAACCGCACTGGGACGACAAACTGCTGGCCATCATCAGCATCGCCCTGGCCAGTTTCACCGTAGGCCTGGTGCTATACCTGTCACACCGTATCGAGCGCATCCTCGGCGACCAAGGCCTGCAGATCGTCAGCCGCCTGATGGGGTTGTTCGTCTGCGCCCTGGCTGCACAGATCATCTTCACAGGCATCAAAGGCTACCTCGCGCCCTAGATGTCGAAATCCAGTATGCGCTGCAAGGAAACCTGCACGACGCGGTCCTGCACCTTGGGCAAATAACTGTGCTCGAACGCCAGGAGGTTGAAGCGTACCAACTCCGCACGCACGTTCCGGTGGCTGCGCTTGTGGCTGATAAAGCCCGCACTGTACGCCGAGCGTGTGTCCGTTTCATGGTAGAGCACCATATCCACCCGGTTGGCTCCGGCGGGCGCACAGGGCAACAACTGGAAATGCTGCCGTTCGTAGGCACGCCGCTCCAGCTCCCGCAAAGGCGTCGGGTTGGCCAACAGTTTGTGCATGGAAATACCGATTACCGAAGCAAAGTGCTCACCAGCGGTTGCGGCAATGGTTTCCAGCACCTGATCAGCTTGCCTGGCACGCTGCTCGTCTGGCCAATGCACCTGCTCGGCAGAAACGGCGTCCCAGCCCATGTACTTGAGCTGGTTGCGGTAGTAGGCAAACCAGTCCTCGATCAGCCCTTCCCTATACGCTGCCTCGGTGGAACGCTCGGCCATCGCCAGGGCCAGTTTCACCTTGTCTCTGTGCCTCGCAGAAATTCCCGGCAGGAAGGAAACGATCCCTGCGCCGATCACGGCAGATGTGGACTCACTCATGATCGGCTCCTGTTGACGGCGCGTAGGGGTCGAACCGGTATTCCCCTTGGGCATCCTTGGTTTTCATCAACGCCTGCAATTCATCCCGCTGGTGTTGGAAGCGCCCATTGTCGAGCACCAAAGAAATCCCGTTGAACTCGGCCTCGCCTTTGAGCAAGTGCTCGCCCAGCAACATCTCCTGCGAGATGCTGGCGATCGGCTTGTCGAAATGCAGGGTAATACTGCAAAGGTCCAGCGCCGGCCCCGGCTTGAGGAGGCCGAGCTCGATCACCAATTGTGCTCCCTGCGTGCTGAACTTCAGCTGGTGGCGAAAACCTTCGATCGATCGCCCCAGGCCACTCTTTACTGCCGCCAGCACAGCCTCATGGCGGATCGAGCGCATCTTCAGCCACGCTTCGAGTGGCTGGATCTGCGCGCTGCGCACGGGCTGACCCAACTGTTTCAGGTCATGCGTGCTGGCCAGCTTGATCCAGCCTAGCTGCCGGTATGCCTCGCGATAGGCGTCATACCAGGCTTCGTAGTGCTCAAAGCGTGCCCCCGCATTCCTGTTGGCCACCAGCTGGGCGTAAAGGATGGAGTCGAAGGCGGCCTGAAGTTGAATCTGACCAGTGTCCACGCGATACAGTAATGCCGTTCCGCCAATCAACATCAGTTGTTCAGCTGTTCTGTCCATTGCGTTGCCTCGTCACAAAGAGTCGAACAAGGCGGCGTCGCAACAACGCCGCCCTATCGTCAGATGTCGTACTGGAGAACGTTCTCGACGCTGCGCACACCGAGCTTGTTTTCGACGGTTTCACGGACTTTGTCGTAGACGAAGTTGTTGAGCGTGAGCACTGCCGTACCTGCGTAGTAATGTGTCTTCTCCAGTTTCCACTGCATGCCCAGCGCGTCGTCGTCCAGTGTCGGGGCAGACGCCTGGATGCAGCTCACTACCATGACCACATCGTTGTTTTCGGTTTCGATGCAGGCTGCCATGCCGACCAATCCCCGGGCTTTGTTCTTGCGCTTGTGGTCGAGCACCTTGGCGCTGTCTTCGACGGTAGTCATCTTGTCGAAGGCCCTCCTCGCCACCTCACCCAGCTGCGTCCCGCCCAACATCGCATTACCGATCACACCGATCGCCCGGGTAGCGACAGCGCCTACGGTGACGGACAGCTCAGCCGAAGTTTCCAGTTCGAAACTGCGCCGTGGGACAGTGAAGCCGAGATCACGCATGACATCGACGAATTTGTCGTACCACTGCCTGCTCTGCTTTTCGGTGTCCAAGTCCTTGTCGGCCACCAGCGTGGCAAAGTGGAAGGCATTCTTCACATCGCGGCGGTTTTGCGCAGACATGCCCGCGCCGCAGGCCAGCAGGTTGCCTTCGACCAGAATGGCAGAATCGTTGATGGTGGTGCCTTGTGTTGCTTCGGACATTTGGAAACTCCTTGATGGTTGCCCCATGAGTCAGGGGCAGCCACCTTAGCCAGCACGGGCGATACGCAACGCGCTGAAGAGTTTCCGCGGCATTCAGGAAGCCGAGGGGTACCAACGCGGTGTGTAGGCCCACTCCCCACCCGAAAGGCGAGGAAACACGCAGGTTGTAGAAGAGCCAACCAACACCATGGTGCGCATGTCGACCATTTCTGGCAGCAGCTCGGCCAATGTGACGACCTTCAGCGTCTGCCCCGGCCTACCGATGTCACGGCCAAGGACTACAGGCGTGCTCCCCTTGCGGTGCCGACGCACAACCTCCAGCGCCATCCCAAGCTGGTGCGGCCTGGCCTTGGAAATCGGGTTGTAGAACGCCAGCACCAAGTCAGCCTGGGCCGCCAGGTCCAGACGCTTTTCAATGATCGACCAAGGCTTGAGGTTGTCCGACAGCGACATCACGCAGAAGTCATGCCCCAGCGGCGCGCCCGCCTGAGCGGCTGTCGCCAGCGAGGCCGACACCCCCGGCAAAATCTCGAGATCCACCCGGTGCCAGGCCGGGTCAGTGGACTCGTGCAGCGCTTCAAGTACCGCTGCCGCCATGGCGAACACACCCGGATCGCCCGACGATACCACCACCACCGAACGGCCTTGGGCCGCCAGTTCGAAGGCATGCCGGGCACGCTGCATCTCTTCACGGTTGTCGGTGCAATGCAGCACCTGATCGTCACGGAACGGGCCGGCCATGCGCACATAGGTTTCGTAACCGAGCACATCCTCGGCCCGTGCCAGTTCGGCCTTGACCGCCGGTACCATCAGCTCGGCAGCGCCCGGCCCCAGGCCGATAACCGCCAGGCGACCCCGACGACGGCCAACCTGCTTCACCTCGACCGGGGCAGGTGCCACCGCGATGACCACGTCTGCCACCTCGATCAGTTGCGCAGCGGGCAATGCTGCGGCAACCATCCCGGCCAGGTCATGCGTCCGGGCAGTAAAGCGCAGGGCAACTCCCAGGCCCTGTGCTGCCTCGTGCAGGGCGCTGTCGGCCATGGCTCGCTCGTCGGCCAGCAGGCACGCCACCGCAGGCTCGGCTATGCCGGCTTGCTGCAGTGCCGCCCGGATACTGGCCAGGCTGCCGCCGGCAACACCCACTACCACCGAGCGCGGGTGGATCAGCAGCTCATCGCGGCTGGCCGGGCGGGCCTGGTATCCCACATGGATGGTACGCCGGGCCGCCTCGCTGGCAGGCAACTGCGCCTGCTGCAGCCACGGCGCGTCACCTTCGATGCGCACCGCCTCGCCAGCCAACAGGTCGGAGACAAAGCGCTTGCCTTGCTCGATATCCGCCAATGCATAGCCTTGCGGCGGGTTCAGCAGACAGGTACCGAAACGCAGCTCGCCGCTGGTGGTGATCGCCGCAGCAACACCCAATGCTTCAGCGATTTCCCGTGCCATCACGTTCACACCGCCAAGGCCTCCGAGCAACGGCACTACGGCACTGCCGTCTTCGGCCACGGCCAGTACCGGTGGTTCGACACCTTTCTCGCTGAGCAGGCTGGCCAGGCTGCGGATGACGATACCCGCCGCGCACAGGGCGATGATCGGTGTGTTCTGCTGGTACAGCCCCCGCAGGGTATCGCCGAACGCGGTGTAGCAAAGGTCGGCACCCTCGACCCGGCCTTCCAGCCCATGGATCGATGCTTGCGGATAACACTGCTGGATACGCTGCGCCGTGGCCAGGCTGCCCTGGCCAAGAATGACGATCGCCGGTGCCTGGTGCATGTTCAGCCCTGCCATTTTTCACCCGGCACGATGATCAGCGAGAAGTACGGCGACGACTGTGGGTCGACCTGGTCCAGCGGCACGATCTTCTGGTTGGCCATGGTGGCCCGCTCCACATACAGCGCGCGCCCGTCCATGCCCAGTTCGGCCAGCACTTCGCGCACCTTGGGGAAGTTGCGGCCAAGTTTCATGATCACCGCCGCGTCGGCGTCGGCCAGGCGACGCTTGAGCTCATCGGCCGGCAACACGCCAGACAGCACCGACAGGCTCTGGTTGCGGTACACCAGCGGCGCGCCCAGTACCGAGGCGCCACCGAGCATCGAGCAGACGCCGGGGATCACTTCGGCCTCGTAGCGCTGCGCCAGGCGGTCATGCAAGTACATGTAGGAACCATAGAAGAACGGGTCGCCCTCACAGATCACCGCCACGTCGCGGCCGGCATCCAGGTGCTCGGCTACCTGCACGCTGGCCTCGTCGTAGAAGTCGCTGATCACCTGTTCATAGGACAACGGCGCTGGCAGCGCTTCAGTGGTTACCGGGTAGACCAGCGGCAGCAAGGTCTGCTCCGGCTGCAGGTGCGCCTCGATGATGCCGAAGGCATTGCCGCGCTTGCCCTTGGCCACGAAGTAGCCGACCACGGGCGCTTCACGCAGCAGGCGCAGGGCCTTGAGGGTAATCAGTTCAGGGTCGCCAGGGCCTACGCCCAGGCCCAGCAGACGTCCACGTGGCACCATCACTCCACCTCCGTGGCCAGGGCATTGACCGCCGCGGCGGCCATCGCGCTGCCGCCCAGGCGGCCCTGCATGATCACGAACGGCACGCCACGGCTGTCGGCGGCGAGCATCGCCTTGGACTCGGCAGCACCGACGAAGCCGACCGGGAAGCCGAGGATCAGTGCCGGTTTCGGGGCACCGGCGTCGAGCATTTCCAGCAGGTAGAACAGTGCGGTAGGCGCGTTGCCAATTACCACCACACTGCCTTCCAGGTGCGGTCGCCACAGCTCCAGGGCCACGGCGGAACGGGTGTTGCCGGCGTCTTTCGCCATGCCCGGTACGCTCGGGTCGCGCAGGGTGCAGATGACCTTGTTGTCGGCGGGCAGACGGGCGCGGGTGATGCCCTCGGCGACCATGTGCGCATCGCAGAGGATCGGCGCGCCGTTCAGCAACGCCTCGCGCCCGGCCCGGCCGGCACCTTCGGAGAACTGCAGGCCATCGATGGCATCGACCATGCCACAGGCGTGGATCACGCGCACGGCGAGCTTTTCGAGGTCTGCGGGGATCCGCTCGAGTCGGGCTTCCTCGCGGATGATCCGGAAGGAGTTGCGATAGATCTCCTGACCATCGCGGATGTAGTCAATCATCAAGGTGCTCCGTCGGCAGGTCGAGCATGGCGCCTGCTTCATTCAAGGTAAGGTTGGTGGCGCGCAGGGCGCCGAAGCCCGGCAGGCGCGCATCACGCAGGTACAGGTCGTAACGGCCCGGCGCGCGGGCCAGCAGGGTGGCCGGGGCAACATGGGCCACGGCGCAGGATCGGGGGCAACCGGACAAGTGCACGCTGCCGGGCACGCCAGGGCCGAGCAGTGCCGCCAGGGTGACGGCGTCGGCCTTGGTCTCGCCCAGGGCCTTGGCACAGCCACTGGCGCCGGTGCAGGCGCTTATACGGGCCAGTGGCTCATGGTCATGGCATAGCAGGCCCAGGGCGGACAGCCTGGCCTGGGCGTAGTCGATGTGTTGCGCTTGCAGGCTGGTCAGCACCAGGCTTTGCCAGGGGCTCAGGCGCAGGCTGCCATCGCCATGTTCACGGGCCATGCGCGCTGCGCCACGCAGCATGGACGGTGTCAGGCGCCCCTGCGGCGGGGCAACGCCCAAGGCGACGCCCTGCGCCTGGGGCAGAACGCCCAGCCACGAGACAGTGCGCGGTTCACGCCGCCATGCCAGCACGGCGGCATCGCGGCGGATGGCCAGGCCGAGTCCGTCGATGAAATCGGTTGTCGAAAACGTCTCGAGCAACTGGCGCATACGCGACTGTGCCGGGGTGGCCAGGTCGAGGAAGCGCTCCAGCACCGCACGCACCAGTGCCTGGCCTTGTTCCGCCGGCACCGCGCCGAGCACCTGGCCATCTGCCGGGCAACCCGCCAGGCCAAACGCCAACCAGGTCTGCTGCTCCAGGCGCAGGGCCGACAGCCACAAGTCATGGGGGTGTTCGAGCATGGCCAGGTTTTCGCCGGCATCGAGCTGCACGGCGAACTTGGCCGATAACTGATGAAAACGCGGGGTGCCTTCCAGCAGATCGAGGATCTGCCCGGCCAACGGCCGAGCATCCAGCAGCATCGCCGGGTCATGCCCGGCCAGCGGGCTGAGCATCAGGTTGCGCACATCGTCACCGGCGGCATCACGTGGGCCCAGGCCGGCAGCAAGCAGTGTCTCGACCAGGCCGCGATGCTCGCTGCCGATGCCACGAATCTGCAGGTTGCCGCGGTTGGTGGCCTCGATCACGCCACCGGCGAAACGCTCGGCAGCCGCCGCCACTGCGTCGGCCTGGTCGGCCAGCAGCAGGCCGCCTGGCAGCTTGATGCGGCAGATGCCGCCATCACGGGCACTGACGATACGCCACAACCCCGGGCAGGCCGAGGGACGGGGCGATACATGGGAGGCATGGGCCTGGGTCAAAGGGGCATCCGGCAATCTGTGAAAATGCGCTTGAGTGTAGAAGGCGCGGTATTATGCCTGCTTTGTCCGGCGGCATGAAAAGCCGGTGGTCGAGCATCATCGACGATCGAGTAGAAATTACGGACCGCGTCGCCTTCTTCGCGGGCATGCCCGCTCCCACAGAATCACCGCTGCCAGCAACGGCTGCGCTGTACCTGTAGGAGCGGGCGAGCCCGCGAAGGGGCGCGCAGCGGCCCCAAAAATGGCGGAATGAAATACATGGCACCCTGGCTGACAGTTGTAGGTATCGGCGAAGACGGCTTCAGCGGCCTGGGCAAGCAGGCCCGGCGCGCGCTGCTGGGCGCTGCGCGGATCTTCGGCAGCCCGCGCCAGCTGGCCTTGCTGCCACGCTGCGTGGCCGGCGAGCGGCTGGGCTGGCCAAGCCCGTTCTCGCTGGCCCCAGTTCTGGCCCTGCGCGGCGAGCCGGTGTGCGTGCTGGCCAGCGGCGACCCGATGTTCTACGGCGTCGGCGCCAGCCTGGCGCGCCAACTGCCCGCCGCTGAAATGCGCGTGCTGTCGATGCCCTCCTCCTGCGCCCTGGCCGCCGCCCGCCTGGGCTGGCCACTGCAGGACGTACAGGTGGTATCGCTGGTTGCTCGGCCCCTGGCAGCGCTCAATGCCCACCTGCACAGCGGCGTGCGCCTGCTGGTGCTGAGCAACGACGGCGACAGCCCGGCCGTAATTGCCACGCAGTTGCGCGAGCGGGGCTTCGGGCCAAGCCGCCTGCGAGTCTTCGAACACTTGGGTGGCGTGGACGAACGGGAGTTGGCCGGCACTGCCCAGGACTGGCCGCACAGCGACGTCGCCGCGCTCAACCTGGTAGCCATCGAGTGCCTGGCATCGCCCGAGGCGCCGCGCCTGCACCGGCTGGCCGGGCTGCCGGACAGCGCCTTCCGGCATGACGGCCAACTGACCAAGCGCGATGTCCGCGCCATCACCCTCGCCCGCCTGGCACCACAGCCCGGCGAGCTGCTGTGGGACGTGGGCGCCGGCTGCGGTTCGATCGGCATCGAATGGATGCGCGCCCACCCGGCCTGCCGCGCCCTGGCCATCGAGGCCGACGCAGGCCGCCAGGGCTTCATCGAATACAACCGCGATGCGCTGGGTGTACCCGGCCTGCAATTGGTCTGCGGCCAGGCACCGGCGGCGCTGGAGGGCCTGGAGCGGCCGGATGCTGTCTTCATCGGTGGCGGCGTCACCCGCGAAGGTGTCCTCGACCTGTGCTGGGCAAACCTGCGCCCCGGTGGCCGTCTGGTAGCCAATGCGGTGACCCTGCAAAGCGAACTGGCCCTGGCGCATTTCCGAGAACGCCATGGCGGCGAGCTGACCCGCATCCATGTCGCCCATGCCCAGCCATTGGGCGCGTTCGACACTTGGCGCCAGGCGCTGCCGATCACATTGCTGGACGTGGTGAAACCCGCCGATGCGTGAAGAGACCCGCGAACAGCCCGCTCCCCTGCGCAGCGGCCTGACCACCGGTAGCTGCGCCACTGCCACCAGCCTGGCGGCAGCACGCTTGCTGCTGGGCGGCGAGAGCAGCGACGCAGTCAGCATTACCCTGCCCAAGGGCAAGGTGGTGCAGATGCGCCTGGAGTTCTGCCGCCTCACCAGCCAAGGTGCCGAAGCGGGCACGCTCAAGGACGCCGGCGACGACCCGGACGTGACCCATGGCGCACTGCTCTATAGCCAGGTGCGCCTGCTGGCCGAACCGGGCATCCGTTTTGTCGCCGGCACCGGCGTCGGCACCGTGACCCGCCCGGGGCTGGTGCTGGCGGTGGGTGAGCCGGCCATCAACCCGGTGCCACGGCGCATGATCAGTGAACACCTGCAACGCCTGGCGGACGAATGCAGCTACGCCGGCGGCTTCGAGGTCACGGTCAATGTGCAGGGCGGCGAGCAACTGGCCCTGAAAACCATGAACCCGCGTCTGGGCATCCTCGGAGGGTTGTCGATCCTCGGCACCAGCGGCATCGTGCGGCCGTTTTCCTGCGCGGCCTACATCGCCTCGATCCACCAGGGCATCGACGTCGCCCATACCAACGGCTACACGCATATCGCCGCATGCACCGGCAACGCCAGCGAAGACACCATGCGCCGCGTCTATGGCCTGCCGGAAATAGCCCTGATCGAAATGGGCGACTTCGTCGGTGCCGTGCTCAAGCACCTGCGCAAGGTGCCAGTACCACGCCTGACCCTGTGCGGCGGTTTCGGCAAGATCAGCAAATTGGCTGCCGGGCACATGGACCTGCACAGCCGCCACTCCAGCATCGACCTGCCGCAACTGGCCGGCTGGGCAGCGGACATCGGCGCCGACGAGGCGCTGCAGGCATCGATCATTACTGCCAACACCAGCCAGCAGGCCCTGGCACTGGCCCATGCAGCCGGCATCCCCTTGGGTGACGCGGTGTGCGGCCACGCCCTGGCGTTTGCCCGCAGCGTGGTGCCGGCGCAGGTGCAGGTGGAGGTGTTCGCCATCGATCGCCAGGGTGGCATCGTCGGCCGGGCAGGCGTGCAATGAACGCGCGCATCCTGCTGCTGGGCGGTGTCACTGAAGCCCTGGCCATAGCTCGCCGCCTGGGCCCACAGCACGTCTACAGCCTGGCGGGCATTGGCCGGGTGCCGCAGGACCTGCAATGCCAGGTTCGGGTCGGCGGATTTGGCGGTGCCGAAGGGTTGGCCAACTACCTGCACGGGGCAGGCATCACGTTGCTGATCGATGCCACCCATCCCTACGCCGCGCAGATCAGCCGCAATGCCGCCAACGCCTCACGCCTGGCCGGTATCCCGTGCTGGGCCTTGCGCCGCCCGGCCTGGCAATCACAAGCCGGGGACGACTGGCGCGAGGTCGAGGACTGGGCAGGGTTGATCGAGGCACTCAAGCCGTTTCGCAGGCCATTGTTCACGCTGGGGCGTGAGCCGCTGCAACATCTGGGCGAGATACCGTCGGAGCAGTTCTGGACCTTGCGTGCGCTGGAGGCATGCCCTGGCAATGATCGCTGCGAAGTGATTGGCGCGCGCGGGCCGTTCCATATCGAGGATGAGCGGGCGTTGTTCCAGCGCCGCAAGATCGATGTGCTGATCAGCAAGAACAGCGGCAGCGTGGCGACCGAACCGAAGCTGGAAGTGGCGCGGGAGCTGGGGATACCCGTGCTGATCCTGAAGCGACCGGCGTTGCCGGATGTGGACCGGGCATTCGACTCGCCAGCCGACCTGGCTGCGGCACTCGACCTGCGCGGATAACAGATTCCGTAAACGCACCGCAGATCCCTGTGGGAGCGGGTTTACCCGCGAAAAAATCAACGCGGTGCATGGCACCGGCTTCGCCGGTGTTCGCGAGTGAACCCGCTCCTACAGGGGACGCGGCAACTTTCATGTATTTGCACAAGGCAGTTGCTCCTACAGCCATTTCGGACTTTTCCTTCAAACCATGAAGTGGCCTTGTGCCGCACTGCTGCCGTAAACTCGGCACTCTCCCCCGGAAGGCACTACCCATATGGAAATGCAATGGTGGATCTGGCTGGTCTTCGGCATCGCGCTGATCCTGCTCGAACTGGTCCTGCCGACGTTCTTCATCCTCTGGTTCGGCATCGGCGCCGTGCTGGTGTCGCTCATTTCGCTGGCCGCCCCCAGCCTGCAACTGGACATGCAGGTGCTGCTGTGGGTGCTGATGTCGTCAGTCACCACGGCACTGTGGTTCAAGCTGTTCCGGCGCAAGCAACCAGACGTACGCTGGACCGCCGAAAGCGTGATCGGTGAAGTAGGGCTGCTGACTGCTGGCGTGTCGGAGTTCCAGAAAGGCCGTGTGCGCTTCCAGAAGCCCATCCTCGGCAACGAGGAGTGGACCTGCGTCGCCAACAGCGAGATCGCGGCCGGCGAGCGGGTACGCCTGACCGCCATCGAAGGCAACACCGCCCGGGTCACCCGAGCCTGAATCCGCACTAAAAGGAATTTCGCATCATGACCAGCCTCATCGTCGTCGTCGCCATCGCCCTGTTCGTCCTGATAACCGTGTTCAAGGGGGTGCGCATCGTGCCCCAGGGCGAGGAATGGGTCGTCGAGCGCCTGGGCCGCTACCAAAGCACGCTCAAGCCCGGCCTGAACATCGTCATCCCGTACATGGACGTGGTCGCGTACCGCCTGCCGACCAAGGACATCATCCTCGATGTGCAGCAGCAGGAAATCATCACCCGGGATAACGCGGTGATCGTCGCCAACGCCCTGTGCTTTGCCAAGGTGGTCGACCCGCAGAAGGCCTCCTATGGCGTGCAGGACTTCTCGTTCGCCGTCACCAGCCTGACCATGACCTCGCTGCGCGCCATCGTCGGCGCCATGGACCTGGACGAAGCGCTGTCCAGCCGCGAGCAGATCAAGGCGCGTCTGCGCGAGGCGATGTCCGAGCAGACCGAAGACTGGGGCGTGACCGTACGCTCGGTGGAAATCCAGGACATCAAGCCCTCGGAGAACATGCAATTGGCCATGGAGCGCCAGGCGGCAGCAGAGCGTGAGCGCAAGGCCGACGTGACCCGTGCCGAAGGGGCCAAGCAGGCTGCGATCCTGGAAGCAGAAGCACGCTTGCAGGCAGCCAGGCTGGATGCCGAAGCGCAGATCAGCCTGGCCGAGGCCTCGGCGCGGGCGATTTCGCTGGTCAAGGACGCGGTCGGCAACGAGACCGTACCGGCGATGTACCTGCTGGGCGAGCGCTATGTGGGGGCGATGGAAAACCTGGCGGGCAGCAGCAATGCCAAGGTGGTGGTGCTGCCGGCGGACCTGCAGGAGACCGTGCGTGGGCTGATGGGCCGCAACAAGGCTTGAGGGTACCTTTGCCTTCAGCGCCGACAAGCCAGCCCCCACAGGTTTACCACAGGCTTTGAAATCTGTGCGTTCCCTGTGGGAGCTGGCTTGCCGGCGATTGGGCTGCAGAGCAGCCCCTCGAAGGGCCCGGCCTGCGTCACTTCACCGCACCCCGCCATTTTTACCTATACTCCGCCTTACAATACCCACCACGATTCCTGACCGGATCTCTCCATGCCCCCACGTCGGCACATCGCCTGGATAGCCTGCCTTGCAGTGCTGTTCAACCTGCTGGCCATGCCGCTGTCTTCCGCCGCGCCCAAGGGCCCGGCCGAGCAGCTGCTGTGGGGGGCCTTCTGTTCCAGCATGGCCAACAAGGCCAAGGTCGACGTCCAGGCCCTGGCCAAGATCGACCTCGGCCCGCAAAGCGACGAAAGCGCCAGCATTATGAATTGCTGGTGCTGCTTCGGTGCGGCGCCACTGCTGGCCCTGCCCGGCTATCCGCCGCAGCTGCACAACCCGCCGACACTGCTGGCCGGGCCGCTGCCGCCACCTGCCGACTACCACGCCACGCCGCGCCAACTCTGGCCGGCGCTCAACCCCCGTGCCTCTCCGCTGGCCTGAGTTCATCACGCTGTCTGCCTGAACCTGAACAGAAACGGAGATTCACCATGCTCAAGCACGCCCTCGTCATGGCCGCCCTGCTGCTGCCCGGCGCCTATGCCAATGCCCACGAATACAGCGTGGGTGACCTGCACATCGCCCACCCCTGGTCACTGCAGCTGCCACCCAACGCCCCCAACGTCGCGGCGTATTTCGTGGTGCACAACAATGGCCAGGCCGACGACCGCCTGCTCGGTGTCGACAGCCCCATCAGCGATGACGCACAACTGCATGAGCATGCCATGAGCGCCAGCGGTGCCATGAAGATGCAGCAGGTGCCCAGCGTGGTGGTACCCGCAGGCAAGGACCTGACCTTCGCCCCCAGCGCCTACCATGTGATGCTGATGCAGCCCAAGGACCGCAGCCTGCTCAGCGACGGCAAGCGCTTCCCGTTGACCCTGCACTTCGAAAAGGCCGGCGATATCACCGTCGATGTGGCAGTGCAGAAGCAGGCGCCGACGGACCAGCCGCAAGCCCACGAACACACGCATTGATCACCCGCTGAAAGGCACTCGCCATGAGCCTGCCGCGCAACAGCATCAGCCGTTCCACCCGCCCTGACCGCAGGCGCGCCGGTGGCGGATGGCTGAGCCTGTTCGCCATGTGGATGATCTTCATCGGCCCGCTGATTTCCCAGTCGATGCCGATGGACCACCACGCCGGCATGAGCATGCCGATGGACATGCCGATGGCAACTGCCCATCAGCATGGCGGCAACCCCCATCACGGCCAGGCTGGCGATGGCCAGTTGCATGTGATGTGGGAAAAGTGCGGTTACTGCAGCCTGCTGTTCAACTGCCCGGCCCTGCCCCAGGCCCTCAGCCCGCTCAGTGCAGGCAACGTCGTATCCACCACCCACCTGTTCGCACCCACGCGCCAGGGGCATGCCCGGCAGGCTGTATTCCCCGGCGCGCGCAGCCGCGCCCCACCTTCCTCGATCAACGTCTGAACCCACATTTTTTTGCGCACGGAGCCAGGAGGCTTCGCGCTGACTCATGACTGATCGACTGGAATCATTATGTCCGGCTGCACCCCTGTTTTTGCCTTGTCCCTGCGTGGGACCATCGCCGCCGTGTGCGGCTCACTGCTCGCGCCCGTGGCCCTGGCCGCCGACCCAGGCCATGAAGGCCATGCACACGACGCCTCCGAGCTGAGCCCGACGGTGATCACCGCCGTGGCCCCGAGCTCGCCGCTGACCGTGGTCACCAACCCGAAAGACCCGCGCCAGCCGGTGCCGGCCAGCGATGGCGCCGACTACCTGAAGACCATCCCCGGTTTCTCGGCCATCCGCGCCGGCGGCACCAACGGCGACCCGGTACTGCGCGGCATGTTCGGCTCGCGCCTGAACATCCTCACCAATGGCGGCCTGATGCTGGGCGCCTGCCCCAACCGCATGGACGCCCCCACGTCGTACATCTCGCCGGAAACCTACGACCGCCTGACCGTGATCAAAGGCCCGCAAAGCGTGATCTGGGGCCCGGGCGGCTCGGCAGGTACCATCCTGTTCGAGCGTGAGCCCGAGAAATTCGGCACACTCGGCAGCCGGGTCAATGCCAGCCTGCTGGCCGGCTCCAACGGCCGCTTCGACAAGGTGCTGGACACTGCCGCCGGCAATGACCAGGCCTACGCCCGCTTCGTCGGCAACAAGTCGCGCTCGGACGACTACCATGATGGCGATGACAACACCGTGCCGTCACGCTGGGACAAGTGGAACGGCGATGTCGCCCTCGGCTGGACTCCCGACCAGGACACCTTGCTGGAACTCACCGCCGGCAAGGGCGACGGTGAGGCTCGCTATGCCGGGCGTGGCATGGACGGCTCGCAGTTCAAGCGCGAAAGCCTGGGTCTGCGTTTCGAAAAATCCAACCTCGGCGAGGTGCTCGACAAGGTCGAGGCGCAGGTCTACTACAACTACGCCGACCACGTGATGGACAACTACAGCCTGCGCACGCCTTCGGGCAGCGGCATGATGGGCATGCCGATGGTCAGCAACGTCGACCGCCGCACCATGGGCGCACGCATCAAGGCCACCTGGCGCTGGGCCGATGTGCAACTGATCGGCGGCATCGACGCGCAGACCAACGAACATCGCAAGCGCGGCGGCATGGGTGTGGACGCGCACAAGGGCCAGGCCTGGACCAAGGACGCCGACTTCCACAACTACGGTGCCTTCGGCGAGCTGACCTGGTACGTCAGTGGTGAGGACCGCATGATTACCGGTGCCCGCCTGGACCGCGCCTCGGCCCGCGACTTCCGTGCGACCAGCGCCACCAACGGCGACACCCGCGCCGACACCCTGCCCAGCGGCTTCGTCCGCTACGAGCACGACCTGGCAGCCATCCCGGCCACCACGTACATCGGCCTTGGTCATGCCCAGCGTTTCCCCGACTACTGGGAGCTGTTCTCGCCCAAGCTGGCCCCACCCGGTGCGGCCAATGCTTTCGACGGTATCAAGCCAGAGAAGACCACCCAGCTCGACTTCGGTATCCAGTACCGCGACGAGCGCATTGAAGCGTGGGTGTCTGGCTACATCGGGCAGATCCGCGACTACATCCTGTTCGACTACCAGGGGATGAGCTCCCAGGCTCGCAACATCGACGCCCGCATCATGGGCGGCGAACTGGGCGCGGCCTACCAGCTGACGGAAAACTGGAAGGCGGACGCCACGCTGGCCTACGCCTGGGGCAAGAACAGCAGTGACGGCACAGCACTACCGCAAATGCCGCCTCTGGAAAGCCGCCTGGGCCTGACTTACAGCCGCGATGCATGGAGCGTCGGTGCACTGTGGCGGTTGGTGGCGGCGCAGAACCGCATCGCCGAGAACCAGGGCAACGTGGTCGGCAAGGACTACGACAAGAGCGCCGGCTTCGGCGTGTTCTCGCTCAATGGCGCCTACAAGGTAAGCAACCACCTCAAGCTCAGCGCAGGGGTCGACAACCTGTTCGACAAGACCTACGCCGAGCACTTGAACCTGGCCGGGAACGCCGGGTTCGGCTACCCGGCTACCGATCCACAGCCGGTCAACGAGCCAGGCAGGACCTTCTGGACCAAGGTCGACTTCAGCTTCTGACAACAACAACGGGCGCGGCGCAGGTCGCGCCCATCTGCTGGTCAAACAGGAGGTTCCCATGAGAGGAACACGCATCAATTTCTACAACCTGGCCTGGCGTTGGCACTTCTATGCGGGGCTGTTCGTGGCCCCGTTCATGATTCTGCTGGCAATCACCGGGATCATCTACCTGTTCAAGCCGCAGCTCGACCCGCTGCTGTATCGCGAGCTGATGGTGGTCGAAGCCGGCCACCACCGACAGGGCGCGGACACGATGCTGACCGAGGTGCGCAAGGCCTACCCCAAGGGCCACGTTGGCCAGTACCTGCCGCCGCTGGACGCCGAACGCAGCGCGCAATTCGTGGTGCATGATGCCGGGCGCGAACTGAACGTATTCGTCGACCCCTACAGCGGCAAAGTCCTCGGCGAACAGGATGGCAAGCAGAACCTCCAGGCCATCGCCCGCGCTCTGCATGGCGAACTGATGGTCGGCACGGTTGGTGACCGCCTGGTGGAGCTGGCCGCTGGCTGGGGCATCGTGCTGGTGGTATCGGGCCTGTACTTGTGGTGGCCACGCGGGCGCAATGGCGCTGGCGTGCTGTGGCCACGGCTATCGGCACGCGGCCGACTGTTCTGGCGCGACCTGCATGCGGTGACCGGTTTCTGGGGCTCGGCCTTGTTGCTGCTGATGCTGGTCAGCGGCATGACCTGGACCGGCCTGTGGGGCAAGCAGTACGCCGACTTGTGGAACCGCTTTCCGGCGGCCATGTGGAACGACGTGCCCAAGTCGGACCAGCAGGCGGGTGAACTCAACAGCGCACACCGCCAGACCGTGCCATGGGCGATGGAAAACACGCCGATGCCGCAGTCTGGTGCACACGCCGAACATGCGGGGCATCACATGATGTCAAGCGCGCCGGCAGCGCCACAGATAAGCCTGCAGCAGGTCGAAGACATCGCTACTGCGCGCCAGGTCGAACCGGGTTACAGCATTACCGCGCCGACCACGGCCGATGGCGTGTTCACCATCGCCGTATTCGCCGACGACCCGCGCAACGACGCCACCCTGCATGTCGACCAGTACACCGGCAAGGTGTTGGCCGATGTGCGCTGGCAGGACTACAGCCCGGTCGCCCGTGCCACCGAGCTGGGTGTGATGCTGCATGAAGGCAAGATGTTCGGTGCGCTCAACCAGATCATCATCCTGCTGGTGTGCCTGATGATCTTGCTGGGTTCGGTGAGCGGGCTGGTGATGTGGTGGAAGCGCAGGCCGGCCGGCGGGCTGGGTGTGCCGCCGCTGCGCCATGACCTGCCGCGCTGGAAGGTAGCGGTGGGGGTGATGCTGGTGCTGGGGTTGATGTTCCCGCTGGTGGGGGTGTCGATGGTGGTGATGTGGCTGGTGGATAGCCTGGTGGTCAGGCGCGGCCGGGTGCTGGCCAGCGCTTGAGCCATGCTTCGTCTGTGCCGGCCCTTTCGCGGGTAAACCCGCTCCCACAGTTTCTGCGTCAAGCCTGAGGGCAGCGCGTCCCTGTGGGAGCGGGTTCCCCCGCGAAGAGGCCGGCACAGGCACAACACTGCTACCCAAAAGTCGAGTCGATCTGTCGCGCCCCGAACTGGAACGCGCGTGTTAGCCTAGCCGGCTACCTCTGACAAGACGACCGACCGTCCAAGGGAATGAGCCTATGACGCAAACCTCACCCACAGCGCCAGATGAACAGCATCTGCAGCGCAACCTGACCAACCGCCACATCCAGCTGATCGCCATCGGCGGCGCGATCGGTACCGGCCTGTTCATGGGCTCGGGCAAGACCATCAGCCTGGCCGGGCCGTCGATCATCTTCGTCTACATGATCATCGGCTTCATGCTGTTCTTCGTCATGCGCGCCATGGGCGAACTGCTGCTGTCGAACCTCAACTACAAGTCGTTCATCGATTTCTCCGCCGACCTGCTCGGTCCCTGGGCAGGCTACTTCACCGGCTGGACCTACTGGTTCTGCTGGGTAGTCACTGGTATCGCCGACGTGGTCGCGATCGCGGCCTATACGCAGTTCTGGTTCCCTGAACTGCCGCAGTGGATACCGGCGCTGACCTGCGTAGGGCTGCTGCTGTCGCTGAACCTGGTGACGGTGAAGATGTTCGGTGAAATGGAGTTCTGGTTTGCCCTGATCAAGATCGTCGCCATCATCGGCCTGGTCGTCACCGGTCTGTACATGGTCATCACCGGCTTCACCTCGCCCAGCGGGCGCACCGCGCAACTGGCAAACCTGTGGAATGACGGCGGCATGTTCCCCAATGGCCTGATGGGCTTCTTCGCCGGTTTCCAGATCGCCGTGTTCGCCTTCGTCGGCATCGAGCTGGTGGGCACAACCGCCGCCGAAGCGAAGAACCCGGAGCGCACCCTGCCACGGGCGATCAACTCGATCCCGGTCCGGATCATCGTGTTCTACGTGCTGGCGCTGATCGCGATCATGGCCGTGACGCCATGGCGCGACGTGGTGCCAGGCAAGAGCCCGTTCGTGGAACTGTTCGTGCTGGCCGGCCTGCCGGCAGCGGCGAGCATCATCAACTTCGTGGTGCTGACTTCGGCGGCTTCGTCGGCCAACAGCGGCGTGTTCTCCACCAGCCGCATGCTCTACGGCCTGAGCCAGGAGGGTGACGCACCCAAGGCCTTCGAGAAACTGTCGAGCCGCTCGGTACCAGCCAACGGCCTGTACTTCTCCTGCACCTGCCTGCTGCTGGGCGCAGTGCTGATCTACCTGGTGCCGAACGTGGTCGAGGCGTTCACCCTGGTCACCACCGTTTCGGCGGTGCTGTTCATGTTCGTCTGGACATTGATCCTGCTGTCGTACCTGAAGTACCGCAAGCACCGCGCGGCACTGCATCAGGCCTCGAAGTACAAGATGCCGGGCGGGCGCTTCATGTGCTACGTGTGCCTGGTGTTCTTTGCCTTCATTCTGGTTTTGCTGAGCCTGGAGGACGATACCCGTGCGGCATTGCTGGTGACGCCGATCTGGTTCGTGCTGCTGGCGGTGACCTATCAGGGGGTGCGCAGCAAGCGCCATCCACGCACGGCAGTGCGTAACGGCTGATGACCCTGGGGGCTGCTCTGCAGCCCTTTCGCCGGCAAGCCAGGCTCCCACCTCGACCGCATCGACTTCAAGTCATGCGCTATCAACTGTCTTGTGTTGCCTGTACTGGCCTCATCGCCGGCAGGGCAGCTCCCACAGGGACAGCGCATGGCTCGAGGCCGATGCGCTCGGTGTAGGAGCTGGCTTGCCGGCGATGGGCCGCACAGCGGCACCAATCCTGTGCACACAAATCCATCAGGCACCAACCTGGATCCAACCAACGCCCCAACACCTCGCACAACCCCTCTATTGCGCACCTTCCGCCGTTAGGCACACCCCTTGCAACCCCCTCCCCGCTTGCCCAACACATAAAAACTCAGCGGAGAGAGCACATGAAGCGACGCAGTCTGATCAAGGCCTTCACCCTTAGCGCATCGATTGCCGCAATGGGCCTGAGCTGGAGCATCCAGGCCGCCGAAACCATCAAGGTCGGCATCCTGCATTCGCTGTCGGGGACCATGGCCATTTCCGAGACTTCGCTCAAGGACATGGCGCTGATGACCATCGAGCAGATCAACGCCAAGGGCGGCGTGAACGGCAAGCTGCTCGAGCCGGTGGTGGTCGACCCGGCCTCCAACTGGCCGCTGTTCGCAGAAAAGAGTCGCCAGTTGCTGACCCAGGACAAGGTGGCAGTGGTGTTCGGTTGCTGGACCTCGGTATCGCGCAAGTCGGTACTGCCGGTGTTCGAGGAACTGAACGGCCTTCTGTTCTACCCGGTGCAGTACGAGGGTGAAGAGATGTCGCCGAACGTGTTCTACACCGGCGCCGCGCCCAACCAGCAAGCCATCCCGGCCGTGGAGTACCTGATGAGCGAGGACGGCGGCAGCGCCAAGCGCTTCTTCCTGCTGGGCACCGACTACGTCTACCCGCGCACCACCAACAAGATCCTGCGTGCCTTCCTGCACAGCAAGGGCGTGGCCGACAAGGACATCGAAGAGGTGTACACGCCGTTCGGCCACAGCGATTACCAGACCATCGTCGCCAACATCAAGAAGTTCTCCGCCGGTGGCAAGACCGCGGTCATCTCCACGGTCAACGGCGACTCCAACGTGCCGTTCTACAAGGAGCTGGCCAACCAAGGCCTGAAGGCCACCGACGTGCCGGTGGTGGCGTTCTCGGTGGGCGAAGAAGAACTGCGCGGCATCGACACCAAGCCGCTGGTGGGCCATCTGGCGGCGTGGAACTACTTCGAGTCGGTGGATAACCCGGTCAACCAGAAATTCGTCGCCGACTGGAAGGCCTACGCCAAGGCCAAGGGCCTGCCAGGCGCCGACAAGGCGGTGACCAACGACCCGATGGAGGCGACCTATGTGGGCATACACATGTGGGCGCAGGCAGTGGAGAAAGCCAAGTCCACCGATGTCGACAAGGTACGCGAAGCACTGGCCGGGCAAAGCTTCAAGGCGCCATCCGGCTTCACCCTGACCATGGACAAGACCAACCACCACCTGCACAAGCCGGTGATGATCGGCGAGATCCAGGATGACGGGCAGTTCAGTGTGGTGTGGGAAACCGAGCAACCGCTGCGGGCGCAGCCATGGAGCCCGTTCATTCCCGGCAACGACAAGCGCCCTGATTACGCCGTGAAAGGTAACTGAGTGCACTGGGGCTGCTTTGCAGCCCAATCGCCGGCAAGCCAGCTCCCACAAGAAAAAGCACCCTCCTCAAGGCCTGTGGATGACCTGCGGGAGCTGGCTTGCCGGCGATGAATCCAACGCCGATTTCCAGGATTACCCGCATGCTCAGACTGCTGCTCACCCTGCTCCTGCTGATGCCCTTGGCAACCCAGGCCAGCGAGGGCGAATTCTTCCTCACCGCCAAGCCCGCCGAGCAGGCCCAACTGCTCGAAAGCTGGGCGGCGCAACCCGATACCGCACGCCTGCCGCTGCTGGAGAACCTGCGCCAAGGCCGCATCGCCGCTGAAGACACGCGCAAGGTGCGCCTGAACAACCGCCTGCGCGGCCTGATCGACAACGCCCTGGCCAGCCACCAGTTGCTCAGCCACAACAGCGCCATCCGCCTGGCCGCCGCCCAGCAACTGCAAAAGAGCGCGCAACCTGCGCAAATGGCCTTCCTCGACCGGCGCTTTGCCCTCGAAGTGGACCCCGCCGTGCACGCCGCCCTCGGCCTGGCCCTGGCCAACCTGCAACTGGGCGCCAGCGAACCGGCAGTACGCCTGGCCGCCGTTCGCCTGCTCGGCGAAACCGGTGACCCGCTGGCCCGCACCCGCCTCGAAGCCTTGCTGCAACCCAACGCGGAAACCGACCCGGGCGTGCGCACCGCCGCCGAAACCAGCCTGGCCCAGGTGCAGCGCAAGCTGCTGGCGGGCGAACTGCTCGGCCAGGCCTTCAGCGGCCTGTCGCTGGGCTCGATCCTGCTGCTGGCAGCACTTGGCCTGGCCATCACCTTCGGCCTGCTCGGGGTGATCAACATGGCCCACGGCGAAATGCTGATGCTCGGCGCCTACAGCACCTACATGGTCCAGGTACTGCTGCAGCGCTACGCCCCCGGCGCCATCGAGTTCTACCCGCTGATCGCCCTGCCAGTGGCGTTCGCCATCAGTGCCGGGGTCGGTATGGCATTGGAGCGCACGGTAATCCGCCACCTGTACGGTCGCCCACTGGAAACCCTGCTGGCGACCTGGGGCATCAGCCTGATCCTGATCCAGGCCATCCGCCTGCTGTTCGGCGCGCAGAACGTCGAAGTCAGCAACCCGACCTGGCTGTCGGGGGGCATCCAGTTGCTGCCCAACCTGGTGCTGCCATACAACCGCCTGGTGATCATCGGCTTCGCCCTGGCCGTGGTACTGCTCACCTGGCTGCTGCTCAACCGCACACGGCTGGGCCTGAACGTGCGCGCGGTCACCCAGAACCGCAACATGGCCGCCTGCTGCGGCGTGTCCACCGGGCGCGTCGACATGCTCGCCTTCGGCCTCGGTTCGGGCATCGCCGGGCTTGGTGGCGTGGCCCTGAGCCAGGTCGGCAACGTCGGCCCGGACCTGGGCCAGAGCTACATCATCGACTCGTTCCTGGTGGTGGTGCTCGGCGGCGTCGGCCAGTTGGCCGGCAGCCTGTGGGCAGCCTTCGGCCTTGGCATCGCCAACAAGCTGCTGGAGCCGCAGATCGGCGCCGTGCTCGGCAAGATCCTCATCCTTGCGTTGATCATTCTGTTCATCCAGAAGCGCCCGCAAGGCCTGTTCGCCCTCAAGGGACGGGTAATCGACTGATGAACCAGCCACTGCTTGTCACCGCTACGCAAAAGGCCGGGCCACGCCTGACCCTGGCTATCGGCGCCGTCGTCGTCCTGCTGCTGGTGGCCCTGCCGCTGCTGTCGCTGCTGCCGGCGGACCATGCCCTGCAAGTGTCGGCCTACACCCTGACCCTGATCGGCAAGATCCTCTGCTACGCCATCGTCGCCCTGGCCCTGGACCTGGTCTGGGGCTACGCCGGGCTGCTGTCGCTGGGCCACGGGCTGTTCTTCGCCCTTGGTGGCTACGCCATGGGCATGTACCTGATGCGCCAGGCCGCCGGTGACGGCCTGCCAGGGTTCATGACCTTTCTGTCGTGGAGCGAACTGCCGTGGTACTGGGCTGGCACCCAGCATTTTGCCTGGGCCCTGTGCCTGGTGGTGCTGGCGCCCGGGCTGCTGGCGCTGGTGTTCGGCTGGTTCGCCTTCCGCTCGCGGATCAAGGGCGTGTACTTCTCGATCATGACCCAGGCGCTGACCTTCGCCGGCATGTTGCTGTTCTTCCGCAACGAAACCGGCTTTGGCGGCAACAACGGCTTTACCAGCTTCCGCACCATCCTTGGCTTCGACATTGCTGCCCAAGGCACCCGCGCGGTGCTGTTCCTGCTCACCGTCGGCCTGCTGCTGGCCAGCCTGTACCTGTGCAGGTGCCTGACCCGCAGCAAGTTCGGCCGCCTGCTCACCGCCGTGCGCGACGCCGAGAACCGCCTGATGTTCTGTGGCTATGACCCACGCGGTTTCAAGCTGCTGGTGTGGGTGCTGAGCGCCGTACTGTGCGGCCTGGCCGGTGCGCTGTACGTACCGCAGGTGGGCATCATCAACCCCAGCGAGATGTCGCCGACCAACTCCATCGAAGCCGCCGTGTGGGTGGCCCTGGGCGGGCGCGGCACCTTGCTCGGCCCGTTGCTCGGCGCCGGCCTGGTCAATGGCATGAAAAGCTGGTTCACCGTGGCCTTCCCGGAGTTCTGGCTGTTCTTCCTCGGCGCATTGTTCATCCTCGTCACCCTGTACCTGCCCAAGGGCGTGGTCGGCCTGTTGAAGAAAAGGAGCCAGCCATGAGAGGCGTACCCCCGGTACACCCCGAATTCATGCTCGAACCGGTGTTCGACAACCTAGGCGCCGGCCGCGACGCCATCGGCCTGGGCCACAGCCGCAAGGCCGGCCTGGACACCCGCCATGGCACAGTGCTGAGCCTGGAAGACATCAGCGTCAGCTTCGATGGCTTCAAGGCGCTGAACGCGCTGAACCTGTACATCGGCGTGGGCGAGCTGCGTTGCATCATCGGCCCCAACGGGGCCGGCAAGACCACGATGATGGATGTGATCACCGGCAAGACCCGGCCCGACAGCGGTACGGCCTATTTCGGTGACACCCTCGACCTGACCCGCATGAGCGAATACCAGATCGCCCAGGCCGGCATAGGCCGCAAGTTCCAGAAGCCCACGGTGTTCGAGGCGCTGACGGTGTTCGAAAACCTGGAACTGGCGCTGAAGGCCGACAAGTCGGTATGGGCCAGCCTGGCAGCGCGCTTGGGCGGTGAGCAGCGCCAGCGCATCGAGGAAATGCTGGGCATTTTGCGCCTGCTGCCACTGGCCCAGCGCCAGGCAGGGTTGCTGTCGCATGGGCAGAAGCAGTTCCTGGAGATCGGCATGCTGCTGGTGCAGGAGCCGCAACTGCTGTTGCTGGACGAGCCGGTCGCGGGCATGACCGATGCCGAGACCGAGTTCACGGCCGAACTGTTCAAGGGGCTGGCTGGCAAGCATTCGCTGATGGTGGTGGAGCATGACATGGGGTTCGTTGGCAGCATTGCCGACCATGTGACCGTGCTGCACCAGGGCAGCGTGCTGGCGGAAGGGTCGCTGGAGCAGGTGCAGGCGGATGAGCGGGTGGTCGAGGTGTATCTGGGCCGCTAGACATGGATACCTGTGCCGGCCTCTTCGCGGGTAAACCCGCTCCCACAGGTAC